>JBFXBH010000010.1:1528-16065 GCA_050183355.1 Vicinamibacterales bacterium | reverse complement strand
AAGATCTGGCCGTCGTAGTACCGGGCGTTCGACGGCTGGCGGGTGCGGGGGTCCGTCCAGGTCTTGCTGCCCTCGGCAAGGCCGACGAAGTTGGCGACGGTGTTCGGCGCCTCGTCCGCGAACAGGCGAATGGTGAAGGAGCCTTCGGAAGTCTCGAACTGTGCGAACACGTCAGCCAACGGAATCTCCAGTGAAAGCGGCCGGTCCGGCCCGGCCTTCGCAGCATACCCCGGGCTAGCCGAGGACGGTGTAGACGGACCAGGCGATCGCCGCCATCGACGCGACCAGGCACCCGGTCGCGATCGCGAGATGGTCGATCCGCTCCGGCGTCAGCGGGTCGAGCACGCGCGACGCCAGGTAGCCGGCGGCGAAGCCGCCCGCGTGCGCGTAGTTGTCGATGCCGGGCATGATCAGGCCGAACAGGCCCATCGTGAGCGCCCACGACATCGCCTGCCCGTGCACGGCGGAACTGCCCGTGCGGCGCCCGTAGTACACGAGCGCGCCGAGCAGGCCGAAGATCGACGCGGACGCGCCGACCGAGAACTGCCCGCCCCGCAGGACCAGCAGGTTGGGCAGGTAGGCCCCGGCGAACGAGCTCAGCGCGAAGCCGGCGACGCCCGCCACGACGTAGATGATCACGGACCGGCCGGCGCCGTAGAGCTCGGCCGTGGCCGGCGCGAGCTGCCGCACCCACAGCAGGTTGAAGAAGATGTGCAGCGCGCTGCCGTGCAGCCACGACGCGGAGAGCACCGTCCACCAGCGGTCGAGCCGGAACACCGGAATGGCGCCGCTCGCGCCGAGGGTGAAGAGCGCCTCGGTGCTCGGCGAGAACAGGCTGAACAGGCCGCCCATGCCGATCTCGCCGCGCGAGAGCAGCAGGCTGGCGCCGAAGGCGAGCACGCACGTCCCCATGAGGAACGGCACGAAGCCGAGGTCGCGGCCGAAGTTGCGCAGCACCGGCGCGAAGCCCCAGAGGCCGGGGTTGCGGCGGCCGCAGTTGTAGCAGGTCGCGTCGGCCACGCCCACGAGGACGCCGCACGACGTGCAGAGAACGGAACCGCTGTGCTGACGGCCGAACACGACGTTGATGATAGCGCGCCGCGGCGGCGCGGCCGTCCGGTGGGCACCGGAGCGGCAGCTACTCGTCCGTGACGCAGCCCTCGGAGGCGGTGCGGACCGACCGGATGTACTTCGCCAGCACGCCGCGTGTGGCCTTGTAGGGCGGCATGACCCACGCGGCGCGGCGGCGGGCCAGCTCGGCGTCATCCACCAGCAGGTCCATTCGGCGGGTCGTCGCGTCGATCACGATGCGGTCGCCGTTCCGCACGAGCGCGAGCGGGCCGCCGTCCTGCGCCTCGGGCGTGATGTGGCCCACGATGAAACCGTGCGAGCCGCCCGAGAAGCGGCCGTCCGTGATGAGCGCGACATCCTTGCCGAGCCCGGCGCCCATGATCGCGGACGTGGGCGTGAGCATCTCGGGCATCCCCGGCCCGCCCTTCGGACCCTCGTAGCGGATCACGACCACCGTGCCGGGGCCGATCTCCTTCCGTTCGAGGCCGTGCAGCACGTCCTCTTCCGCGTCGTACACCGCCGCGACGCCCTCGAAGCGTTCGCCTTCCTTGCCGGTGATCTTCGCGACGGCGCCGCCGGGGGCGAGCGAGCCGTAGAGGATCTGGATGTGGCCGCTCGGCTTGATCGGCTGCTCCAGCGGGTGCACGACGTCCTGGCCCGACGCGAGCGCCGGGGCCGACGCCAGGTTCTCGGCGAGGGTTTTGCCCGTGCACGTCAGGCAGCTGCCGTCCAGCAGGCCGCGCTCGAGCAGGTACTTCATGACGCCCGGCGTGCCGCCGACCTTGTGCAGGTCCTCTTCGACGTAGCGTCCGCTCGGCTTCAGGTCGGCGAGGAACGGGATGCGGTCGCTCGTGGCCTGGAAGTCGTCCAGCGTCAGCGCCACGCCGGCAGCCTTCGCCATCGCGATCAGGTGCAGCACGGCGTTGGTCGAGCCGCCGAGCGCCATCACGACCACCATCGCGTTCTCGAAGGCGGCGCGCGTCATGATGTCGCGCGGCTTGATGTCGCGTTCGAGCAGCAGGCGGATCGCCGCGGCCGACGCCGCGCACTCCTGCAGCTTCAGCGGGTCCTCGGCCGGCGTCGACGAGCTGCCCGGCAGTGACATCCCGAGCGCCTCGATGGCCGACGCCATCGTGTTGGCCGTGTACATGCCGCCGCAGGCGCCCGCGCCCGGACAGCTGTGCCGCACGATCTCCTGACGCTCCTGCTCGGTGATGCGGCCCGCGATCAGCTCGCCGTAGGACTGGAACGCCGACACGACGTCCACCGGCTTCCCGAGCGCGACGCCGGCGCGGATCGTGCCGCCGTAGACCATCAGCGACGGCCGGTTCAGCCGGGCCATGGCCATCAGCGCGCCCGGCATGTTCTTGTCGCAGCCGGGCACGGCGATCAGCGCGTCGTACCACTGCGCGCTCATGACCGTCTCGATCGAGTCCGCGATGATGTCGCGCGAGGGCAGCGAGAAGCTCATGCCGTTGGTGCCCATCGAGAGCGCGTCGCTGACGCCGATCGTGTTGAAGCGCATGCCGACGACGCCGGCCGCCGGCGTGGCCTTCCGGATGGCCGCCGCCAGCGTGTCGAGGTGCATGTTGCACGTGTTGCCCTCGTACCACATCGAGCAGATGCCGACCTGCGGCTTCGCGAGGTCCGCGTCGGTCAGGCCCACGCCGTAGAGCTGCGCCTGCGAGGCGCCCTGGCTCTTCGGCTGCGTGACGCGCGCGCTGTAGCGGTTGATCGGAGCCGAGGCTGTCGGGCCGGACACTAGCGGATCTCCGTGGGTTCGACGGGCGGTGTCGGGCGGCGCGCGGTGCGGATCGGGTAGCAGCCGAGCACCTTCAGCGAGATCACGTGCGCGGTCAGCTCCTTGAGGGCGGATTCGACCTGCTCCGACTTCAGGTTGCCCTCGAAGTCCACGTAGAACACGTACTCCCACGGCGCGCCGGGCCGCGGGCGCGACTCGAGCTTGGTCAGGTTCAGGCCGCGCGTGGCCAGCACGTTCAGGCAGGCCACCAGCGCGCCCTGCTCGTGCCGCGTGACGAAGATCAGCGACGTCTTGCAGGCGATGCGCGGGTCGCACGGCAGGTGCCGCGGCCCCACGACGACGAAGCGCGTGAAGTTCTCCGTCTGGTCGTTGATCCCCTTCGCGACGATCGTCAGGCCCCAGATGCGCGCGGCCTCCGCGCTGCCGATCGCGGCCTGCGCCGGATCCTGGTCGTCGCGCACCTTGCGGGCGGCCAGCGCCGTGTTCGTGAACGCCTCGACCTTCGCGTGCGGCAGGCCCGCGAGGAACTGCGAGCACTGGGCGATCGCCTGCGGGTGCGAGAGCACGCGCCGCACCTGGTCGAGCGGGATCGGGCCGACCGTCATCAGGCAGTTGTCGACCGGCTGGATCTCCTCGCCGACCAGCGCCAGCTCGGTCGTGGCGAGGATGTCGTAGTTCTCGTTGATGGAGCCGGCCGTCGAGTTCTCGATCGGGAGCATGCCGAAGTGGGCGCCGCCGCTCCGGACCGTCTCCGCGACGGCCTTGAACGATTCCACCGGGCGGAACTCGACGCCCGCGCCGTGGCTCGAGAAATGCCGCTGCGCGGCCAGGTGGGCCCAGGCGCCCTCGGTGCCGGCGTAGGCCACGATGATCGGCTGGTCGGGGCCGCGCTCGCGGGCGAGCAGGTGGTCCTGCTGCCGGCGGACGGAGTAGTCCAGGATCTCGCGGAAGAGCCGCGTGACGAAGTGCGGGTCGAGCCGCAGGTCCTTCGCGTGCGCGGCGATCCGCTCGAGCAACTGGCTCTCGCGGGCTTCGTCGCGGATCTGACCGGCCTGCGTTTCCTTGAACGCGGCGATGACGCCGATCACCCGCAGGCGGTCCGCCAGCGCCTCGACGATGCGGGCGTCGATCGCGTCGAGCTCCGAGCGCAGCCGCGTGAGTTGTGCGTCCCGTCCCTGCGAGGCGTCGTCAGCCATGGTTCCCCGTTACTGCTGTTCGTCCGGCGTCACGGTCACCGGATCCAGGAACGGCATCATCGCGCGGATCTCCGCGCCGACCCGCTCGACTGGCTGGCGCTGCTCGGCGGCCCGCGTGGCGTTGAACCACGGGCGGCCGTTCCGGTTCTCCTCGATCCAGCGCTTCGCGTAGCTGCCGTCGACGATCTCGTCGAGCATCTTCTTCATCTCGGCGCGGGTGGCGTCCGTGACGATGCGCGGCCCGCCCGTGTAGTCGCCGAACTCGGCCGTGTCGCTGACCGAGTAGCGCATGTAGTTCAGCCCGCCGCGGTAGATCAGGTCCACGATGAGCTTCATCTCGTGCAGGCACTCGAAGTACGCGATCTCCGGCTGGTAGCCGGCGTCGGTCAGCGTCTTGAAGCCGGCCTTGATCAGCTCACTGACGCCGCCGCACAGCACGGCCGACTCGCCGAACAGGTCCGTTTCGGTCTCCTCGGCGAACGTGGTCTCGATGACGCCGCCGCGCGTGGCGCCGATCGCCTTCGCGTAGGAGAGGGCGAGCGCGTGCGCGTGGCCCGTGGCGTCCTGGTGCACGGCCAGCAGCGCCGGCACGCCGCCGCCCTCCTTGAAGACCTCGCGCACGCGATGCCCGGGGCCCTTGGGCGCGACCATCGTCACGTCCACGTCCTTCGGCGGCACGATGCAGTTGAAGCGGATGTTGAAGCCGTGCGCGAACATCAGCATCTTGCCGGCCGTCAGCGACGGCTTGATCTCGCGCTCGTAGACGTCCGCCTGCCGCGTGTCCGGTACGAGCAGCATCAGAACGTCCGCCCACTGCGCGACATCGGCGATGGGACCGGTGGTGAGCCCGGCCGCCTGCGCCTTCGCGTTCGACTTGCTCGCGACCGGAAGGCCGACGCGCACGTCGACGCCGCTCTCCTTGAGGTTGAGCGCGTGGGCGTGCCCCTGCGAGCCGTAGCCGATGACGCCGACCTTCTTCGCCTGGATCAGGGCGAGGTCCGCGTCCGAGTCGTGATACATGCGTGCCATCTGTCGGAGTCCTATCGCTTCAGGGTTTCGTCACCGCGTCCGAGCGCGATGCCGCCGCTGCGCACCATCTCGATGATGCCCAGCGCTTCGAGTTCACGGATGGCGGCGTCGATCTGTTCGGGGCCGCCGGTCAGTTCGAGCGTGATGCTGTTCTCGCCGCTGTCGATCAGGCGCGCGCGGCCCTCGATGACGAAGCGGTCCGCGAGGCTCCGGTTCGCCGGGGCGCTGGCCACCTTGACGAGCGCCATGTCGCGCGCGACGGCGCGCCGGTCGCCGAGGTCCTCCACCTGGAGCACATTGACGACCTTGCTGATGCTGGCAATCACGCGGTCCACCGACCGCTTGTCGCTGTCCACGACGACCGTGATGCAGGACATGCCGGGGGCGGTGCGGCCGGCGCTGACCGACACGAT
This sequence comes from Vicinamibacterales bacterium, assembly GCA_050183355.1. Taxonomy (GTDB): domain Bacteria; phylum Acidobacteriota; class Vicinamibacteria; order Vicinamibacterales; family UBA2999; genus CANKJK01. The sequence continues at coordinate 10,594 of JBFXBH010000010.1, read as the reverse complement.
GTTGAACGAGCGGCGCCGGAACTGCGACGAGACGCGTTCGAGGACGCCGGGCTTGTCTTCCACGAGGGCGACGACTGTGTGATGCATGGGGATGCTCCGCGGCACGGTGGTGCCCGACGGGTCCCTACAGTTTAGGCCAGTTCTCTGCCCGCGCAGACCGGTGCAGTAGGATCCAGGCATGCGGCCGCGCCGTGTCATCGTCGGCATCACCGGGGCCACGGGCGTGGTGTACGGCGTGCGCCTGCTCGAGCGGCTCCGGGCGGCGGGCGTGGAGACGCACCTGGTCATCAGTCAGTGGGGCGCGCGAACGCTGCTCCACGAGATGCAGATGACGCGCCGCGACGTGGAGGCGCTGGCCACGGAGGTCTACGCGTCGGGCGACATGGGCGCGGCCATTTCGAGCGGGTCCTTCCGCACCGACGGCATGGTGGTCGCCCCGTGCAGCGCCAAGACGCTCGCCGCCATCGCCCACGGCTTCGGCGACAGCCTGATTCATCGCGCCGCGGACGTCGTGCTGAAGGAGCGCCGGAAGCTGGTGCTGCTGCTGCGCGAGGCGCCCCTCTCGGCCATCCACCTCGAGAACGCGCTGGCGGCCACGCGGGCCGGCGCCGTCGTGCTGCCGCCGGTCCCCGCCTTCTACCAGTTGCCCCGCACGGTGGACGACCTCGTGCAGCACACCGTCGAGCGCGTGCTCGACCAGTTCGACGTCGAACTGCCGGAAGCGCATCGCTGGAGCGGCGCCATGGGGGTCGGCAGCGCCGGGGACGCCTGATCCGGAGCCTTGCCCGAAGAGGTCGAAATGGCCATAATGTGCATATGGCCCGTTACGATCAGAAGTCCAGGACGCCCGGCTCCACCGTGTCGCTCGTCCGCGAAACCCCGCTGACGGTGACCGCCACCGAGGCGAAGACGCGCTTCGGCCCGCTGCTGGAAGGGGCGATCCAGGGCCGGACGGTCGTCATCACGCGTCACAGCACGGCCAAGGCGGTACTGCTCCCGATATCCGAGTACGAGGCGCTGACGGCCAGGCGTGTGCCGGATATCCCCGAGCTGACGGCCGAGTTCGACGCGTTGCTGGCGTCCATGCAGACACCCGAAAGCCGCGCGGCCATGAAGACGGCGTTCAATCGTTCGCCGAAGGAGATGGGGCGCGCCGCGGCGGCCTATCACCGGCAGCGTGGCTAATCGCGATCCTGGCCGGATCTACGTTCTCGCGGGAACGAACGGGGCCGGGAAGAGCAGCGTCGCCGGTGCTACGCTGCGCCGGGACGGTACCAACTACTTCAATCCCGACGAAGCGACCCGGCGTATTCGTGCCCTGCGCCCGGACGTTTCCGAAGCCGACGCCAACAGTTCCGCATGGATGCACGGAAAGCTTCGGCTCGAGCGCACCATTGCTGAACGCCTGACCTTCGCGTTCGAGACGACGCTCGGCGGACACACCATCACGGCACTGCTGGAACAGGCTCTCGACGAGGGCCTGGAAGTCCGCATCTGGTTCGTCGGACTGGACTCCCCGGACCGCCACATCGCCCGGGTGCGGGCACGCGTGTCGCAAGGTGGTCACGACATTCCGGACGAGAAGATTCGCGACCGATACAACGCCAGCCGCGCGAACCTGCTGCGCCTGCTGCCGCGCCTGACCGAGCTGCGGCTCTTCGACAACAGCGCCGAGGCAGACCCCGCCACCGGCCACGCGCCCGAGCTGCTCCTCGTGCTCCACATGACGCGCGGACGGATCACCGGCATGTGCCCGCCCATCGACGTGCCCGGCTGGGCGAAGCCGATCGTGGCCGCGGCGCTGCGCCTCCAGCGCCGGTGAGGCCCGGCCCGTTCGCGGCCTAGCGTCCCTCGGCCCGCTCGCGCGCCAGCCGCACGCCGCGCTCCGCCTGCTGCACCGCCTCGGCCGCCTCCTCGGCGGCCCGCGCCCGCGCGTGCGCCGCGGCCAGGGCGGCCTCCGCCTTGCCCGTGGCGGCGGCGTGGCGGCGATCCACCGTCGCCTTCGTGCGTTCGATCGCGGCCCGGGCCCGCGTGGCCGCCTTCGCCCTGGCCGTCGCCGCCTTCATCGCGACCTGGGCCCGCTTCAGCGCCGTCTGCGCGACGGCCAGCTCGCGCTCCAGCGCGCGCAGCGCCCGCGCGGCGGCGGCCCGCGCTGCCTGCTCGTCGCGCCGGACCTGTGCGGCCGTCGGCGCCGCGCCGTCGGCGGCACGCGTCCCCGGCGGGCCGAACGGCACGACGGCGCCGCGTTCGGTGGACGCATCGTCCGGACCGGCTGCGGCGCCCCGCGGAATCAGCGCGGAGAGCGCCTCGAAGCCCTGCGGCGCCAGGTCGGCGATCAGGCGGCCGCGCGGCGGGGCGAACGCCGTCGTGCCGAGCGTGGCCAGCGCTTCGAGCGTCGTCGTGATGCGGCGCAGGAGGTCGGGGGAGGGGGTGTGCCCGCTCGCGCGGAGGATCTCCGTCACGGCCGACACCGCGGCCGCGAGCGCATCACGGCGCTCGTCGAACGACTCGCGCAGGTCCGCCCCGCCGCCCGTCAATCGCGCCGTCTGCGTCTGGCGGAAGCGGTCGCCGGCCGCGATCAGCCGGTCGAGCACCGGCGTGCGCCGCCAGTGGAGCTGGTTGACCGCCCACACGGACACGGGCGGCTTGGGGAGCGCCTTCACCCGCGCCGAGGCCTCCGCGTGGCCGTCCTTCTTCAGCGACGCGGCCAGCGCATTGCGCGCGTTGACGAAGGCCTCCGGCGGGAGCTGGAAGAGCGCCGCAATCTCGCTTTCGGCCTCATAAACCGGCCCGATTGCCATGTGACCTAGTCTGTCACAGCCCGTTCGTAGGCTAGGGGCATGCAACTCGCACTCTACGAACCGCTCACCCCCGTTGCCCCGATGCCGCCCGTGCCCACGCGGCCCATGCGCGTGGACCGCTCCGGCGACCACGTCTGCGCGGGCTGTCGCGCCCGGGAGGCCCGCTACGGCTTCCGGGACGGCCGGCGCCGCGAGCACAGCCGAACGCTGTGCTTCGAGTGCTTCCGCATGGAGCTGGATCGCCGCCACGCCGTGGCCGAGCGGCGCGCCCACGGCTGGGACGCCAGCCAGTCGGCGCTGCCGCTGGCGCAGGTGCTGGAGGACGCCACGCGCCGTCGCCGCCGCGCGCAGATCGCCGCGCGCCACGCCCTCGGCCTGCGCTGAGCCGGCGCCGCGGCCGCGTCACCCGCGCGGTCAGTTCAGGCGCAGGAAGCGCACCGAGTCGAGGCGCCGTACGTTCGTGATCACCGCGTCGGGGGAGATGCGCTCCGCGATCTCCACCATGTAGCCGCTGGCCGCGAAGGTCGTGGCCGTCGTTGCCCTCACGACCACCACGCCTTCGCCGGCCTCCGGCGACCACTCCGGCACGTCGCGCCGCAGGTAGTAGTCGAGGCCGAAGTCCATCGTCCGCTCGAGCCCGAACTCGTAGATCGGCCCCCCGCGCGCCTCGCGGATCGCGGCCGCCGCCGCGGCCCTCGACGTCAGCAGCGGGTCGAGCGCCGGCATGATCCGCGTGGTCACGCCCACGACCAGCAGGGCCATCACCGTTGCCGTGAGGCCCAGCGCCAGCCAGCCCCGCCGGCGCAACGCCAGAAGCGCGATGCCCACGCCCGTCGCGGCGATGGCGACACCCCACGTGGGCACCCCGAGCGCCTCCACGGCCGGTGCGTACAACTCCGGCACGAGCGCCCGCGCGGCCAGCGCGAGCGCGGCGCCCACGGCCAGCAGCGTGGCGCCCACGCCGGCCAGCGGCCCGCGCGCGCGACCCGGGGACTCCAGCGCCCGCGCCAGCGACTGCGCGATCAGGAAGGCCAGCGGCGGGAACATCGGCAGGATGTAGCCCGGCAGCTTCGAGCGCGAGACGCTGAAGAACACAAACGGCACCACCGCCCAGCAGAGCGCCAGCAGCGGCACGGCGCCGCTGGTGGCGCGGCCGGCTGTGCCGCGCCAGGCGTCGCGCACCGCCGGCACCAGCAGCACCGTCCACGGCAGCAGGCCCGCCACGAGCACGCCGCCGAAGTACCACCACGGCTGCTCGTGCGCGAAGACCGGCGTCAGGAAGCGCTGCACGTTGTGCTCGAACAGGAACACGCGCAGGAACTCCGGGTTGCGCACGGCGCAGAGCACGTACCACGGCAGCGCGACCGCCGCGAAGGCGGCGAGCGAGAGCGGGTGCGCGAACGAGAAGGCCAGTTGCCAGCGCCGCCGCAGCAGCGCCCATGCCGCCACGCTCGCGCCGGCGAGCAGCAGCGCCGCGGGCCCCTTGGCCAGCACGGCACACCCCAGCGCCACGCCCCAGGCCAGCCGCCACGTGCGCTGCTCGCGCCCGCGGCCGACCGCGCCCAGGCCGTCACCCTCCGCGGCCAGCAGCTCCGCGAGCCGCGCCCCGGCCGCGAACGCGAGCGTCAGCATCGCCGCGAACACCATGTCCGTGCTGGCCGCCCGGGCGAACGCGAGCGGGGCCAGCATCGACGGCAGCACGAACGCGAGGGCCAGCGCCGCGCCGCCGGATTGCCGCGCCGCCAGCCCGACGAGCGCCAGCGCCGCCAGCACGAGGGCGATCGCCGACGGCGCCCGCGCGGCCGCTTCGGATTCGCCCGCGATCGAGAAGGCGGCCGCCGCGCCCCAGTAGTAGAGGACCGGCTTCTCGAACCACGGCTCGCCGTTGAGACGCGGCGTCACCCAGTCGCCGGATTCGGCCATCGCGCGCGCGATGGAGACATACCGCGGCTCGTCCGGCCCGATGAGGCCGAGGCGTCCCGCTCCGCTGAACCACGTGGTCCAGGCGATCGCCGCCGCGAGCACGGCCAGCAGCAGGTGACGGCGGGAGAGGGCGGAGAGCGTGGGCATGCGCGGGTCCGGAGGGCCGCGGCGGCAGCGCGTCCTCGGCCCCGGTCATTGTGGCACGCGCGTCTGACGTCGTGACCGGCCGCTATGATCGGGCTGATGTCCGCGCCCGGTGCGCCCGTGTTCGTCGGCTCCGCCTTCGTGGCCAAGTATCCGAACGGCGGCGGCAACTACTGGGTGCCCCTGCAGTACCTGCTCGGCCTGCGCGACCTCGGCGTGGACGCGTGGTGGCTCGAGCTGTGCGCGACCACCGGTGACCCCGCGACCGACCGGCTGTTCCGCGACACGTTCCTCGACGCCGCGCGGCGGCTCGGCGTGGCGGACCGCGTGATCCTCGTCGAGTTCCCGTCCGGCTACGACACGCCCGGCCACCGCGTCGTGCACGGCATGCCCGCCACCGAACTGGCCGCGCGCTGTCGCGACGGCGTGCTGCTCAATCTCGCCGAGAGCGTGCCGAAGGCCGTACGGCCCGAGTTCGGGCGCACCGTGTTGATGGACATCGACCCCGGACCGTTTCAGATCTGGGGCCGACAGTGGGACTTCGGCATCGGCACGCACGACGTGCACGTCACGATCGGCCAACACCTCGGCGCGCCGGATTCCCCCGTGCCGCTCGGCGACGTGACGTGGCACAAGGTCTGGCCCGTCGTGCACCTGCCGTCGTGGCCCGTGCAGGCCGGCGCCGGCCAGCGCTTCACCACCGTGACGCAGTGGTGGAGCCAGGAGTACGCGTTCCTCGACGGCGAGACGTACGACTGCAACAAGCGCACGAGCTTCATGGAGGTGCTCGACCTGCCCGGCCGCACGCGCGCCTCCCTCGAACTCGCCGCCAACATCCACCCGTCCGAGACCGCCGACCTCGCGCGGCTCGCCGAGCACGGCTGGCACGTGTGCGCGCCCGAGTCCGTGGTCAGCACGCCCGAGCAGTACCGGGCCTACGTGCAGGCCTCGCGCGGGGAGTTCAGTTGCGCCAAGCCCGCCTACGTGAAGGCGCGCTCGGGGTGGGTCAGCGACCGCACCATCTGCTACCTGGCCAGCGGCCGGCCCGCCGTCGTGCAGGACACCGGCGCCGCCGCGCACCTGCCCGCCACGCCCGGCCTGCAGTTCTTCCGCACCGTGGACGAGGCCGCCGCCGCGCTCGACCGCGTCGAGGCGGACTACGCCCGGGCCGCGCGCGACGCACGCGGGCTGGCGCGGGAGATCTTCAGCAGCGCCGTCGTGCTGCCGGGCATCCTCCGGCTCGCCGGCGTGTAGCCGCACCGCGCGGTGCCCGGACGGCGCACCGGGCCCGGATTCAAGGCCGTGCCGGACCAGCCGATTGAGGGTGCGTGAGGCTGGCGTGAGCTGCGAGGAGCTGGACGCGATCGAGGCCCTCGATCCCGTGAACTACGAGGACGAGCGCCCCGGGGAGACCGACATCCACGACGCCGTCTGCCGCGCGCGGCGTCAGGCCGCGGCCATCCGGCTGGCCGTGCTGGTCGTCGCGTGCGGTCTGGCACTCGGACTGGCCCAGCCGCGCACGCTCGAAGCGATCGGCGTCGTCGCGCACTCCGGTCGATAACCTCAGGCGTTCGCGTCGCCCCTGCCGCCCTCGCGGGCGACCTGACGCAGAATGGCCCGGTGCCCCCCAACACCCTGCGCGTGTGGCGCGACGTCGCCGCCCGGACGTGGCGTGCCGTGATCGACGACGACGTGCCCGGCCTGGCCGCGCAGCTCTCCTTCTATTTCTTCCTCGCCCTCTTTCCGTCGCTCCTGTTCCTGCTCGCGCTGGGCAGCTTCTTTCCGCTCGGGAACCTGACCGACGACGCGGGCCGGCTGCTCGCCCCGTTCGCTTCTCCGCCGATCGTGGCGCTGATTCAGGGGCAGATGCAGCGGCTCGCCAACAGCGGGGACGGCGGCCTGCTCACCTTCGGCGGGGCCGCCGCGATCTGGAGCAGCTCCGCGGCCTTCGGGGCGATCGTGGGCGCGCTGAATCGCGCGTGCGGCGTGGACGACCGGCGCAGTTGGTGGACGGTGCGCCTCATCGCCGTGGCGCTCATGCTCGGCGTGACGTTGCTGATCCTCGCGGCGTTCGCGCTGGTGCTGGCCGGGCCCGCCGTGGCGGCCTGGCTCGGCCGCTCGACGGGGTGGGGGCGGCCGTTCGAGTGGGCCTGGCTTGCCGTGCAGTGGCCGATCGTGGTGCTCCTCGTGGCCACCGGAATCGGCCTGCTGTACCGCTTCGGGCCGGACACCCGGCACCGCGTCACCCGGATTCTGCCGGGCGCCGTGGCCGCGACGGCGCTCTGGGTGCTCATCTCCCTCGCGTTCAAGGTCTACATCGCGCGCTTCACCGACTACGAAGGGGCGTACGGCACCGTCGGTGGCGTGATCGTCCTGCTGCTCTGGTTCTACGTGTCCGGCATTGCCGTGCTCGCTGGCGCGGAGCTCAATGCCGAGATCGCCCGCACAGCCACGGGCGCGCCCCGGCCCTGACCGGGGCCCGCCCGCCCTGTGACGGTCGTGGGCCTCAGTGCACGTGCGGGTGCAGGATGCCCTCGCTCGGCAGCGCCGGCTTGAACGCCTTGTGGCACGCCTCGCACGCCTCGACCAGCTGGCCGTTCGCGGCCACGAGCCCGTCGAAGTTGCGGGCCTCCGCCGCCGTGAGCGCCGCCCGGCTCGCCTCCGACATCGCCTGCGCCGCGCTGTGCCACTTCTCGTCGCTCACCCAGAGACGATCCTGGGGGCCCGTGCCCTCCAGACGGATCGTGGCGGCCGCCAGCACCATCTGCGTCGCGTGATGCTCCGCGTCCTCCCAATCCTTCTCGGTCTTCGGCTGCCGGCCCGCGCGCTCGAGGTCCCACAGGTCGTGCGCCGAGTGATCCACCAGCCGCACCATCGCGGCGTTGATGCTGACCGGCATCTTCACCACCGGCGGGGTGGGTGCGGCCGGGGCGGGTGCCGGCGCCGGCGCGGCCTGCTGCTGTGGCGCGCTGCACGCGCCGATGACAAGTAGCGCTGCCAGCGCGCAGCCGAGCGTCCCGGTGTTCCGTCGTGACATGCCGTCCTCCTCGATGGCGCCGCCAGGGCGCGACCGGAGCAAGAAGGCATCGAGCGTGCCAGCGGGGCACGTGCCGCGATGCCGAAGGATCGGGCGGCAATGGCGGGCGACCAGGCGAGGAGTCTCGGATTCCTCCCGGCTGGCCGGGGAATCTTTCGCGGCGTCGCCGGGGTCCGCGGCGTTACCGCCAGCCAGGAAGAACCGATGCGGCAAGGCGCGCCGTCAGGTAGAGACCGAGCCCGAAGACGGTGTGCGTCACCAGACTCTTCAGCGCATTGAACAGCGGTGCCGGTGTCTTCCGGGACGCGATGCCGGCGCCCATCCCGGGCTGCAGGATGAACCACGGCGCGACCACCGTGACGATCCCGACGAGCAGCGCCGGGGTCAGCGACGGGGACCTGGCCCACTCCACACCGAACATCCCCAGCAGGAGCGCTGAGAACGCGATGCCGATCGCGTAGTGCGCGCTCCAGCCGATCCACGCCTCCCCGTTGACGGGCGCGGCCGCGGCGATGCTCACGTGCCGCCAGCGCCCCCGGAGCAGGTGACCGACCCACCGGCCGAGCAGGGCGAGGTTCAATGACGGCACGCCGAACCGTTTCAGCACGAGGCCCCACAGGTCCATCGTCAGCGTGGCCCCGGTCCCGAGGAGTACGGCGCGCAGGCCAAGCTCGACGCTGGCGTTCATGGCCGGTGCTCCCCGAGTGTGGCGGACCGCCCCGCGATGATGTGCACGCGGGCCGGCATCAGGATGACCCCGTCCCGCTCGTAGGGCGCAAACCGCTCCGTCAGCCCGCGGCAGGCCCGGAGCGCCGCGTCGCCTCCGGCGTCTGACAGCAGTTCGGCGAACGAGGAGAAGGCGGCCACGGCAAATGCCGCCGCGTCCGGCGCGCGCAGCCCGCCGCCAACGGCCAGCGGCTGCCGCCAGTCTGTGACCGTCACGTCCACGAATCCGGCCCGCGCGAGGAGCGATACGAGGGACTCGGCGTCTCCGTATCGGAATGGGCCCGGCTCGGCCGATTCCAGCGGGGGCAGGTCGATCACGTCAGCGACCGCCGCGTGTGTGGCGGCCATCCAGGCGTTGTCGTCCAATGGGCCCCAGACCGCGAACGCGACGCGGCCGCCAGGGGCGAGCCAGCGCCGCAGATTCGCGAATGCGGC
>JBFXBH010000010.1:0-1428 GCA_050183355.1 Vicinamibacterales bacterium | reverse complement strand
GCGGCGTAGTCGTGCTGCCGCAGCAGGGCCGTCCCTCGCACGACCGCGAACGTCATCGCGACGCCCACCGCCAGCCGCATCAGATACACCGCCTCGCCGTCACCGGCCGGCCATGGATAGACCAGGGTCATCCAGAGTCCGGTCAGCGCGCTGACCAGGCCCAGCGGCACGAGCGCCGTGCCCGCGACGCGGTGCCAGCCGCCCCGCCGAAGTGCCGGTGCGAACTGGAGCGCACCGAGCAGCGCGTACGGCACCACCGCGAGGATGTGGAGCGTGATCGGCCACGGGTGGTCGAAGAACCGCGCCTTCTCGGCGGTGGCCTGACCGGTCATCAGACCAGCCAGCAGGACGAGGGCAGCCACGACCGGGACGATCGCGAGCACCAACAGCAGAGCGGGGACGGATGCGATGAGTCCGGTGCGCAGCTTCACCATGGCCAGGTCCTTTCGTTGCGTGTGGCGCGTCAACAACCGCCAACGGCAGTCAGCGTAGCGACGGTTCACGGCTGGCGGAAGACGCAACGTATGCACGTCAGGCGTGCGTTTGACGCCTGTCGTCCGTGCGTGCCATCGTCCACGCATGCCGACCCCTGACCTGAACCAGTTGTTCGTGCTTCACGCCGTGCTGAGCGAGCACAGCGTCGTCCGGGCGGCGCAGCGCCTGCACCTGAGTCCGTCGGCCATGAGCCGGGCGCTCGCGCGGGCCCGGGACACGGTGGGGGATCCGATCCTCGTCAAGGCCGGCCGGAAGCTCGTGCCGACGCCGCGCGCGATCGAGATGCGCGACCGCGTCGACCAGTTGATTCAGGAGGCGCAGGCCGTCCTGTTGCCGAGCGCGGCGCCGGACCTGCGGCGCATCGCGCGCACCTTCACGATCAGGACGAGCGAGGGGTTCGTGGAGACCTTCGGCGCGGCGCTGCTCGAGCGCGTCATGCAGGACGCTCCCGGGATCCGCCTGCGATTCGTCGCGAGGCAGACGCGGGATGCGGCCGGATTGCGGGACGGCAGCGTGGACCTGGAAACCGGCGTCGTGGATGCGGCCACGAGTCCGGAACTGCGGCAGGTGCCGCTCTTCGCTGACCGGATGGTCGGCGTGGTGCGGACGGGGCACGCCCTGCGAAAGAAGCGTGTGACCCCGGCCAGCTACGCCGCGGCCGGCCACATCGGCGTCTCGCGCCAGACCGTCGATCAGGGGTGGGTGGAAGAGGCGCTTGGCGCGCTCGGCCTCGAACGGCGGGTGCTGACGACCGTGAGCGGGTTCGCGACGGCGATCGCCGTCGCCCGCGGCTCGGACCTGGTGGCGACCGTCCCCGAGCGGCACACGGCCGCCCTGCGTGCCGGCATGGACACCTTCACGCTGCCGTTCACGTTGCCGTCACTCAGCGTGTCGATGCTGTGGCACCCGCGGATGCACGCGGACCCGGTGCAC
>JBFXBH010000009.1:0-44432 GCA_050183355.1 Vicinamibacterales bacterium | reverse complement strand
GCGCTCTGCGGGCCGCGGACGATCTCGATGCGCTCGACGTCCACGAGCGGAATCGCCGAGAGGTCCACGCCGCCGCCGAACGAGTTCACGCGGATGCCGTCGAGCAGGACGAGCGTAAAGTCCGATTCGCCGCCACGGGTGAAGACCGACGTGGTCGTGCCGGCGCTGCCGTTGCGCGCCACGGAGAGCCCGGGCACATACGCGAGGGCATCACCCGGCGTGCGGAGCTGGCGGGCGGCGATCTCGGTGCCGGTGATGACGGAGATCGTCGAGGCCGCCTGGCTGAGCGGCAGGTCCGTCTGCGCGCCGGACACGACGACGGATTCGGCCAGCGCGCTCAGGCGCAGCCGCACGGCGACGTCCGGCGAGGACGCGGCGGCCTCGACGCGCTGCACGTCAGCGGAGAAGCCGTCCAGGATCACGTGCAGGTCGTACGCGCCGTCCGGCACGTTCGGGGTCTCGAAGCGGCCCTGGGCGTCCGTGGTGGTCTCGGCGGCGGCGGCGAGCGTGCCGCGGACGACGATGCGGGCGCCGGGCGTCGGCCGCCCGTCCGGGTCGGTCACCGTGCCGCGGACGACGCCGGCGAAGGCGGACGAGGTTATGAGGAGAAGTGAGAAAACGAGCGAAAACGAGCGGAGCATCAGCGTCCTCCCGGCGTCCATCGCGCCAGAAATGGGACAAAGCACCGAAGGGCAGGTCGCCTGACTCGCGGATTGCTCCGCTTACAGTGGCGGGACCGTGTGGGATTTCCACCCACTTCCCCTGAACCTCGGGCGGTGTCAGTTTGAGGGGGCCATCTTAGCACGGTAAAATTCGAACGACTCCCAGATGACTCCACGCGTGCAGGCCGCGGGCCTCGGTGACATTGCGGCGAAGCTCGAGGCCGGCGAACGTCTGACGTTCGAGGACGGCGTCCGCCTGTTCGCGTGCGACGACCTGCTGGCGCTCGGCGCCCTCGCCAACCGTGAGCGCGAGAAGCGTCACGCCGGGCGCACCTACTTCAACTACAACCTGCGCCTCGAGGCCACCAACGTCTGCGTGGCCACGTGCCTGTTCTGCTCGTTCTCGCGGCTGGAGCCGACGGCGCCCTCGGCCTACACGATGAGCCTCGAGGAGGCGTGGGAGAAGCTGCGGAGCCGCGCGAACCAGCCGCTGACCGAGGTGCACATCGTCAACGGCCTGCACCCGGACCTGCCGTTCAGCTACTACACGGAGCTGCTCGCCGGCATGAAGCGCGTGCGGCCGGGCATCCACCTGAAGTGCTTCACGGCCGTCGAGATCGCCTTCTTCGCGGACCTGTACGGTATGACCGACGAGCAGGTGCTGCGCGAGCTGATGGCCGCGGGGCTGGATTCCCTGCCGGGCGGCGGCGCCGAGGTCTTCGCCGAGCGCGTGCGGAAGAAGATCTGCCACGACAAGTGCGGCGCCGACCGGTATCTGGCGATCCACGGCACGGCCCACCGGCTGGGTCTGCGCACCAACGTCACGATGCTCTACGGGCACATCGAGACGATGGAGGAGCGCGTCGACCACATGCTCCGCTGCCGCACGCTGCAGGACGAGACGGGCGGGTTCCAGGCGTTCATCCCGCTGGCCTTCCATCCCGACAACAACCAGATGCGGAAGCTCCCGGCGCCGACCTCCACCGACACGCTGAAGGTGCACGCCGTCGCGCGGCTGATGCTCGACAACATCCCGCACGTGAAGGCGTTCTGGATTGCGACGGGTGTCGAGCTCGCGCAGCTCGCGCTGTGGTTCGGCGCCGACGACCTCGACGGCACCGTGCAGGAGGAGAAGATCTACCACATGGCCGGGTCGGCGGCGCCCGAGGCCATGACCACCTCCGAGATCGCGCGGCTGGTGCGGGCCGCCGGCCGCGAGCCGCTCGAACGCGATACGCTGTACAACATCGTCAGCATTCCGCAGGCCGCGGGCGCGCCCGTCCCGGCCGCGGTCTGACGCGCACCCCATCAGCCCAGTGCCATCCTTCCTGCACGTCCTCACGGATTTCGAGAAGCAGAACATCGCCGAGCGGCAGCCGCTGCCCGAGCGCTATCTCGGCCTGTCCGACGCCGAGATGGATGCGCGTATCACCGCGGCCAGGCGCACGCTTGGCAACCGGCTCGTCATCCTCGGCCATCACTATCAGCGGGACGAGGTCTTCAAGTTCGCGGACTTCACCGGCGACTCGTTCCGGCTTGCGCGGCAGATCGCGTCGCGGCCCGATGCCGACTACATCGTGTTCTGCGGCGTGCACTTCATGGCCGAAAGCGCCGACGTCCTCGCCGCGCCGCACCAGCAGGTGATCCTGCCGGACCTCGCGGCCGGCTGCTCGATGGCCGACATGGCCGCGCCCGACCAGCTCGAAGCGTCGTGGGTGGACCTCGACCGGCTCCTCGGGCTCGAGCCGGCGTCACCCGGCGCGATTCGCCCGGGCCTCGTGCCGGTCACCTATATCAACTCCGCGGCGTCGATTAAGGCCTTCGTCGGCGAACGGGGCGGGACCGTCTGCACGTCGTCGAACTGCGCGGCCACGCTGGCGTGGGCGTTCGAGCGTGGCGAGCGGATCCTCTTCCTGCCGGACCAGCACCTCGGTCGCAACACCGCCTTCAAGATGGGCATCCCGCTCGACCGGATGGTCGTCTGGGATCCCGATCAGCCGGACGGTGGCCTCGACGCGGACGCGGTGCGCGCCGCGAAGATGATCCTGTGGAAGGGGCATTGCTCGGTCCACACGCGCTTCTCGGCCCAGCAGATTGCCGCCCTGCGCGCGGAGCATCCCGGCATCAAGGTGATCGTGCACCCCGAAGTGCCCTGGGACGTCGTGCAGGCGGCTGACGACGCCGGCAGCACGGAGTACATCATCCGCACGGTGAAGGCGAGCCCGGAGGGGTCTGTGTGGGCCGTCGGGACCGAGGTCCATCTCGTGAACCGGCTCGCGCAGGAAGTGGCGCCCGAGCGCACGGTCCTCTCGCTGGACTCGATGGGGTGCCTGTGCTCGACCATGTTCCGGGTCAGCCCGAACCATCTGCTCTGGATTCTCGAGGAACTGGTCGAGGGACGGGCGCACAACCGCATCACGGTGCCTGACGACCAGAAGCACTGGAACCGTGTGGCGCTCGACCGGATGCTCTCGATTCACTAGCCTCAGCCGTTCCGCGCTACCATCTCCCCTGGCGCCCGGCGGTTCCGGGCCGCCATTCCCGCGCACCGCGAGGAGGATCGATGGCCTTGTCTGACCTCTATTCCAATCTCCAGATTCTGCTCCGCTGGATCCACGTGCTGGCCGGCATTGTTTGGATCGGCCACCTCTACTTCTTCAACTTCGTGAACATCCCGTTCCAGGGCAAGATCGGCCCGGACGTGAAGAAGACGGTGAACCCGGAACTCCTGCCACGGGCGCTGTTCTGGTTCCGCTGGGGCGCGATGATCACGTTCCTCGCCGGCCTGATTCTCTTCTCGCAGATCTACATGTACACGCCCGGCGTCGGCGGCGGTCCTTCGGAGGTGTTCCGCACGGCGGACGGCCTCACCGGCCGCGCGGTGTGGATCCTGTTCGGCATGACCCTCGGCACGATCATGTGGTTCAACGTGTGGTTCATCATCTGGCCGGCGCAGCAGAAGATCATCCGCGGCGTGCGCGACGGCAACCCGGCGGACCCGGCCCTTCCGAAGCGGGCCGCGCTCGCCTCGCGCATCAACACGTATCTCTCGGCGCCGATGCTCTTCGGCATGCTGGCGGCCACGCACTACGGCGGCGTCAACCTCGTCACGGCCGTCGTGGCGAGCGCGCTCGGCCTGGCGGTGATCTGGCACCTCTACAAGGTCAGTCCGAAGGTCGGCACGTCCATCTAGTCCGTCGGGCGGCCGGTGACGCCCCCTGCGTCACCGGCCCCCGGCCGTTCCCGGGCGCACTCCGGAGTCCCAGCCCCGGCATTCGTGCGACCCGGGCACGCTGCCGTCAGAACCGGAATACGACTCCGGCGGACATCCGCGAGAAATTGAGCGGTGACCCTTCGATCGCCAGTCCGGCGATGTCGAGTTCGCCCGTGCCGCGGTAGTGACGGATGTCGGCACGCAGGCCGAAATGCCGTGTCGGCAGCACCAGCAGCCCGCCTCCGAACGACCAGCCGAACTTCGCATCCCGGAACCGCAGCGTGTCCGCCACGTTGAAGTCGACGCCCGATCGGATGGCGCCGAGTCCGACCGACCCGTAGGGACGGATCGGTCCGGCCGGGAACGCCACGAGGAGGTTCGACATGATCGTGGTCACGTGGTTGTCGGACGACGCGCTGCTCGTGCCGAAGAAGTCCGGCGCGTGCGTGAACTCCTGCTCGAATCCGAACAGGCCGCCAAGGTAGCCGATCCCCACGCCGTAGCTGCGGTGGCGCTCCTCGCAGTCGGACAGCCGCTGACAGTCGGCCACGTCGCTGCCTGCGTTGAACCCGAGCGACGGACTGACGAAGCCCTGTGCGCGCGCCGTGCCGGTCGTCACAACCGCCGCCACTACCAGCGCTGCGGCAAGCGTGCGTCGCGTTCCCTGTGCATACCTGGTCATGGTTCCTCGCTTTCTGCCGTCACCGTGCGGGTGCCGGCCCGCCCCTACGGCCGGAACGTGTAGCCGACGCCGAACTTCACGTCCGGGCTGTCGAGCGCCCCCACCTTCAGCTCCGTGAAGAAGCCGTCGCGGTGCGCCAGGCCCAGGATGAAGTTCAGACCGCCGCGAAGGTCCGTGTTGCTGTTCCGGTTGACGATGTTGAACGCCGGTCCGACACCCGGGTAGACGCTCCAGTCCCGGGACTTGTCGAGCTGCACCGGATAGACGAACTCGAGGTTCACGGCCGTCAGCGTCGAGTCGTCACCGACGCCCAGCTCGAGGTTCGGCCGGAAGCGGAGCCTGTCGGCAATCGGACCGGCGTCGGCGTGAACGCCGAAGTAGAACTGTTCAGGGCCGCCACTCGCGCCCGCGCGCACGCCAAACTGCTGCGCCTGCGCCGTCTGCCGCAGACCGGTCAGCACGACGGCCGCGACGATGAGAGTCCGAGCCACCTTCAGAGACGTGAGCATGGGTACCTCCTGTGTTGAGGGGTGAGCCGGCCGCGGGCGTGCGCTGACGCCCGCGACCGGATGGTCGGTGCGTCGTCGGGTCAACCGGCGATGTAGGCCACGTCGACCCGGGCCTCGGCCGATGCGCGCTGTGCTTCGAGCCGCCCGTTCAACTCGGGCCTGGAGGACTCGATCGCCCCGGCCAGCGAGCGGCGCTCGACGACGACGCGGTGCTTCAGCAGCATGAAGGGCACGCCCGTGTTACGTGCCGCGTGGGCGACGGTGACGAACTCCGTCGCGTCACGGAAGCCGTCGGCCGCCACCGCCACGTTCGCGCCGCTTCTGAGGAGCGGGCGCACGTGCTGCGCCAGGGCCGGGCTGATGAGCAGACCCGTCCGGCGCGGCGTGACGCGGCGGGGTGCCTGCCGGTTGTCCGTGTTCGACGTGCGGGCCACTGCCTGCTCGCGGGGCGCCGGCAGGTGGACGTCATCAGCGGCAGACGTCACGCCCGTTGGCGGCGCGTCGACGGGCTGCGTGTCGTACACGCTCACACCTGTCGCGGGACGTACGCGTGCGGCGGTGCCGATCCACACACCGATTCCCAGCGTCAGACACACACCCAGCGTAGAGAGAGCAACCGTTCTTCCAGTCACGACGCACCTCCTTGAAACAGCGTGTTGCGTGAGGCCGCGTTGCCGGCGGCCCCGCCCGCATCAAAGGCAAGTCTCGGGCCGGGCGCGAGGTGACGTTCGAGTGCGTTGAAACTCGCGAGGTGTCAGCGGATGTGCGCCAGAGTCACTGGCGCTTACAACATTGGCAGGGCCGAGCGGATGTAAGAGTTACCGCGGCAGGTCCAGTTCGAACACGGCGCCGCCGTCGTTGGATGCGCGGATCGATCCGCCGTGCGCGGACACGATCGAGCGGACGATCGCGAGGCCGAGGCCGCTGCCGCCGGACGCGCGGGAAGGGTCGGCCTTGTAGAAGCGGTCGAAGATCCGCGGCAGATGTTCCGGCGGAATGCCCGGCCCCGTGTCGCGCACGGTGAGGCGGACGCCGGCCGGCGTCCGCGCGGCCGCAATCGAGATGCATCCGCCGTCCGGCGTGTGGCGCAGCGCGTTGGCCACGAGGTTCTGAAGCACCTGTTCCAGGCGTGGCGCATCGACGCGGGCGACCATCCCCTCCTCGACGGACCGCGGCATCGCGATGCCACGCGTGCGGCACTCGTGCTCGAACCGCCCCGTCACGCGCTCGATGAGCGGGCCAAGCTCCGTGGGGCGGACGTCCACCGGCAGCCCGCCGTCATCGAGCCGCGCGAGGTCGAGCAGGTCGCCGACGATGCGCGTCATCTGCCGTGTCTGGTCCTCGATGACGCGCAGATAGCGGGCCCGCGTGGCGTCGTCAATCCGCTTCTCCGGCATCTGCAGCGTTTCGACGTAGCCGCCGATCGCCGTCAGCGGCGTCATCAGCTCATGGGAGATGTCGGCCAGAAGCTGGCGGCGGACGCGGTCGGCTTCGGCGGCATCGGCGGCACGGGCCTCGAGGGCCGTGGCCATGCGGTTGAACTGCGTGGCCGCGAGGGCGACCTCGTCACCGTCGCCCTCCGGAGCCCGGGCCGTCGCCGTGCCGCTCGCGATGGCGGCCGCCGCGTCGCCGAGGGCCCGCAGGCGCCTCCGGACCGGGCCGACGATGAGCAGCGCGGCCACGCCGGTGCCGGCGGCCAGCAGAACGGCCGCGGTGACCGCCAGGGTCGGGCCAAGCGCCCGCAGGACCCCCATCACGGGCGCCCGGCCGGGCTCCACGCCGACGATCCCGATCACGATGTCGTCCACGGCGACGAGGGCCGTGCCCGGCGGAGAGGTGACCGGCTCGCCGTCAGGCCGGCGCGCCTCGGGCGCCGTCGGGTTCAGCGTGCGGAACAACTGCGCGCGTGCGCTGCGCATCAGCGGCCCCGGCGAGACCGGGTGGTTGCCGAAGGCCGTGCCGTCCGCGAGCGCGACCACGATCGGGCGCGCCAGACGCCCGTAGCGCGAGACGACAAAGGCCCGCGCGTCCAGGTCGGGGTCCGCCGCGAACGCGTCGCGAAGCTCCGTGGCCACGGTCTCCGCCAGACGGCCACCCTCCTCAGGTGTGATCCGCCCCGCGAACCGGCTGCTCACCCAGACGAAGACCGCCGACTGCACCGTGACGAGCGCGAGCAGCAGCGCCACCACACCGAGTCCGACGCGCCAGTAGAGGCTCCGGTGCCAGCGGACCTCAGGCATCGACGACCTTGTAGCCGGCACCCCGGACGGTGAGCACGATCGCCGGGTTGCCCGGATCCGCCTCGACCTTCTGGCGCAGCCGCTTGACCAGCGTGTCGACGCTCCGGACGGTGACGAACGTCTCGTCGTGCCAGACACGGGCCAGCAGCGTCTCGCGGGAGAGCACCACGCCGCGCTGCGCGGCGAGCACGTAGAGCAGATTGAACTCGTTGACGGTGAGGGCCACATCCCGACCCGCCACCGTGACCCGCGCGGCGGCCGGGTCGATCGCGAGCGTGCCGACCTCCAGCGCAGGCTGACCGCCGACGCCGGGCACACCGACCCGCGCCGAGACCATCTCGTTCCGCCGGAGCAGTGCCCGCACGCGGGCGATCAGCTCCCGCATGCCGAACGGCTTGGTCAGGTAGTCGTCCGCGCCCGCCTCGAGTCCTTCGACCTTCTGCGTCTCCTCGCGCCGGGCGGTCAGCATCAGGATCGGAACGTCGCGGTTGGGCCCGCGCGCCCGCACCTGACGGCAGACCTCCACGCCGCCGAGCCCCGGCAGCATGACGTCGAGCAGGATGAGGTCCACACGCAGCGTCATCGCGAGTTCAAGCGCGTCGGTGCCCGACGCGGCCGGCACCGGGCGCAGCCCCTCGTCCTCGAGGTGGGCGCAGACGAGGTCGCGGATGGCTTTCTGGTCCTCGACGACGAGGACCGTGCGTTCGGGCGGGGCGGGCGCGTCCACGGGCGCGGATCGGCGGCCTAGACGATCTGGAAGGCGTCCAGCTCGGCGGCTGGCAGGTTCGTGACGTAGATCAGGTTGCGCGAGAGATCCACCGCGAGGTCGACGCCTACGCGGTCCGACGAGCCGAGCACCTGGCTGTCGAGCACCGTGAGCGTGGCGCGGTCGAGCGTGTGCAGCGAGAGGACGCCGCTCTCGGTGGAGCAGGCCCAGTAGACGGACCGGGCATCGTCACTGGCGAGCACCCGGTCGACGGCGGACGCCTGGATGCCGACCGAGCGCCCCGTGCGGGCGTCGTAGACGTCCGCCCCGACAAAGACGCGGTCGCGCGGCGCGTCGACGAAGAGCGTCTTCCAGCTCAACCCTTCGCTGCCGGTCTCGAGGGGGGTCGTGGCCTGCCCGATGCGGCTCGGCGTGCTCCCGCTGATGTCGTAGGTCTCGAGCCGTCGCAGCGACGGGGCATAGACGAAGAGCCGCGCGTGGCTCTCGCTGACGGCCACCTGGATGTGGTGCGGCCCGCCGCCGGTGTCGCCGGCCGTGAAGCCGGAGATGGCGAGCGTGGTGACCGGCCGGTTCGCCACCCAGTCCGCCACGGCGACGAGGCCGAACTCCGGATACGCAGCGTAGGCACGGCCACGGGTGAAGTCCGCCGCCAGGTCGGGCAGCCGGTCCGTGGTGCCGCGGGCGATGCCGAGGCTGGTCGTCTGCAGCAGGCGGTGCGTCGGGTGCTCGAAGATCGAGATCGTGCTGTCCCACGCGTTGACGGCGATGAGGTAGCGCCCCGCCGGGTCGAACGCCAGCGCTGTCGGCCATGTCCCGGCGGTGAACGTCGCGGCGGCGCCCGTCTCCGGTGTGTAGGCCGTCAGATAGCTGCCGCCCAGGCGACTGGTGATGTAGAGCGGGCCGCCCGGCGTGGGCTGCACGTGCTCCACGCTGTCGCCCACGCGGAACGACGTCATCACGCCGCTCTCGCGGGTGGTGTGGTAGACCACGGACTCATCACCCGAGGCGGCGTAGATCCGGCCCGTGGCCCGGTTCAGCGAGAGCAGGTGCGGCTTGGCGCCGAACGCCGAGGTTTCGGCCCATGTCCGCCCGTCGTAGCGCCACAGCCGCGCGCCGACCGCGGCCACCTCGCCCTCGGCGACGCCTTCCTGAAAGAGTACCGAGAGCAGGTCGGCATCCGGGTCGTAGACCATGTTCTCGAACGTGAGGGCTGGCAGCGAGAGTGTCTGTTCGACCCGGCCGGCACTGGAGACGCGGAGAATGCCGCGCCCCGGCACGTGCAGCCAGAACGCGCCCGACGGCGTGCGACCCGCCAGGGCGGTGGCGCGTTGCTGGCCCAGGAGCGCGACCGAGATCGTGTTCGTCACGGTCCGGCTCGCCAGGTTGTACTGGAAGATGCGGGCGCTGCCGGCGGCCTGGTCCATCACCCACACCGAGTCGCTCGCGCGGTCGAGCAGCATGTCGGTGACGGTGGTGCCCATCTCGGTGCTGGTGGCGACGGTCTGCAGCGTGGCGCCGTCGAGAATGCGGAAGTTGGGCGACTCCGGTGCCAGTACGTAGAGCAAGCCGCGGCTTTCGTCCGCGAGGATGCTCCACGTCAGCGGCGGCACCGACACCGGGCCGGTCACCTGGCCATTCGAGAGATTGACGGCCACGAGGATGTGGTTGAGCCCATCGTGCACGTACAGCCGGTTGGCGGTCGTGTCGAGCGCCATGTACTTGTACGAGTTGCCGACGATGCCGGTGTCGACTGTGCCGAGCACGGCGTGGGTCGTACCGTCGTACACACCGACGTGGCGCGTCAGGATGCCGGCCACGTAGATCCGGTTGTTGACCGCGTCGCCCAGCACGCTGAAGAGCTTCAGCACGTTGTCCGAGAGCGTCCGGCCGAGCACCCGCAGCATCGGAATCCGGGCCGAGGCCGCGATGGTGATGTCGCCTGTGGCCGCCGAGAGCCAGGGATGCGCCTCGGGCGCCAGCGCCAGGAACGCCGACGTGGCGCCGGCCCGGGTCAGAAACGTGCGTCGCGACGGGTGGGGCATGACGGGATTATCGGCACGAGCCGGCCGCGCCACCGGCCCTGTCACCAGATTGTCTCCGTGGGCCGCACCCGGCGGCCGGCCGGGGGGCCTGGTGACGGTCCGGCCGCACGGGCTCAGAGCAAGTGGACGACGACCGGGGTGCCCGCGGCGAGGGTCTCCACGGCGATCGGGATCTCGATGTAGCCGTCGGCCAGCGCGAGGCTGGTGATGTCCCCAGACGCCTTGAAGGCCGGCCACGCCTGCCCGTCCGTGACTCGGACGGAGAGGAACTGGTGGCGGCCCGCCACGCTCTGAACCGTTCGGCCGAGCGGCACCGTCACGGTCCGCGCGACGTCCGGTGGCAGCCGGGCGATGTGCCGCAGCGCGGGCGCCAGCAGGATCAACGCGTTCGAGAGGCACGAGGCCGGATACCCCGGCATGCCGAAGAACGGTTTGCCCTCCACCACGCCGAACGCCATGGGCTTGCCCGGCTTGACCGAGATCCCGTGAAAGAGCACCTGCCCGCGGCTCGCCAGCACGTCCAGCAGCAGGTCGCGCTCGCCGACGGAGCTGCCGCCCGAAAACACCAGCACGTCCGCGTCGAGCGCCGCGTCGAGCGCACGGCGGAGGTCGTCGAGGTGGTCCGCCGCAGCCCGGCGGGCCTCCGGCTGTCCGCCGTTGGCCTCCACGAGCGCGGTCAGCGTGAAGCGGTTGATGTCGTGGATCTGGCCCGGCTCAAGCGGCCGGCCCGGCTCGGCGATCTCGTTGCCCGTCGAGAGAATCGCCACCCGCGGCCGCACGTAGACGCCCACTTCGCCTGCGCCGATGGCGGCCACCGCGCCCACGCGGCTCGCGTTCAGCCAGGTGCCGGCGGTAAGGACCGTAGATCCGGCCGTGATGTCCGCACCCTGCCGGCCCACGTTCTGTCCGGGCGAGACGGCGCTGAAGATGCGCACCGTGCCGTCGGCCTCGCGCACCGTTTCCTCGACCATCACGACGGCATCCGCACCGTCGGGCATCGGCGCGCCCGTGGCGATCTCGGAGCACGTGCCCGGCTCCACCGCGCGGCCCGGCATCTGCCCCGTGAAGACCTGCTCGACGGCGCGCAGCAGGCGAGGCTCGGTCCGCGACGCGCCCGTGGTGTCAGCCGCCCGCACGGCGTAGCCGTCCATGCCGGCGCGCGTGAACGGGGGCACATCGCCCGGTGCCACCAGGTCGGTCGCCAGCACCCGGCCGCCCGCCTCGTGGAGCGGCACGAGCTCCGTCCGGTCGGTCGGGCGAATGGCGCCCTCGATGATGCGGCGCGCGTCCTCCAGCGGAATCGTCTGCCCGAACGGGCGCATGCGCGTGCCCGTCATTTCGCGAGCTGCTGACGGATGTGGCCGAGTTCGGGCAGGATGAGCTTCGTGACCGCCAGGCGGACCGCGTGCTCCGAACCGGGCAGCACGAAGACCGCCTTCCGGCCGACCGTGCCGGCCACCGCGCGGCTCAGCATCGCGGCGGCGCCGATCTCCTGGTAGCTGAGCGCCCGGAACAGCTCGCCGAACCCGTCGAGCCGCTTCTGGAGCAGGTCCGCCACCGCCTCATACGTGCCGTCGCGCGAGGTGATACCCGTGCCGCCGGTGGTGATGACCGCCTGGACGGCGGGCTCCGCGAGCGCCGCTTCGACCGTGGCCCGGACGTCCGCCGGTTCGTCCTTCACGATCCGGAAGCCGGCGACGGTGTGCCCCTCGGCTGTCAGCAGGTCCCGGATGGCGCGGCCGGCGGAATCCGTGGCGTCCGTCCGCGTGTCGCTGACCGTGAGCACGAACACGCCGACGCGCGCCGGCGCGGCAGCCTTGTGCTCCGCCACGCTCATCGGCCGGCCACCGGGAGCGGATGCTCGGTAATCACGTGCTCGGTCACGATGCGGCCGCCGATCAGATGCTCCTGGATGATGCGCTCCAGCACCGGCGGGTCGCAGCGCCCGTACCAGGTGCCCTCCGGGTACACGAGTGCCACCGGACCCTCCGCGCAGATCCGCAGACAGTCCGCCTTGGTGCGCAGGACACCGCCCTTTTCCGAGAGGCCCAGCTCCTTCAGCCGCCGCTTCAGGTACTCCCAGGCTTCGAGGCTCCGGGCGCCCTCGCAGCACTTCGGCGTCTTCGGGTCGGTGCAGAGGAAGATGTGGCGGGTTGCCACCGGAATCCCGATGGATTCCACGGTGGCCTGGACGGGTTCAGCCATGGACGTAGAGCGTACAGGAACGGGCCGGATTCGTCCCGGAGGGTCGATCAGGCTATAATTCCACTTCTGTGCACGCCGCCATGACCCCAAGAGGGGGCATGCACACCCACCCCGCGCGCCCTTAGCTCAGCTGGATAGAGCGTCTGGCTACGAACCAGGAGGTCGCAGGTTCGAATCCTGCAGGGCGCACCAACTCGCTTCGCGAGTTGGTCACGCCCCGCCGGCTTCCGTCACGCCGCGATTCGCGTGCCGCTCATCGCGAGCATGGGCGAATCCGCAGCTGCGACGTCGCTTCGCTCGTCGCGGAGTGTGCCTCGGTCCTGCCGGCCTCCGTCATGCCGCGATTCGCGTGCCGCTCATCGCGAGCATGGGCGAATCCGCAGCTGCGACGTCGCTTCGCTCGTCGCGGAGTGCGCCTCGGTCCTGCCGGCCTCCGGCACGCCGCGATTCGCATGCTGCTCATCGTGAGCGTGGGCGAATCCTCTTCAGGCACATGCCGTTCAATGTCTCCTCATGGCGACACGTGCGTACCTTCTGCGTGGCAGATACTCCGCGCCGGACAGCAATCCCGCGAACCGACACGGTCTCGCCGCGGTGCTACGATCGCCTCGCATGAAGGCGAGCCTCTCCGTTCGCGTCGCTGGTCTCGTGTTGATCGCGGCACCGATCATGGCCTGGCTCTCGACTGCGACGCCGGCGAAGACCATACATGTCCGGTGGCGCGACGGGATCGCCCCCTCGTCGCGCGAGCAGTCCGAGCGGCGATTCCTGCTCGTCAACCCCGCGCACCTGAAGGACGACACCTGGGCGTACGACCTTCTGGATTCCAGCCGGCGCAACGTCCGGGCGATCGTGGAGAGCGCCGACGTCGCGGACACCCACGAGATTGACCGGGCAGGATTCCGCCTCGGAGAACACGCCCCGCGGGGGCGCGCCACCTCCTGGGTCGTTCACCGAATCCCGATCCTGCGTCTTCCCTGGGTGGGCGTGGTGCTGTTCTACGCGCTGCCGGCCATCGGTGCCGGACTGACGTTTACGCGACGACGCCGCGTCGACGAAGCAGCGCCAGCACCGTCTCCACGTTCTCCTGCACCGTGACAGCGGTCGTGGTCAGCCTGACCTCGGGATTCACCGGGGGCTCGTAAGGGTCGTCAACACCGGTCAGGCTCCGGATCTCGCCGCGCCTGGCTCTCGCATAGAGCCCCTTCGTGTCCCGTTGTTCACAGACGTCGAGCGGGGTGTCCACGAAGACTTCGATGAAGCGATCGGCCCCGACAGTCTCGCGCGCGCGGCCGCGCGCGTCCCGGTACGGGCTGACGGCGGCGCAGATGACGACGCCTCCGTGCCGTACGACCTCACGGGCGACAAAGGCGATGCGCGCGACATTCGCGTCCCGATCGAGTCTCGAAAACCCGAGGTCCTTCGACAGCAACGCACGGACGGCGTCGCCGTCGAGCAGTGTGACGGGCCGTCCCAGCGCGTTCACCGCCGACGCCAGCATGCGCGCCGTGGTCGACTTGCCGGCGCCGCTGAGCCCGGTGAACCACACGCAGACGCCGCCGGTGCCCACCGTGTCCGTCATGCGAGCCACGCGTCGAGATTGACCAGTTGCCACAGGAACATCATGTGATTCTCGGCCACCGCGCCTGAGCGCACGATGTGGTCATGCTCCGCGATCAGTCGTTCCGTTTCTGCCAGGTCGTAGATGCCGCGCTCGCGGAACCGCTGCGAGCGCACGATGTCCATCAGCACATCGCGACCCGCGCCGGCGAACCACTCGTGAGCGGGAGCATTCCACCCGACCTTCTTCACCCGGGTCCGCGTCTCCTCCGGAAGAATGCCCGTCATCGCGTCGCGGAGCAGGCGCTTCGTGACGCCGTCGCGGATCTTCAGCCGGCCCGGCACACGGAACATCCATTCGAGGAGGCGATGGTCGAGAAACGGCATGCGATGCTCGATCCCGAACGCCGTGCCATGGCGGTCCTGCGCACGCAGGCAGCAGGGCGTGGTTTCCCGGAACAGATCCTGCGCGGTCCTGTTCTTCAAGTAGCTCTCGAACGGGACATCCATGGCCGGCTCGAACGCCTCGAGCAACTGCCGGTACTCCGGCGCCAGCGCCGGGGCGTACCGCAGCATCCGTGCGCGGTCGGGCAGGCATCGGCCAGGCACGTCGGGATCGACCAGTCGTCGCAGGGCTGCGGCAGCCTCTGCCCGGCCCTTGGGGTACAGCGGGTGATCGTGGTGGCCAGCCCACGAGTCGATCTCATGCGCCAGGGTGGGATCGGCGGTCCGTTTCAGATCCGCAAAGTGAAAGAAGAAGTACTCGTACTCGCCGGCGTTCAGCTCGTCGCCTCCCAGGCCGCCGAAGAGAATCGCAAAGGCGTCGCGCGAGACGCTCTGGCACAACTGGTAGTGCGAGAGCCACGTGGCCGTTGCGACAGGCTCGTCATGCAACTGCACCATCCGGCTGACAACCGCCGGCACGTCGGGCGCCTCCACCGGCACGGGATGCCACGGGTCGGCCAGCCCGTGGAGCATCGGGCGGATCTCCTCGGATTCGTCAAACGTGCGGTCGCGGTAGACCGTGGAGTACGCCGGCTGGGACCGGCCGGACATCTGCGCCGCGCACGCCAGCACCGAGGACGAGTCGAGGCCGCCGGACAGCGTGAACGCCTGCCGCGAGGTGGGGGACAGGCGTCGTCGCACCGCGTGCATCAGGCGCTCCCGGTACTCCTCCGCCAGTGCCGTGTCCGTGGCCGTCTCTTCCGCGGATGGTTGAATCGCCCAGTACTCGCGCACCTCGCTCCCGCTTCTCCGCGCGGTGAGCAGGTGGCCGGCGGGCAGCTGGTGAATCCCCGTGTAGGGCGAAGCGCTGCGGTCGTTGTCGAACACGCGGTAGTGCGACCCCGCGAAACGCGCGATGAAGTCCGGAGCGGGCACCCTGCCCACCCCGCGGGCGAAGAGGGCACACGGCTGGGAGGCGAACGAGAGGGCGCCGCCCGCCTCCGCGAAGTAGAGCGGCTTGACGCCCAGGCGATCGCGGACGAGCCAGAGGACGTCCTCCCGTGCGTCGTACCAGGCGATCGCGTAGTCGCCCATGATGCGTCGCGCCGCGGCCTCCATGCCCTCCGCGCGGGCGAGCCTGGCAACGACATGCGCGTCGGACTCATCCGGGTCCGCACCCAGCTCGTCACGGTTGTCCAGCCGTCCGTCCATGACGACGAGATCCCCGCCGAGGGCCGCGGTGCCGCCACCCCGCACGCCGCGCCAGCCGATCGCGACGCATTCGGCCGCGAGCACGGTCGAGGCGGACCCCGCCGGGAGACGGAAGGCGTCAAGCATCCGCTCCGCTTCGCCGGGGCGCGGTGAGGGTGTCCGGGCGCGAACGCCCGCGATGCGCGACACGCTAGGCCTTGTGCGCGACCATGTGGCACCAGGGCTGGAAGAGCGTGCCGCGGAACAGCATCCGCTCGCCGGTGGCCGTCTGGATCGTGTAGCTGTTCAGGTCCTCGAACCCGTCGGCGTTGTCACCGAAGGTCTGGCCGCGAGGGAGGTCGATGGGAATCGCGAACGGCGCGAACATCGGATCCTGCCCGAAGCCCGCGTGTCCGAGGACCCGCCGCACGAGGCTGTAGGGACGAAACCGGATCTTGAGTCCCAACGGCCGGAACGGCGTCTTCTCGACAATCGTCAGGTCCTGCTCCCACGGATGAAACCAGTCGAACACAATCATGACCCCGCCCGGCCGAAGGACCGAGGCCACGTTGGTCAGCGCGGACTCGAACTCTTCGTCATCGAACAACGGAAACACGGCATTGACGGTGACGATGTCGTAGGCCTCACGCTCGTCAAGCCTCAGCACGTCCATTTCACGGAACTCGACGCCGCCGAGGTCCGGATTCGCGCGACAACTCTCCAGCGAGCCGATGCCGATGTCGCCGCCGACGAGCCGGAGGCGGGGATAGGCGTGCCTGAGGTGCAGGAGCAGGTTGCCCGTGGAGCACCCGATGTCCAGCAGGGCAAGGTCGTCCCGACCGGTCGATGAGACCACGTCTCCCACGTGCCCGAGGATGACCCGATCGCTCTCCCTGATCGAGGAGGCATACCGGCGCTGGTAGCGCGCGTACGCCTTTCCGAACTTCTCGCTGGCGACGTAGTCGCGGTAGGTCGTGTCGTCCGACATGCCGGAACCTCGATGCAACCCGGGCGCTACTGCCGTCGGTCCGCGACGACGAAGGCCCAGTAGTGGGGATAGCCGATCACCATCTCGACTCCACCGTCGGCGCGGCGGTCGACGACAGGGCTGGCGTGGAACCCGTGGGACTCGATGAAACGAAGGACGTCAGCGCGCGGGTAGGTGTTGACGTGCACCTTCAGCGCGGCGCCGTGATCGAGGTGCGCATCCGTGACGTACTCGTAGGAGGCGGTTTCGCGCAGTGATTCGCGGAGGATCAGGCTCTTGCGAGCGGTCTCCAGGAGCCGCTCGAGGGGCCGGTGGTAGTTGTCGATGTTCGACAGCACGTTCAGGCAGACGACATGGTCCACCTCGCCGGCCAGATCCTCGATGCGGAGGACCCGAAGTCGGTCCTGGGGCAGGCCGTAGGCCGGCAGGTGCTCCCGGCCGATGGCAACCAGCGACGGCGCGGCGTCAATCCCGTAGTACTCCACCGGCAGCGCGCGGCTGCGCAGCGAGTGGTAGAAGTAGCCGCTCCCGCAGCCCACGTCCAGCACGACGTCGCCAGGCGCCACGCGGGCGGCCAAGAGCTCGGCCGCCTGCGCCGCGCAGGTCATTTCGGGCTCCTCGAGCCGGCACCGGCGCGTGTACAGGTCCCGCAGGGAGGTGCTGTGCTCCCAGGTCCAGTGGGTCAGCCATCCGTCATCGCGGATCATCCCCGGCGGCCCGTCACGATGAAGGCGGACGCCATGAAGTGACCCCGCCAGTCGTCGGGATGCTCCCTGGCGACGCTCTCGCGGCGGAACGCCGCGGGCATGAAGGGTTCGAACATGGGCGGGAGGCAATGGTAGTGGTAGAAGTGCACGCGGACGTCGTCGAGTCCGAGGCGCCGGCACAGGGCCTGGAGTTCAAAGGGGTTGTGCGTGCGCGACAGCACCTCATCGTAGCCCGGTGACCGGGCCGTCCCACGGCGGACGGGAGGCAGGTCCATGCGAAACCGCGCCTTGAGCTCCCGCAGCGCGCGCTCGGCTGGTGCCCCGAGCCGGGCCACCAGCCCCGGGTCCAGCAGTTCGTTGACGAAGAAGTCGTACGAATAGCGGTTGAGGCTGTACATCGCGAACAGTTGATTCCTCGCCTCAACGGCGACCAGGCCCCCGGGGCGAACGGCATCGCGCAGGTTCGACAGGACGCGCCGGTCGGATCCGGCCGGAACATGGGGGAGCACGCCGATGCACACCGCGGCGTCGAAGCGCGGCTGGCGCGCCCGTCCGGGAACCGCGAAGGAGGCCCTGCTCAGCACGGATCCCTTCCAGATGTGGCTGGCCGGAACGTCCTGGCGGGCAAGAACCCGGCGCGCTTCGTCCACCATCTGCTCCGTGAGGTCGAAGCCGTACACATCCGCGCCATCGCGGGCGAGGTAGCGCAGGACCGACGCCGGTCCGCAGCCGGCATCCAGCACGCGCCGGGCGCCGGCCTCCCGCACCAGCCTTCGAATGATCCGTCGGTGGACGGGGGGGTAGGGTGCGGCGGGACCGTAGTAGTCCCGGAAGTACGAGCGGCTCCACGTGGAGTAGCAGGCGGCGATACGGTTCTCGACGGCCCGCCGGTCGCTCGCCCTCCTGGCCCGGGTCACACCCATCGCGCGGTCGCACGGGTGTGGGGTCCCGTGGTCAGCTCACGTCCGTCCAGATCGATCATGGCCATGTTCGCGGGCCTTCCGTTTCTCACACACGCCGGGACACGAGGCCGCGAACGTCGGGGTCGGGAACTCCTTGTCGGGGATACCGCACGGAAAGCTTCTCCCGCCGTACGCCCGGTGTCAACTCAGGTCCCCGTCGCTGACGGCCTGGCCGGTGCTGAGACCGTTCGCCAGGCGGCGGCCGATGAGTGTCTCCATCCGCGCCGGCTCCACACCTGCCGCCGGCCGCACGACGCAGAGGTCGTCGGCCTCGAGCGTGTGGCCGACGGGCAGGTCACGGGCGGCGGTCACGGACCTTCTGATGGCGGTCCGCATCTCGACTTCGACGTCCGTGGGCTCCTTCACCCCTGTGCCGAGAACGACGTCGAGCGCCTGAAGCCGGGAGCGCAGCTCCGCGAACTCATCGGGGTCGGCGGAGAGGCGGTGATCCCGGAAGTCCGAGAAGTGCTTGTCGAGGGTGAAGTGCTTCTCGATGATTCGCGCCCCGGCGGCCGCGGCGGTCACGGCGACGTCGATGCCGAGGGTGTGGTCCGAATATCCGACCACGGCGCTCGGGAACGCGTCGCGCAGCGTGGCGATCGCCCGGAGGTTGACGGACTCGGGTGGTGCGGGGTACGCGGAGACACAGTGGAGCAGGCCAAGGTCCCGGGTGATTCCCGCCGCCGTCCACGTGTCGACGATCGTCGCGACAGCCGCGGACACTTCCGCCATGGTCGCCGCACCCGTCGACAGGATCAGGTCCTTGCCCGCCAGCGCCGCGCCTCGCAGCAGTTGCGTGTAGGTCACATCGCCGGAACTGATCTTCAGCAGCGGCGCGCCCGACAGGCGGTTCAACGACACGAGGTCGAGGGGCGTCGAGAAGAGCGGTAACCCGCGCGCGGCGTAGGTCCGGAGCAGCCTGTCCAGCGCCTCCGGAGGCAGCGCGAACCGGCGAAGCGTCTCGAGTCGCGCCGGCTGCGTGCGGCTGACGAAGAGGTCCGGGACGAACGTCTGCAGCTTCACGGCGTGCGCCCCCGCGGCGAAGGCGGTCTCGATCATCTCTTCCGCCCGCGATACGGAGCCCTCGTGGTTATTGCCGATCTCCGCGATCAGGGCAACGCTCACGCCGGTATCGCATGTGCCAATTCTCATCTGCCATCTCCCTCACGTGCGACGGGTCACCTGGACGCTGAGGTCGGACATCCGGCCGCCGAGATACGCACGGTCGAGGAACTCCCGCGGGGCACTCACCAGCAGGCGCAGCCGGTCGCTCCACGCGGCGGGGAGCGGTGCCACGCCGCTGGGCGTGCCGGTCTTGAGTACATGGACATCCACGACCGGAGCCGACCCGTGGCCCGGGGACGGGAGCGCGGCCTGCCCCTCGTTGAAGGCGTCGTACTGCGCGCACGCGTCGGGCGCCCGGTCGCAGGCGGCGTCCGGCAGCGGTCCGAAATGGAACACGAGGTCGTACCGGCGCCGCAACAGCATCTCCTGAATCAGCGCCGCGCCTTCACCGCCGCTCGCACTGCTCATCCAGATGACGACATGGGCGCCGACGGGCGTCTCCCGCGCCACGCGGTCGCTGAGGCTTCGCCACGTACGCATCTCGAGGCGATGCAGGCCGCTGTCGCGAAGGGACTGATGCAGGCCCGGGACCGCCAGGGCCAGCGCGACCGCCGCGGCAACCGCCGTCCCGATGCGTCGAACGGATGGGGCCGCGGCGTCCGTCAGGGCAGGGGCCACTGACCGCCAGAGCGGCGTTGCCAGCACGCCCAGCAGGAGCGCCATGTAGACGTTCGCGGGCGTCTGATAGTAGCCGCGCACCTCACGGTTCGTCAGGTAGTAGATCGTCGCGTGCAGCAGCAGGCCGCCGACGAGTCCCCCCACGACGGCGGCGGTGCGAGGATCCGCAAGGGCGCGCCGCACATCCCCTCCGCGGGCGGCGAGTGCCGCCGCCATCAGACCGGCCGCCGCGACGATAGCTGCCGGGATCGTGATTGGTGAATCGGCATACATTCCCCACGGGAGCGCTACCTGGCCCAGCGGAACCTGCAGCGGCGGTGGAAGAACGTTGCTGAAAAACGATCGCAGGAACGGCGCCACGGGCAGGCGCCCCTGCCCGGCGGCCTCGAACGCGTAGCTCGCCCGTGCGGGCAGCCAGGACCACACGCCGAGAACGAAGGCTCCGAGCAGTAACGCGCCCACCGCGTGCGGCAGCAACGACCGTAACAGCGCGCTGCGGGAGAGCCTGCCGCCGGCCGATTCCCGCCAGAGCGCAAGGGCCCCGACGACGACCCACGCGGACACGAACGTCTCCTTGTTCAGGATCGCGCCCACGATCGCGGCCGCGGCGAACCAGTGCGCAGCGGGCCTTCTCGCGACGACGGTCGCATACAGCGCCGCGGCCATCAACAGCATCGCCCGCAGCTCCGATTCAATGGCCCGCTCCCACCCCAGCGGCGACAGAATGAGAGCCGCCGAGAGCCCGAAGGCCACGACCGACTGCACCCCCAGTCTCCGCGCGAGGAGATAGATGAGCGCCAGAGCCGTCGACGCGCAGAGCGTCGCCACGAATCGCCACGCATCCGGCGCATCACCGACGAGTCGCGCCATGCCCCAGAAGTAGACGAACGCTCCGATGTCGAAGCGGCCCGTCGCGGGATACCAGTAGTCGAAGAAGCCACGGACCGGATGCAGCGGAACGGCGCCGACGTCGCGCCACGCGTGCGGCACGGCCGCCATGAACTCCGGCGTCGGGTCCGCCGCCCAGTAGCGGTACGCCGTGACGACGTCCGGGTTGGGCGTATTCCACAGCGGCACGACATGGACGAGCACGCCGAGCGTGACAAACAGCGTCACCGCCGCCGCGGGCCGGTCTGGCAGGATGTTCACGCGGACTGGGCCCGCGTCCCCGGCGCCTTCAGGCGATCCAGACAGAGATCCGTCATTCGCTGGAGCGTGCAGCCCCGGAAGGGAAACGACGAGGCGAGCTCCGGCGCGACCTCACGCGTGGATCGGGTCGTGTCGATACGACCGATCGCGTTCACGAGCTCCGCCGGCGAGTGCACCGTGACGGACACCTGCTCGATGACCGGCCAGCAGTAACGGTTGTCGGTCACCTTCAGACGAATCGCCGTCTTGCCCGTCCCGGCGGCGGCGAAGAGTCCCGACGAGCCCACTGCGCCCACCGCAAGCAGGTTGTCCCACGCGAGGAACTGTCGATAGCCGATCTCGGGGCTCGACGTGGTGACATTCGGCAAGTGCTCGACCTGCGCCCAGCCGGGCGGGGCGGTTCGCTCGTTGCGAGGCCGATAGATGAAGAACCAGCCTGGATGGGCACGGGCCGCCTCGGCGAGCCAGCGGAGCTCCTCGATGATCAAGGGCCGCTCGTGGGCGTCAAAGATCGCGTCCGGGAAGTACTCCGACAGCAGCAGAAGCGTCGGCCGGCCGGCCGCGGCGTCGCGCAGCGCTCGTTCGGCATCTCCCGGCGGGTCCGGAGGCTGCAGGGCCACGTCGACCTCGTTGGACCCGATGACCACCGTCCGCGACCGGGGAGCCACGGCTTCCACGAGGTCCGCCGCCAGCTGGTTCCATACCCACACCTCTTCCGACAGAAACGGCACGATGATGTGGCGTGGCGGCTCGTTGCAGATCTGCACGCGCAAGGCGCCGCGCCTGGCTGGCGACTGCACGAGCTCCGCGCCCAGGGGCGTTCGCTCGATGTTCACGACCAGCAGGCGCGGCTGCAGCCGGTCGAGCAGCAGGCGCGCCACGTCGAAGCGATGGGCGCTCATCGTGAGGTGGCTCACGATCGCCGCCGGATTCCGCGCGACGAGCCGGGCGACCGCGGGATCCCTGAGCAGTCCACGGACGAACAGGCGTGCCGCGGCGCGGATACCGCGCCACACGTTCTTCCGCCCCTGGCCTTCAGAGAATGCGAGCGTTCGGAGCCGGCCGTAGGGCGCCTTCGACACGGCCTGCACGACCGTTCGCCCCTTCGCACCGCGTGTTCGGATCTCGATCGTGGTCCTCAGAATGAGGGCCACCGCATACCCGGCGTCCGCCAGATTGTCGGCGAGCTGGCCGAGGGCCGGCCAGTAGGACGGCTTGAAGTTCGAACAGAAGATCACGACGTCGACCGACGGCAGGTCGACCGACGGACTCTCCGCCTCGTTCACGTAGCGGCGGAGCGCCCGGATCCACGTCCCGGCCTCGCCGGCCACCGCCGGCGACGTCATGGCGATCTCGAGGCCCGCCGCCAGGTACTCCGGGTAGGCATCCCAGAGCGGCTGCGTCAGGTCCTTCAGGCGCTGCACCGCCTGCACGTGGGGCGCCGGCGGGATCGTTACGCCTGCGTTGACGGTCGGTTGAACGGCGTGGTCGCTGAGGTCGGCGGACACGGGCATGGAAGGCACGGCCGCGCCTCAGCGCACGGCGCGTGAACGCGGTCGCGGCGGACGTGGGTTCCACCGCCCGCAACGAGGCGTGGTCGGATGGCATCCGACGAGGGCCATACGCATCGGCAGGCCCGATCTTATCAGCGGCGACGGGCGGATTCCCGAGACGCACCGTGTGGTAACGTTGTTCGACCCGCCCTCGAAGGTTCAGTGGGCCGGCCTGTGTCCAGTGCGCAATGCCTCCGGTGGATATCCACTGTCGCGATCGTAATCCCCACTCATGAGCTACCGGCCGCTGTTTGCCGCGAGCCTGGCGCGGTCGGGGGGAACGATGGTGTGCGGCATGCTCAGCGCCCACCCCCGGATGATGGTTGCATCCGACCCCTACCTGGAGCTCTTCCGATCACTGCGCAACGCACTGGTCAACACGGCCGGTGCGACAGCCGGGACGGACTGGTCGCCGACCGATCCCCTCGACGACTACTACTACGACGACCGTCGGATCGCGAGACTCGACGCTGTGCTGAACGGATCTCTCGACACACCCTTCGATCCAGCGGAGTGGGAGGCGTTCCTGGTACGTCTGACCCAGCGCGCTGCGCTGGCCTGTGCCGAACTGGTGCCGGGGTTACCCGGAATCCGTGCCCGCACCTACCGGGGTGTCTTCGATCGCGCGATCGATCTGATCGCCGGGGCGCGGGGGGCGGGCGACCGCGAGTGGGTCGGCATGAAGGAAGTCTGGACCGCCGAGTTCCTCCCGCTGTTGCTCCGGTCGTACGCTGACGCGAGGGCGGTCATCGTCCTGCGCGATCCGCGCGCGATGATCTGCTCGATGCTCGGCGTGGCACGGACGCATCCGGATCAGCTCGCGCACGTGCTGTCCTATGCCCGTCATTGGAGGAAGGCCGTCGCGGTCGCCCTTGCCCTCGCGCAGGATCCGGCGCTGGCGGGGCGATGCTATCTGCTGATGTACGAGAAGCTGATGAGTCATTCCCGCCGAGAGGCAGAGTCGTTGTGCCGCTTTCTCGACGTGCCGTTCGATCCGGTCATGCTCGAGCCCTCCGGCTACGTGAACTTCGCGACGGGCGCCGTCTGGGAGCGCAACAGCGCCTTCGGGGAGCAACGGCCCGGGATGACCCCCGGGGGTGGCGAGCGGTGGCAGACCGTGCTCGACCCCCGTGCAGTGGCGCTGATCGAACTGGTCTGCGGGCCCGACATGCGTGCGCTCGGTTACACGACGGCGGCGAACAGGGACGCCGACCCGCTGGCTCTGGAGTATCTGGTGGCCACCAACGACGCCTACGCGAACTGGCGAACCGACTTCCGCGATCCGGAACGGGACTACCACCACGAAATCAGTCGCCGGGCGCTGCTGGCGGAGCCACCCGCCTCGCCTGACCCGGCCGCGATTCGCCGCTCGTTTCTGTTCCCGGGTGTCTACGCCGACCTCACGGCCGCATACCGGACAGGGGAGGTCCGCGCATGACCGACCGGGATACCGTGGATTATCTCGGACTCACGCGCGAGTTGTGCGCGTTCGCCGCCGGCGTCGTCGCCGACGACAACGAGCGTCTGTTCGCGCGGTTGCAGCAGGAACTGCCGTTCACGCTGACACGCGTGCCGTCCGGATCCGAGCACAACGGGTGGGTCGTTCCGGATAACTGGCGTGTCGAGCGCGCGCGGCTCACCCGCGACGGCGCCGTGGTGTTCGATGGCACGGCCCATACGCTTGGTGTCGCCCGGTACTCGACGTCGTTCACCGGGACGCTGGACTGGCGCGAGCTGGAGCCGCACCTGGTCACGAATGCCGATCTTCCGGACGCGTACATGTTTCACTGCATGTGGCAGTACCGCCCCTGGGCCGCCGACTGGGCGCTCTCGGTGCCGCATCGCATCTACCGTGACCTCGGCCCCGGCGCCTACCAGGTCGAGCTGGTCACCACGAGAACCCCCGGGGACATGATCCTGGCGGAGTACGAGCATCGCGGTCGCTCCGCCCGCACGATCGTGTTCAACACCAATACGTGTCATCCGCACCAGGCCAACGACGGATTCGCTGCTGTCGCCATGATGGTGCGGCTGTTCCAGTGGATCCGGACGCAGGACACGTACTACACCTATCGCCTGCTCCTCGCGCCCGAACACCTCGGCTCCGTCTTCTATCTGAAGGATCGGTCGAGGGCGGATCTCGAACGCATGGTGTGCGGCATCTTCGCCGAGATGCCGGGCACCGCGTCAGGTATCCGGTCCGCCGGAACGTTTCTGGGGCGCCAGCCGCTCGATGCCGCGATCGAAAACGCCCTGCGGCATCACGCCAGAGCCCATCAGATCGCGGCCTGGCGGTGCGGCGCGGGCAACGACGAGACGGTGTGGGAAGCGCCGGGCTACGAGGTCCCGTTCATCGAGGCCACGCGATCGGAACGGGAGGGACAGCACTATCGCGAGTATCACTCGAGCGCCGATGACCCGGACCTGATGGACCAGGGGCAGATCCACGAGTTCTGCGTCGTGCTGCAGAAGACCGTTGAGACGCTTGAGCGGAACGCCCGCCTGTATCGCACCTTCGACGGGCTCATCTGCCTGTCGAATCCAAAGTACGACCTGTACCTGGAGCGGTGGGACCCGACGGTGGACAAGCCCATCGACGAGACCGCTGAACGGTGGGGGCACCTGCTCGACTCGCTCTTCCGCTACTTCGATGGCTCCATGACGATTCTCGACATCGCCACGAAGCACGACCTGCCCTTCGACCGCCTGTGGCAGTACCTGCGGCGCTTCGAGGCGAAGGGGTTGATCGAGATGCGCTTCGAGCCGGTCGAGCGCGTGCCGATCAGCCGGCCCCTCGGGGCGCGCCACGTGCCGGCGGACGACCACTGATGCTGGCCATCCTGGGCGGCCGCCCCGTGCTCGACCGGGCACTGGCCCCGTACCGATCGATGGGGGACGCGGAGCTGCGTGCCGTGCAGGACGTGGTCAGGTCCGACGTCCTGTCCGGCTACTACGGCAGCGCGGGCGAACGATTCCTCGGCGGGCCCGTGGTGCGTCAGCTCGAGGAGGCATGGTCGGCGCGTTTCGGTGTCAGCCATGCCGTCTCGGTGAACTCCGGCACGTCCGGGCTGTTCGCCGCCATGGGCGCGGCCGGCGTCTCGCCGGGCGACGAAGTGATCGTTCCGCCCTACAGCATGTCCGCCAGCGCCATGGCGCCCCTGGTCTACGGCGGCGTGCCGGTCTTCGTCGATATCGAGCCCGAGACGTTCAGCCTGGACGTCGCCGCGGTCCGGGCCGCGATCACCCCGCGCACGCGGGCGGTTCTCGTCGTCAACCTGTTCGGTCATCCCGGTCGGCTGGCGGAACTGCGGGCTCTCGCCGACGACCGCGGCATCGTGCTGATCGAGGACAACGCCCAGGGCGTCCTCGCGGAGGAGCACGGCCGGCCCGCGGGCACGGTGGGCCACATCGGCGTGTTCAGTCTGAACTATCACAAGCACATTCATGCCGGTGAAGGTGGCATGTGTGTCACCAATGACGACCGGCTGGCGTGGCGGCTGCGGCTCATCCGCAATCACGGCGAGAACGTCGTCGGCGATGCCGAGCCGGCCGACCTGGTGAATCTCATCGGTTTCAACTACCGGATGACCGAGCTGAGCGCCGCCGTGGCCCTGGCGCAACTGCGCCACGTCGACGCGCACGTCGCGGGGCGGGAGGCGGTCGGGCACCGGTTGACCGCCGCCGTGCGCGGGCTGGAAGGGCTGACGCCCCCGACCGTCCGCCAGGGTTGCCGCCACGTCTTCTACGTCTGGGCGTTGCGCGTCGACGAGGAACGCCTCGGCGTCCCGCGCGCGCGTTTCAGCGCGGCGCTGGACGCCGAGGGCTTCCCGCACTTCCGGGGCTACGTCGCCCCGCTGTATCGGCTGCCCGTGTTTCAGCGGCGAGTGGCGTTCGGGGCGCACGGATTTCCGTTCACGTTGACGGATCGCCACTACACCGACGTTCGGTGTCCGACGGTCGAGCGGATGTACGAGCGCGAACTCATCGGATTCGAGTCGTGCGCGTACACGCTCGATGACGTGACGGTTGACGCACTCGGCGAGGCCCTGCGCAAGGTCCATGCGGGCCGGCACGAACTGGCGCGCTGGACGGGCGCGCCGTCGCCGGGCCAGTGACGATGCCACGCGTGGTCGCCAGCATCGAGGCACGAATGGCGTCGACCCGACTGCCGGGCAAAGTGCTTGCGGATATCCACGGACAGCCCGCTATCGCCCGCCTCGTGGCCCGCCTGCGCCGCGCGCGGCTCGTCGATGACATCGTGCTCGCCACGACGAGCGGAGCGACCGACGACCCGCTCGTGGAATGGGCGGAGCGCGCCGGCGTGGCGGTCTTTCGCGGGAGCGAGCACGACGTGCTTCGGCGCGTGACGGACGCGCAACGCGCCATGCGCAGTGACGTCGTCGTCGAAGTGACCGGTGACTGTCCGCTGCTCGACCCGGACGTGATCGACCTCGGCGTCGAACAGTTCCTGCGGAACGACTGCGACGTCGTCACGAACGTGGCCCGGCCGGCGTTTCCACAGGGTGTGGACGTGCAGGTCTTCCGGCGTGAATCGCTCGAACGCGTGGAGCGTGACGTGGCGGACCCGGCCGTCCGGGAGCACGTATCCCTGTACTTCTACGAACACCCGGACGAGTTCCGGGTGCTGCACATGCAGGCGCCGGAGGGATACCATGCCCCCGAGCGGCGGTTTCAGCTCGACTTCTCCGAGGACCTGGCGTTCATCCGGGCCGTCTACGGGGCGTTCGCATCCCGCGCAGACGGCGTCTTCGGCACGCCGGAGGTCCTCGCGCTGCTCGCGAGCCGTCCGGATCTGGCCGCGATCAACGCCCACTGCGCCGAGAAGCCGGTCCGCTGACCATGCCTGCCATTCGTGCCGCGCTCGTCGGCCTCGGGAACATCGGAGCGGGCTATGCAGACGACCCGCTCACAGCGCGGCACTTCCGCTACGCGACGCACGCCCAGGTTCTGCGCGCGCATCCCCGATTCACATGGGCGGCCGCCGTGGATACGGATCCCGACCGACGCGCGCGTGCGCAGGCGCTCGGCGCGGCGCGCGTCGTGGCGTCGCTCCGCGAACTGGGGCCGCACGCGCTCGACGTGGTCGTGCTGGCGATGCCGCCGTCGCAGCGGCTGGCCGTGCTCGATCAGGTGGACGGCGTGCGCGCCGTCTTTGTCGAGAAGCCCCTCGGTGGCAGCCTGGACGAATCGCGGCGCTTCCTGGACGCGTGTCGGGATCGGGGCATCGCGGTGCAGGTGAACCTGTGGCGGCGATTCGACGAGCGGATCGGTGAGCTTGCGTCCGGTCGCCTGCGGCGGTCCGTCGGCGCCGTGCAGGCGGTGCAGTGCGTCTACGGCGGTGGCCTCACGAACAACGGTATTCATCTCGTCGACACCATCCGCCTGCTCGCGGGTCCCGTGCGGGCGGTGCGCGCCCTCGGGGACCCCGCCGGCCTGGCGAACGACGCCGTGTCGTTCGCCCTCGATCTGGAGTCGGGCGCCGTGGCGTCCGCGCATCACATCGACTTCGCGCACTACCGGGAAGTCGGGCTCACCATATGGGGCACCGACGGCCGTCTGACCGTGGACCAGGAGGGGCTCGCGTTCGCGCTCGCCCCGCGGGTGCCGCATCGGGCGGTGAGCGGCAGTCGCGAGATCGACGGCGGCTCCGCCACGATGATCCCGTCCACGGCCGGAGTGGCGCTGTACCGCGCGTACGACGCGCTGGCGGCTCTGGTCGAGTCGGGCGGCGACAGCCCGTGTTCCGGCGAGGAGGCCTGGCAGTCCACCCGTGTGGTTGAGGCGATCCGGGAGTCCGCCGGACGCGGCGGTCTGTCCATCGACCTGCGGACCTTCAGCGGCAGGTAAGCGTGGACCGAGTGCTGGTCTTCGTGGAGGACCCAGGGGCCGCGGCCTATATCGCGTCGGTCCCGGACCTCCTGCGCGCGCGCGGCGCCGAAGTCACGGTGATGGCCACGGGTCCGGCACGCGATGTCCTGACGAACGCCGACACACCGTTCACCGACGTGTCGACGGCTCGCGGGCATCTGTGGGAGCCGGCACCGGACATCGTGGTCGTCGGAACCGCCGAGAATCCGGACACGATCGGCCTTCGGCTGATCGAAGACGCCCGGAGGGCGCTCATCCCGACGGTTGGGTTTGTCGACGCGCCGAGCAACGCCGCCGCGCGTTTCCGCGGCCGCACCGACCGCGCGCTGGCCTTCTGCCCGGACCGGCTGCTGGTCCCCGATCGGCTGACACGCACCCGCTTCGAGGAACTCGGACTCCCGTCTGCACGCATCGCCGTCTGCGGTCACCCGCGTCACGACGACGTGCGGGCACACGCCCGCAGGCGCGCCGGGCAGCGAGGCGAGTTGCGGGCGCGGCTCTGGCCCGATGTCGGCGTGGATACACGGCTCGTGCTGTTCGCGGCCGAGCTGTCCGACGGGCTCGACCCGCAGGAGTATCGGCGGTCGGCCGCCTATACGCTGGCGGGCCGCGGGGAGTCGGACGGACGAACGGAGATCGTGCTCGAGGAACTGATTGACGCGATGGCGCCGTGGCGCGACCGGTCACATCTCGTCCTGCGGCTGCATCCGAAGCATCCCGAGGACGCCCTGCGCACGTATCGCCACGAAGTCGACGCCATCAGTCGCGGCGGATCCGCCCTCGATATCCTGCTGACCGCAGACCTCGTGGTCGGCATGTCCTCGCTGCTCCTCGTCGAGGCCCTGCTGACCGGCGTGCCCGTGCTGTCGGTCCTCCCGCGCGATCGGGAGTGTGAATGGCTGTCAGCCGTCGCGGCCGGCGCGGTCCCGACGGTGAATCGGCGGCAGGGCCTGCGCGATCGCCTCGACCAGTTCTTCCGGAATCGCTGGGTCGGTGCCTCGGATGACGCAGTCGCGGCGTGCTGTCCTGAGGGCGCCGCGGTGCGGGTGGCCGAAGAGGTGCTCACGACCGCCCGGCGCCGGCATTGATCGGCACGGCGGCGACCAGCAGGTCGTCCCCGGCGTCCTCGCTGTCGATGAACTGCTGCAGCGGGCCGATCACGCGGGCCAGCCGTTCGAGCGCGGACTGGTCGGCGAGCGTGGTGGCGAGCTGCGTGACCAGCTCGTAGGCGTCCATGCCGAACGTCCAGACGGCGACGGGTCTCAACCCCTGTGCGCGCAGCAGCGTGGCGAGCGAGGCGTCGCTGAACAGATTCACATGCGTGGCGGGTGACATGTGGCGCCAGACCTGGTCCGGGAACTCCCGCTGCACGGCCGTGGAGAGACAGTCGGCACGCGGGACCTCGACCACCAGCAGCCCGCGGTCGCTCATGGCCTCGCACGCGCGTCGGACGAACTGCCCGGGTTCAGGCACGTACTCGAGCACACCCCACAGCGTCACGAGGTCGAAGCGGCCGACCGCCGGCGCGGTGAGGAAGTCGATGTTGTGGAGCGAGACGTTCAGTGCCCGCGACGCGAACGACGCCGCGGCCGTATTGATCTCGATGCCCTCGGCCGTCAAGCCGGCGCGCCGGCAACCCGCAACGAAATGGCCACCGCCCGCGCCCACGTCGAGCACACTGGCGAGGTCGCACCCGTACACCGTGGAGTACACCTCGCGGGCCCACGAGAGCTTCGGCGCGATGATCTCGCGGAGTCTGAACTCGAGCTCGTCGGCGTTCGTGTACTCGCGTGCGAAGTCGTCAGCCGTCGCAAACATCGTCGTCAGAGCGTCGACCGATGGCTGCGGGTTCACGTACACGTGTCTGCAGTCCGGGCAGCGTCGGTAGGTGGCGCCGTAGACCTCGGAGAACGCCGGGTGCGTCCGGGCGTCGGCCGCGCAGCACGGACACCGCTCCACGTGCCGTCCGGGCACGGAGGCGTACAGGGCGTGCGCCGCGCGCCGCGCGACGTCGGCGTAGCCGCTGAGCGAACGCAGGTTCGTGCCCGCCGATCGCAGGACGTCGAAGGGCTTCCCGCGCCGGACCTGCACGGGGTACGACTCGATGACGCGGCCGCTGTCGCCGTCGACCATCTGCCAGATCTCACGGATGCTGCCTTCCGGAGGAGCGAGGTCGGTGACGCGTCGCCAACTGTTCATGCTCTGAGCGGCCGGATAAGATCGGTGGCGGTCATGGAGAACTCCAGTATCGAAGCGCTGCTGCCGACTGACGTACCGGACGACCCGGCGCTGCTTGAGTTGATGCTTGCCGACCTTGCCGAGGCCCCGGCGATCTTCCAGCCGACGCCATACTGGCAGAAGCGGTGGACACGGTCTATCGTCGAGCTGCGCGAGCGGGGACTGAAGGACTTCAGGCGCCGGGAGGACAGCGCGCTGGCGGGCATCGGTACGACGGATCCCGGTCCCGGCGGCAGTGACGCGATCCCATACGGTCTCACGCTGCGGGATCTGCAGGAGAGCGCCTTCCGCATCGCCCGGATGTCCGGGACGATCGCGGGCGCGCGCCGTGTCGAGGATCTCGACGTCAGTGTCGTGGGCAATCCGGTGGACGTGTTCGAGGTCGGGGGCCGCCGCTACAGCATGCTCGCGCTGCGCTACTACCTCCGCTACGCGTATTGTAACGGGTTCGTACCCTTCGAGCGCCACGCCACGATTGCGGAGATCGGTCCTGGTCTCGGACGTCAGGTCGAAGTCCTCAAGAAGCTCCATCCGCACCTCACGTTCCTGCTCTTCGACATTCCCCCGTTTCTCTACATCACCGAGCAGTTCCTGTCCCGCGTGTTTCCCGGTGACGTGGTCTCGTATCGCGACGCGCGGCAGATAGATCGTTTCGACCGTCTCGAGCGCGGCAGGATCTACATTCTCGGGAACTACCACGTGCCCCGGCTGCAGGGCGCGGCGCTGGATCTGCTCTGGGCGGCGGCCACGTTCGGCGCGACCGAGCTCCCCGTCGTGGAGTCCTACCTCGCACCCGTCCGTGACACGGTGAAGTTCGCCTACCTGCTTGACATCATGGACGGATACACCCACGGCAAGATCCGCCAGCAGACGTCTCTCGACGACTATCGCCGGATGCTGGAGCCCTTCGACCTGCTGGACTGTTCCCCCGCGTACGACGCGCTGGGACGGCTGGCCGACTACAGTCACTCGTTCTGGGCCCGCCGGACGTGACGGTGATCCGTGACGCGGCGTGGGTCCAGCGGGAGTACGGGCGAGACAAGTGGCCGGCGATCCGCGCCCGCATCGCCGCCCTGCTTTCCACCGGCGAGCGCTCGCTGGCCCGCGTCGCCGCCACGCTGTCCCGAGAGGAGTTCGGCACGCCGGGCATCGAGTCCATGGCGGCCACGCTGCAGGGCAGACGCGTCGACGTGCCCGCGGCTCTCATGTGGCACGGGTTCTATGCGCTCGTGGCGGAGCTGGTGATCGCGGCCTGCCGCCCTGAGACCGACGGGGTCGTGGACCTCGGCGCCGGATGGGGCCGGTCACTCTTCGACGTGTGGCTGCGCGGGGGTCCTCGCGGGGCGCGGTACTGCGCCCTTGAGTACACGGACGCCGGACTCGAGTGTGCG
Source organism: Vicinamibacterales bacterium (assembly GCA_050183355.1). Lineage (GTDB taxonomy): Bacteria > Acidobacteriota > Vicinamibacteria > Vicinamibacterales > UBA2999 > CANKJK01. The sequence goes on along the minus strand of JBFXBH010000009.1, from coordinate 12,336 downwards.
GCGTCGCTTGGCGCGCTGGAGCCGGCGATGCCTCTCCTGACGGCGCACTTCGATTTCACGCACCCTGACTTCGGGCCGCTGCCTCAACAGATGCGCCACGCGGTGCTGTTCTCGGTGTCCAGCGCGCATCAGATTCCGCGGTTCGACGTCGACGCCTACCGGGCGCTGGCGGGCGTGGCCGACTCCGTCGACTGCCTGCATTTCGAGCAGATCGGCTGGCAGATGCGCGACGTGATCGGCCAGGGCGATCGGCGCGGCAGCGGTCCCGAACCCGCCGTTCGGCACGACTACAACACCAACCTCTGGAGCGTGGTCTCGACCCTGGTCGACTCCGGAGAGGTTGCGCTCGTCGACGCCCAGGCGGAACTGGCCGGCACGTCGCCGGACTACAGCATGTCCTTCGTCTGGTGGCGGGCCTCCCGGCGCGCCTGACGACTCCGGCGGCAGACACACCTGGAGGACGTCCCTCCGCCGCCGCGGCGTTCAGTCACGGGAGGTCCGACGGTCGGAGGAAGGCCACGAGGGTGAACTTGCTGCTCGGCTCGCGCAGCCGGGTCTGGTCGATCACCGCGAATCCGGCGCTGCGGGCCAGCCAGGCGAGGCTCGCCGGGCTGAAGATGTGATGGTGCTCGATGAAGAACTCTTCCCGACCGAATCCCTCGGCCGCGGCACCTTCGCCATCCGGCAGTTCGACGTAGACGAAGCCGCCCGGCGCCAGGCAGTCGCGCGAGCGGGCCAGCATCGCGGCTGGCGACTCGACGTGTTCGAGCACCTTGTTGAAGGTGACCACATCGAATCGTCCGGGGCTTGCGGAGGTCATGAAGTCCGCGCAGACGGCCTGCACCCCGACGCGGTCGCGTGCGTGGGCGACCGCACGGGGATCGGGATCGAGTGCGGTGCCGCGCCACCCGGCCGCCTTCATCCGATGGAGGAAGACACACAGGCCTGACCCGACATCCAGCACCGTCGGTGCCGCCGCGCGGGCCGGCGGAAAGGTGCGTCCCGTGAACTCGAGCAGTCGCCGGGCACGGCCCTCGTTGTCAGACCTGTCCGGCGGCAGGTGCACGATGCGGTCAAACGCGGCCGCCAGACCGGCGGGGCCGTACGTTGCGTCGACGTAGTCGCCGCCATACAGCGCCGCCAGGTCCATGTCGTGCACGGAGATGAAGTGGCCGCACGCCTCGCAGCGCAGCACGTCCCGGCGATAGGCGTGACCGGAGAGAGGGAACCGCGTCTCCCCCTCAGGAGGGGCGTCGAAGCGGAACACCGGGGCGAAGGCTGCGGACCCGCAGACGCAGACCCGGCCCTCGCGCCGCACTACGCCTCGCCCCGCGCCGCCGACTGCTCGATCGCCGCGAGCTGCGCGTCGGAATCCAGCCACATCACGAGCGTCTGCTTCTCGCGCGTCAGGTATCCAGCAAGCTCGTCCAGTTTCCCGGGCTCGACGAGGAACACGAAGTACCGCCCCTGCGCGTTCCTGACGAGCGCCGGTCGCAGTCCGAACCGCGGCAGCCGGCCGTTCAGCGACGGCGTGGCGTAGAAGCCCCAGGGCGTTCGCGCGACGTCGTACTCGGCGCCGGACGGCGTCGTGAACGTGACCTGCTCGGCGGCGTCGAGCGCGATGCGGGCGCAGTCCCTCATCACGAACGGCTCGGTTGTACCGACGGTGAACTCGCGTGGCGGATCGATGCGGTCGATCGTCATGTCCACTTCCAGTCAGGGATCAGGAACTCCTTCATGCACCAACGGCCGTCCACCCGACTCCAGATCGCCCGGTTCCTGAACTGCTCGGCGATCGAAAAGAACTCGTGCTCGGACAGGCCCACGAACCTGCAGAACTGCGCGATGTCGTCGTGCGGGGTATCGTCGCCGCGTGCGCGGATGATCGCAATCGCCTGCTCGCGCGTCATGCGCCCGCGACGGATCTCCAGCGACAGGTTGTCGAACGCCCGCGTGAAGCCGAACTTGTACCACTTCAGGTGGTGATGGATCGAGATGAAGTCGTCATCGATATCGGCGTACTCGTAGTAGCCCGTGCGGGGTCCGTCGCCGGCCCTGAAGCCGTGCGCGAGCGCCTTCTCGTAGGTGGTCCGCACGTCCCAGTCGAAGTAGTACCCGAGGAAGATCGCCGAGACATCGGCGGCCTGCAGGTCCTGATCGGACGGCGCGAAGTAGGCGGCCAGGGCGCGGCGCGAGAGTCGATCCGACACCCAGTCCGCCGCCGTCGTGCCTCCCGAGACCCCGTACTGGCGAAGCCAGGCGGCGTCCATCCGAAAGCCCGTCAGCGTCTCGTCACGCGTCCCGTACTCGAACGCGGAATTCTCACCCCACACGACAAGGGGGATGCGGTAGCGCGCGGCCAGCGTCAGCGGGATGCCGAAGATCCCGAGATGCATCGGAATCGCCGGCGAACCGAGGCGGCGCAGCGCTTCGAGCATGAAGACACGCTCGGTCTCCGGGTTGATCGAATAGTCGATATGGTCGACGCCGAGCCGGATGAGGTTCTGCAGATTCTGCTCGCCGATCGCGGTACGGGCCGGCGTCTTCCACGTCACGGCCAGCGGTGTCAGCCCGTGCTCCAGACAGGTGAGCACCTGCCACGTGCTGTCCTTGCCGCCGCTCACCGGAATGATGCAGTCGTACCCGATTGAGTGGGCCTTTGCATGCTCCACGACCGCCCGGAACTGCGCGTGCCGCTCGTCCCAGTCGATCGACGCGCGACGTTCGGCGACGCGGCAGGCGTTGCAGACGCCCTCCGCGTCCAGCACGAGCGCGGGTCGGGTGTCGGGCAGGACGCACCGCGTGCAGTAGTTCATCCCGCGTACTCCTCCAGAAACATCTTGGCCGACGCGAAGTAGAAGAGAAACTTGCTCCGGCTGTTCGGCAGATCGCGACGGTCGATCAACGCTTCGATCCGATCGCGGCGGACGATGTCGAAGATGGGACTGTCCGCGAGCAGCTCCCGGCGGACGGCCGCGTCGGCGGTGTCGAGCAGCGACAGGATCGGTGCGTTGAACCCGACTTTCCGGTGGCTGTCGATGATGGCGTCCGGCGCGACGCCACGCACGGCTTCCCGGAGCAGTGCCTTCGCGTAGCCGCCGCGAATGAGGTGACGGGTCGGGACGCTCGCGGCGAACTCGAACAGCTCGCGGTCGAGAAACGGCGAACGGTTCTCGATGGAGAAGTACATCGCGTTCAGGTCGTCCTCGTGCAGGATCACCGGCACCGACTCGTAGAACAGCTCGTTGAGCATGCGGTTGCGCAGAACGTCGGTGACGAACGCGCGCTCGCGAAACGGCTCCGCGATGCCGTCGTGGAGGCAGCCCGCGAACTCCTCCGCGTCGAGATAGATGTGACCCCGAAAGGCGGGGTCCCTGACGAACAGGTCCGGGTCGCTCAGGTACGGATTGCGGACATGGGGGCGGATGAACGTCGCCCAGTGACGCAATGACGCGGCGTGCAGTGCGGGGTCGCTCCGCACCGTCGCCAGATACGCCAGGTGGTGGTCGTAGTATCCCGTGAACAGTTCGTCGGCACCCGTGCCGCTGATGGCGATCCGGTACCCCTGCGCCGCGAGGTGCTGCATCAGCACCCAGTGGACGTAGTAGGTGATCGTGAAGACCGGCGCGTCGTGCTGGCGCACCAGCTCGCGCAGGCGCGGGAGAAAGTCCCGTGTGTCCAGCGGGACGGCCGTATGACGGATGCCGAGCTCCGAGACGGCGGTTTCGACCAGCGCCTGCTCTTCGTATCGCTCGTCGGTGTTGACGATCGTGAAGCCGTGCACGTCGAAGCCGAGGGCCCGCCGCGCGATGGCGATCAGGGCGTTGGAGTCGACGCCGCCGCTCATGCAGAACGCCAGCGGCACATCGGAACGAAGCCGGATCTCGACGGACCTGAAGAGCCGGTCCCGCACGCCGGACACGGCGCTCGCGAACGTCATCCCGTCGGTGACGGCGAGCGACGGCGTCCAGTAGCGCCGCGCCTGTTCGTGGCCGTGGGCATCAATGCTGAGTACGGTGCCGGGTTCGAGTTCCGTCACGCCCTCGAAGAACGTCCGGCCGCTCTTGTACAACGCCTTGTAGCCGTTCACCAGGTACGTCCGCAGTTGCCGCTCGTCCACGGGCAGCCGACGACCGAGCAGGGCCGCGATGAACTTGACCTCGGAGCCGAAATACGTGCCGGTCGCATCCCGATAGAGGTACAGGGGCTTTTCGCCGAAGCGGTCCCGGCACAGCGTCAAGGAGCCGGTGGCCTCGTCGTAGAGCGCGAACGCCCACATGCCCTCGAACCGATCCAGCGCGGACCAGCCGTGCGCGAGGATGCTGCGGAGCAGGACTTCGGTGTCCGACGCCGTGCGCAGCGGACCGGCCGAGTCGGGAAGCTCCGAGGCGAGTTCCCGGTAGTTGTACAGCTCTCCATTGGTCGCCAGCCATGACGTGCCGACGTTGAACGGCTGACTGGACCGCTCATCGAGGTCGATGATGCTCAGCCTCGCGAACAGCAGGCAGGCATGACGCCCCGCGGCGTTCTGGAAGAAGCGGGCCGCCTGCTGGTCCGGCCCCCGGCGGTGCATGAGTGCGAGACAGCGGTCGACCCGCTCCTGCGAGGGAGGCGAGGACCCGACGAATCCAGCGATGCCGCACACCGGCTGCCTACCTTCCGACGTGCGCGTGCAGGACGAACTCCGACGACAGCAGGCGGAATCCGAGACCTTCGTACAACCGGATCGAGGGTACGTTCGCGGCCTGCGTGCCGACCCGCAGTGATGCGTACTGCCCCACGCACGACGTGACCCACCGTGCGACAAGGGTGCGCCCGACCCCTCGCCGCTGCCAGGGCACGCCGACGCCGACAAGGTCGATCACGCCGACGCTCCGACCCTCGCGCTCGACCGCCAGTTCGGCGAGAAATCCGGCGGGATGTCCGTCGACGCGCGCCACCAGCAGACGGCGTCCCCGGCGGCCCGTCGCGTAGCTGCGCACCCACTCCCGCTTCACGGATGCAGCCACGCCAGGTTCAATGTCCGGATCCGAGTGGAAACGTGAGAAGGAAAAACTGGACGCGGCGATCTCCGCCAGGGCTTCACCCTCGTCCTCGCGCGCGTCACCGACCTCGACGGCACCGTCGGCGGCCTCGCCGACGTCCGTTGACGGTTCACGCTCGAACGTCATGCTGATGTCGACGACGCCGAAGCCCAGCCTGGTCAGGTCGCGGACCGTGCCGACGGCGGTCGTGGGTACCCGCGTGTAGTGCAGGGCTCGTGCACCACCGGACACGGCCGGGAGGTCCTGCCCGGGAGGCGTCTCAGGCGATGACGCCCTGAAGACGGCGTAGCCGCAGATCGCGGAGAGCCATGGATCCGGGTCGAACGTCACATGACTTGCGGGACGTGCGGCGTCGGGCGCGCCACGCCGGCATGGGCACTCCGCCGCAGGTCGCGGTACCACTGGATGTACTTGGGAATGCCCACATCGATCGGATGCTGCGGTGCGTAGCCCAGGAGCCGCACGGCCTTGTCGATCGAGAGCGTGCCGCGCATCGGCATCAGCGCGTCACGCTCGGAGTACTGCACCTTGACGTCCGGAAACGACCGTTCGATGACGCTGATCAGCTCGTTCACCGAACGGGCCTGTCCGTAGGTGATGTTGAAGATCTCGTTCCGGGCGTTCGGGTTCGTGATGGCCAGCATCACGCCCTGGATCAGGTCGTCGACGTACGTGAAGTCGAGCCGCTCGCTTCCGTCTCCCGCGACGCGCAGCGTCTCATTGTCGAGCGCGCTCTCGATGAAGATCTGTCCAACCCGCCGACTGACGCAACGCGGTCCGTACAGCGCGGACGGTCGGATGATCGTGAACGGCATCTTGAATACCTGGTTGTAGGCGATCACGAGCCTCTCGCCCGCGGCCTTCAGCGCGCCGTAGATGCCGATCGGGTCAAGCGGGTGGTCTTCCGAGACTTCCGACGTCTGGAAGTTGCCGTAGGCCATGCTCGAGGAAAAGAAGATGAACTGTTCGACGTTGCCGCGGGCTGCGTCGAGCGCGTTCTCGAGCGTCCGCAGACTGTGGTCGAACGTCTGGAACGGATCCTTGTTCGCGCGTCCGGCGTGCGACACGGCGGCGAGGTGCACGAGTACCTGCGGCTTGATGTCGGACAGGATCGGACAGAGCGCCTGGTAGTCTCGGGCGTCCTGCACGTACAGCGGAATGCCCGCCATGCGCAGGAGTTCGAGCCGTTCGTTGATGATGCGGACGGACAGGTCGCGGTTATGGAGGTCCGGGTTGTGGGTCTGGAAGGCCAGCAGGTTGTTGACCTGGAGACTGTCGACAACGGCGACCTGTGCACCCCTGGCGGCCAGGGCCAGCGCGAGATTGTGGCCGATGAAGCCGGCGCCGCCGACCAGGGCGACCCTGCACCCGCGAAGATCACGTTCCGCTAAAGTCATGATTCAGAACAGGTTGGGTTGGAGCGACATACGGAAACCTGCCGAACTACTTTACCATAGGGTCACCGTGACCCGGGTCTTCGTACAGGCGCGCATGAGTTCGAAGAGGTTTCCGGGAAAGGTCCTCGCGCCCTTCCGCGGTACGACCGTTCTCGGTCATCTCCTCGCGCGACTTCAGTCCGTCGTTCCGGTGGAGAGTCTCGTCGTCGCCACCAGCGACGACCCGTCCGATGACACGCTGGTCGAGGCCATGGTCCGTGCCGGCGTTCTCACCTACCGCGGGCCGCTCCGCAACGTGTTCGCCCGCTTTCGCGGCTGCGCCCAGGCGTTTCCCTGTGACTGGTTCGTCCGACTCAGTGCAGACAGCCCGCTGTTCGAACCCGCCCTGCTGGGCGAGATCATCTCCCGAGCCGATGCAGACGTGGATCTGGTCACCAACGTCCAGACGCGTACCTTCCCGAAGGGCCACAGCGTCGAGCTGCTGCGCACCAGGACGGTCCTGGCCCTGGACGAACGGCGGCTGACCGACCAGGACCGGGAGCACGTCACCACGTTCTTCTACCGGCATCCTCAGGAGTTCCGGATCATCAACGTGACGTCTCCGAATCCGGCGCTTGCCACCCTGGACCTGTGCGTGGATCAGGCCTCCGATCTTCCGCGCCTCGCCGCGCTCTCCGATACAGCCGTACCGCGTTACGGCGATGTCCGCAGATGGCCGACCGGGTGCTGAACGCGGCGGTTGTCGGACTTGGTGTCGGCCAGCGGCATGCCATCGCGCTGCGGGAGTCTCCCCGTTCCCGGCTGGTGTGGGTACACGACATCGACTCTGCCAGGGCACAGGCCGTTGCGCGTGAGCTGGGGACCAGGGCCGCGCCGGATTTCGACGTCATCCTGGCCGACCCCGCCGTCGATCTCGTGTGTATCGCGTCCTATGACGACGCCCATGCGAATCAGGTTCTGAGGGCCGTGGGTGCGGGCAAGCATGTGTTCGTCGAGAAGCCCTTGTGCCGGAGCCTCGAGGAGTTGCGCGCGATTCGGCGGGCGTGGGACCCTCGCCGTGGCCGGACTGCGCTGGAGTCGAACCTGGTGCTGCGCACCGCGCCCCTCTTTCAATGGCTCCGCGAACGCGTGCAGGCCGGCGATCTTGGCGACATCTACGCGTTCGACGGCGACTATCTGTACGGACGTATCGAGAAGATCACGGCGGGATGGCGCGGCGCCGTGGAGAACTACTCGGTGATGCAGGGCGGCGGTATTCACCTGATCGATCTCATGCTGTGGCTGACAGGGGAGCGTCCGACTGCGGTCACGGCGCACGGAAACAGGATCGCCACACGCACCACCGCGTTCTCCCAGGACGACTTTGTCGCCGCCACGTTCACGGGTGGTGAGCGCGGTATCGTCGGGCGCATTACCGCCAACTTCGGCTGCGTGCACGCGCACCAGCATGTCGTGCGGATCTTCGGCACTCGGGGCACGGTGATCCTGGACGACGCCGGAGCGCGCTGGCATCGCTCGCGCGAGGCGTCCGTGCGCCCGGAGCCACTCCTGCTCGCGCCCCGCGAGCCGGACAAGGCCGCGTTGCTCGCGATGTTCGTTTCCGCCATAGTGGACGGACGGGACACGACGGAGGAGACGCAGCGCGTGTTCGACGGCGTCAGTCTGGCTGTCGCCGCCGACCTCGCGGCGTCGACGGGCGCGATGGAGAGCGTACAGTACGTATGACCAGACCAGCGATTCCGTTCGGGCGTCCGTCGATCAGCGAGGCGGAGCGCGCCGCTGTCATGGCCGTGCTCGGTCAGGACATCCTGACGCACGGGCCGCGGGTGCGAGAGTTCGAACAGGTCTTCGCCGCGTTCGCGGGCGACGGCGCGCACTGCCTGGCCGTGAGCTCGTGCATGGCCGCGCTGCACCTCGCCTACCTGCATCTGGGTCTCGGGCCCGGCGATGAGGTCATCGTTCCGGCACAGACGCACACCGCGACCGCTCACGCCGTGGAAGCCGTCGGCGCTCGACCTGTGTTCGTGGACTGCGAAGAGGCGACGGGTAACATCGATCCGGCGCTCATCGCGGACGCGATTACCCCGCGCACGCGGGCGGTCAGCCTCGTCCACTTCATCGGCATTCCCTGCCGCATGCACGAGATTCTCGGCATCGCCAGCCGTCACGGCTTGAGCGTGGTTGAAGACTGCGCGCTGGCTGTCGGCGCGCGTTACGACGGGCGCCACGTCGGGCTATTCGGCGACATCGGGTGCTTTTCCTTCTATCCGGTCAAGCACCTCACCACTGCCGAAGGCGGCATGGTGACCACCCGGCACCAGCAGGTGGCCTCGGCCGTCGCCGCGTTGCGGGCATTCGGCGTCGATCGCAGTCACGGGGAGCGGGCGATCCCCGGCATGTATGACGTCGTGGCCTTCGGATTGAATTACCGGATGAGCGAGCTGCAGGCCGCGCTCGGCGTGGAGCAGGTGAAGCGCGTCGATGCCCTGCTGAGCGCGCGGCGCTCGAACTTTCTTCATCTGCAGTCGGCACTTGCGGAGATCGACGAGCTGACTGTCCTGGACTCGCGCGACGAATTGGCCGTGAGCAGCCACTACTGCATGAGCATCGTCCTGCGCGGCGCGCTTGCGCCACGTCGCGACGGGATCGTGGCCCGGTTGAACGCCCTCGGCGTCGGTACCAGCATCTACTATCCGAGGCCTGTGCCGGGCATGACGTACTACCGGACGAAGTACGGCTACCACCCGGAGAACTTTCCCAACGCCGAGAACATCAGCAGGCACTCGATCGCCCTGCCGATAGCGCCTCACGTCACGTCGGACGATGTTGACTACATCGCTGACTGCCTGAAGGGGGCGATAGCGGCGTCCTCGATGGCCTGAGCGTTCCGGTTCCGCTCAGACCTGTTCGTCAACGTCTCCCAGCGCGGCAAGCGCCGACTCGACCACGGGCACCGCCGACTTGACCGACGCGATGATGCCGAGCACGTCATCCAGCAACAGCGAGATCTGCGCGATGGACGTCCGGAACTGTCCCGTGACCAGTGCGATGTCCTGCAGCATGATCTGCCCGGCGGCGTCGTCCATGCCATCCCACTCGGAACGATCGGCGGATGCGATCAAACGATCCAGTTCCGAGATTCGGGCAAGGACGTGTTCGAGCTGTCCGGCGTTGAGCCCCGGAAGGTCGTCGCCGTTCCCGCCCTTGGAGACCTTTCCCCCGGGCGGCAGGGCAAGTGAGCGCAACGCGGCGGACAGCTCCTGAACCCGCTCGCCGGTCGGCCGCTCACGTCTGATGTCGGTCATCCAATCCCGGGCGAATGTTACCGGACGCGCGCGAGGCCGTGCAAACGTCTGGCACCGCGCGGCCGCCGTACCCGGGCGGAGTTCCTGCCGTACAATCGACCCCGATCATGCCTTCGATTCGACGACTCGTGGCGAGCTTCATCGGCGCAGTGCCCTCCGCGGACGCGGGCGCCCTCGCGGCGCGGCTCCAGAAGATCGAGGCGCGTGCCGACGACCTGAAGCGTAATCTGGACAGTGCGAAGCAGGACGTCGCCTCGCTGCAGAAGGCCCTGGCGGACGCCGAGCGCCGCGTTCGTGAACGCGACGAACGGATCAAGGAGCAGGAACGGGACTCCGCGCAGCTCCAGTCAGAGTTGAGCGCGGTCCGCGCAAAGCTCGTCGCACGTGAAGGCAGCCATCGCGAGGAGCTGGCCAGGCTCGAGGCGGAGCGGCAGGAGGCCGGCGTCCGGTCGGCGAGGCTGGCCGAGAAGTATGAGCTGCGCCGGGCTGCGGATCGCGACTACGCCGAGAAGGCGCGCGAGCAGTTGCGGTCGGCGCTCGAGAGCGTGCGCGGAAAGGTCGCCAGAAACGACTGGGCCGAGCGCGGAGCGATCCGCGCGACAGAGCATCTGATGGCGATAGAAGTGAAGCTGGACCTGCTTGAGGCCGCCATTCTCACACTGGACCGCCGCACCAGGGCCGCGCTGTCTGCTCCGGCAGACGGCGCAGCGCATCGATGAATCCGTACGTCTCGCTTCTCCTCACGGGGCGGAACGACGGGTATGGCGTCGATTTCAACGATCGTTTTCTGAGGACCCTCGAGTTCAACGTCCGGGAACTGCGGGCCCGGCAGATCCCGTTCGAGGTCGTACTCATCGAGTGGGCACCGCCTGAAGACCGTCCGCTTCTGGCCGATCTGGTGTCGGAGCAGTTACCGGGCGTGAGTGACGTGCTCACGACCTACGTGGTCGACGCTCAGTACCAGGAGGCCATGTCGCAGAATCCCCACCTCTGGTATCTGGAGTTCGTCGCCAAGAACGTCGGGCTCCGCCGTGTCCGTGGTGAGTTCGTGCTCAGCACGAATGCCGACGTCTACGTGAGCCGCGGCATTCTGGACGCGCTCGCTGCTCGCACGCTGCGGCCGGCGACGCTCTATCGGGCACTGCGGGTGGACGTCAAGCTCGGCGTCGATCACACCCACGTCGGGTGGGACCTGCTCGAGGACGAGCGAAATCAGTTGACCGGACAACCGATGCGTCCACCGCTGTTCCCGGGTGGCACTGGCGACTTCCTGCTTCTCGACCGCGACACGTTTCTCAAGGTCAAGGGGTTCAACGAGGTGTATCGCCGTGCCAGAGTCGGCGTCGACTACAACTTCCTGGTGAAGTTCTACGGCAGCGGCTACCCCATCGTTGACATCGGCCATCCCGTTTACCACATCGCTCACGTCGGGGGGTACCGCCCGAGCAAGAGTCTCTACCGGGATCATCCGGAGAAGGCCCACTACGGCGACCATCGCTGGCCATCCCACGCCGTGGTGTACGACAACCATGACGACTGGGGGCTCGTTGACGCGCCCACTGTACCGGTTCGACCAGGGGTGTTCCGGATTCCGTTTGACTGGTCGGTGGTTCCGCCGATTGTCGACCTCAGGCGCGTGCTGCTGGCCGGTGCGCGTGTCGGCCGAGGTGAACTGTAGCGGACGGTTCAGGTCGCGTCGCTCAGCGGCGGCGGCCGCCCATGCCCTTCCTCTCGGACTTGTCGACGCCGCGCATCTCCTGTTCCGGTGACATGGGTGACTGTGAAATCCCAGGACGCCCGCAGCAGGTCCCGGACCGGCGCGCCCCGCTCGCGTCGCGCAGCCGCGCCCGTGCGATCCGGGCTGCGGGCTAAAGGCGTGAGGCGGGCGGACCGATGAGGTTTCTGGAGGAGGCACCATGCCCTGGGGCATCAGCGACGTACCCGGTGTGACCAGCGCGGAGGACTCCACGACGATGGCCGAGTGGCGGCACCGTCAGGAGCAGCGCGGAGGACATGCGCATCACCGGCAGCCGCAGCAGCCTCCGCCGCAACCACCGGCCCACCCGGACCCGTCGAAGCCGGAGGTTCCCGAGGTGCCGGACCCGGTCGATCCCTCTCGGACCCACCATCTGAACATCCTCGCCTGACGACGGTCGGCCACAGGCGTCGCGTTCGCACTATGCTCGGCACTGCCCATGCGTGCGGTCGCCGCGTTCTACCTCGCGCTTGTCCTCATGCCGCTGGTGGTCGTGCTGGCCGGCGGCGTCCCGCCCTCGCAGGGCACCGCCGCCTGGGCACTGGCGATGGCGGCCGGGTTTGCCGGCCTCGCGATGATGGGCGCCCAGGGGGCGCTGACGGCGCGGTTCCGCCGCATCTCCGTTCTGGGGCCGATCGACCGCATCTACGCCTGGCACAAGCGGCTCGGTGTGGCCGCCGTCCTGGTCGTGCTGGCCCATCCCGTCGTCCTGGTGGTCGACGAACCCGCACGGCTCGTCTATCTGGATCCGTTCCAGATGCCCGCGTACATCGTGGCCGGGCAGGTCTCGGTGGCGCTCCTGCTCGTCCTCGCGGCGACCAGCGTGGGGCGGA
>JBFXBH010000008.1:0-45830 GCA_050183355.1 Vicinamibacterales bacterium | reverse complement strand
CGCGCCAGTCGCTGCCCGCCGGAACGCGGGTGCCGGCGGTCAGGACGCAGCGTTCGACGCGCGCGCCCGCCTCCACCGTCACGTCATCCCAGAGGACCGACGCCTCGACGACGGCATCGGGCGCGACCGTGACGCCGCGGCCGCGCAGCAGCGCCGTGTTCCCGCCGGCCAGCCGCAGGCACGTGCGGAGGTAGTCGTCGGGCGTGCCGATGTCGTCGAACGTCGTGTCGACCGGCGCCACGCGCACGCTGCCCGGCCGGGCCTCGGCGAGCGCGCGGTAGACGCCGGAGATGGAGTCCGCCGGCGCGTCGGGCGAGACGCCGTCGTACGCCGCGCGCGCCACCACGTGCACGCCGACGAAGTGCCACGACGACGCCGAGGCGCCCCTCGGCACAAGGCCGGTGAAGACGCCGTCGGCCGTCGCGGACACGCCGCCGTACTTCCGCGGCGCGGTGTTCGGCACGACCGCGAGCGTGACGAGGGCGCCCGACTGGTCGTGCGTGCGCACGAGGGCCGCCAGGTCGAAGTCGGTCAGCGTGTCGCCGTTCAGGACGAGCGCGCGGTCGCCGTCGATCAGCCGGAGTGCCCGCGCCGGGCCGCCGCCCGATCCGAGGATCTCGCGCTCCCACGAGTAGCGCACGCGCAGCCCGAGGTGCGAGCCGTCCCCGACGGCCGCCGTGACGGTGTGGCCGAGGTGATGCAGGTTCAGCACGGCGTCGGTCACGCCGGCCCGCGACACCTGCCGAAGGATGCGTTCGACGAGGGGCGCCCCGGCCACGGGCATCGCGGGCTTCGCGAGCACGTCCGAGAGCGGCCGGAGGCGCGTCCCGAACCCGGCGGCGAGCACGATGGCGGGGATCATGCCGGCGGGAAGCGCATGTTGCAGGGGTCGGCGGTGGCGCCCGTCCTGGCCCGGAAGAGCGCGCGGTAGGACTCGCGGAGGAAGTCCGCCGGTGTGCGGCCCAGCGCACGGGTCACCGCGAGGATGGCCGCTTCCGGACCCTCGACCTCCACGAAGACGCCCACCGGCGTCTCGTCGAGCGCGATCACCGTGTCCGCGAGCGCGAACTCCGTGCGGTACTTCTCGTAGCGGAACGCGGGCACCAGGCCGAGCACCTCGAAGCTGGCCGCGACGACCGAGCCGTCCGCGACCGCTGTCTCCCGCTCCTCGCGCACCTTCATCGCGCCGCCCTGCACGGGACCCTTGACCGTCAGGTACGCATGGCCGGCGTCGTCGCGCAGGCGCAGCACGTGGCCCGCGACGCGCAGCCGGCCGTCCGGCGTGTCGAAGATCGTGTCGCGCTGCAGGCGCCGCCCGTACAGCACCGTTGCCCCGGCGCCCTCGATCGCCGCGCGCGCGCCCGCCGCGTCGGCGAACTCCAGCTTGATCTCCCGCTCCGTCATCGCTCGTTCCAGGCTGCCAGAGGCGGCTGCGGCACTAGAAGCTATCTCATAAATGGCGCCTGCATTCGGCCGGCGATGCATCCCGCCTGGCCACGTTGCTCCTCCTTCAAATACAGCCGGTATTCTCAGTCGTCGCGCCTCGCCAGCCGGGCGCCTCGCCGCCCTCGGTGCCACGGCCCCATTTATGAGAGAGCTTCTAGGTTAGCCGAGCCGGACCGGAGAGCCCGCGGAGCGCGGGCCGCCCGACGTTCCGGCCGAAGACCATCACCTTCATCGTGCTGCCGAGGCCGCCCGGCATCACCAGCGACTTGAACGCCTGGCGCGAGCGGGCGTCGTCAGGGAGCGCGGGACCGCGAGCGGCGGTGGCCCCGGGGGCGTCCTCCCGGCCCGCCGGCTCCCCGGCCAGCGCCATCAGGAAGTACGTCTGGTCGAGGACGCCGAGCGTCTCGCAGCCGAGGGCCTCCGCCACGTGCCGGACCGACGTGAGGTCCACGTGGGACGTGATGTCGCGGGCGCCGGGTTCCTCGAGCCATGCGTCGCCGTGGCGCCCGGCGGGCAGCGTCACATGGCCGGCCATCGCCGCGAGCGTGCCCCGGCCGTGGGCGGGCGAGTAGAGCGCGCCCGCCTCGTGGCCGTAGTCGACCAGCACGAGGAACCCGCGGTGGAGCGTGGAGCAGGCCCGCGTGAGCCAGGCCAGCGCCGACAGGTTCACCTCGGCGCGCTGGCCCGGTTCGAGCGTGACGCCGAGTGACGCCAGGTGACGCCCGATGGCGGGATTCGACAATGGGCCCGCCTGCTCCACGAACACGGGTGCGGCGCCGTCCGCGCCGGGTGCCAGCGCGACGTAGCGCTCCGCCACCCCCGCCGCCGTTCCGATCACGGCGTGCACGGGCAGCGCGTCGAGCAGTTCGTTCGCGTAGATGACGCCGTGCACCGCCTCGGGCAGACGGGCTGACGACGACGACAGCCGCGTCGCGAACGGCCCGAGCACGTCGGCGTGCCGGGCGCGCGCCGCCGGGCTCGTCTCGACCAGGTGCAGGCGCACCGCGTCGAGGAAGTCCGGGGATTCGTCGGCCGCCCCCTCGAGCACATCGCGGGCGAGCTGCCCGTCCGCGGCGGCCGCCTCGACCAGGTCGAAGCCGGCCTCGCCGGGCACACCCCGGACGGGTGCGTTGAGCACGCGCCCCATCTCGGCGAACTGGCGCGCGAGGAGCCGCCCGAAGAGCGGCCCGGTGTCGACGCTGGTCAGGAAGTCGCCGGCGCGGCCGGTGCGCCGGGGCCGCGTGGCGTAGTAGCCGTGTTCCGGATGATAGAGCGCAATCGACATGAATTCCGCGACCGTGAGCGGCCCACGGTCGCGGATACGTTGCGCAATCGCCTCAGCGGCTGACGAGCCGCCCAACCTACTCCTTCGTGAGAATCACGAAGGTGTCCTGGCCGTTGCGGAGTACCAGGAGCCGCGCGGTGCCGCCGCTCCGGATGGCGTTCAGCTCGGTGCTGGCCTGGGCCGCCGTGGAGACGTTCTTGCCGTTGACGCGCGTGATGATGTCGCCGGGCGCCAGGCCCCGCGACGCGGGGCTGCCGGGCTCGACGTCCATCACGATCGCGCCGCGCACGCCGCTCTCGAGCTTCAGGCGGCGGGAGACTTCCGGCGTGATGTTGCCGAGCGTCAGGCCGAAGCCCTTCGACGTCTCCTCGTCGTCGCTGCTGCTAGACAGGTCGCTCGCCGGCTCTTCGATGTTCAGCTCCTCGATCGTGATGCTGAGCGACTTCGGCTGCTTCTCTCGCATGACCTTGAGCGGCACGGTCGACCCCGGCTTCGTCGAGCCGACCATCGCCACCAGCTCCGTGTTGTTCTTCACCGGACGGCCGTTGAACTCGATGATCACGTCTCCCGGCTCGACGCCCGCCTTGTAGGCCGGCCCCTTGCGGTCCACGGTCGAGACCAGCGCGCCCATCTTCGACGTCAGACCGAACTCCTGGAGGGCGCTGGTCGGCACCGGATTGACGCCGACGCCGATGCGGCCGCGCGTCACCTTGCCGCCGCGCAGCTGCGGCAGCAGGTCGCGCAGCAGGTTGACGGGCATGGCGAAGCCGATGCCGATGTTCCCGCTCGCGCGCGAGTCGCTGTAGATCGCCGTGTTCATGCCGACCACCTCGCCGCGGATGTTCAGCAGCGGGCCGCCGGAGTTGCCGGGGTTGATGGCCGCGTCGGTCTGCAGCACCTGCTGGAAGCGGCCGTCCGCCACCGGGAACGAGCGCTCGACGGCGCTGATGACGCCGACGCTGACCGTGTGGGCGAGGCCGAACGGGTTGCCGATGGCCATGACCCAGTCGCCGGGCTGCATCTGGGCCGAGTCGCCCAGCTTGACCTCGGGCAGCACGCGGTTCGGCTTCTCGATGAGCTCGAGCAGCGCGCTGTCGCTCAGCGGGTCGCGGCCGACGATCTTCGCCTTGTAGGACACGTCCTCGTCGCCGTCCAGCGTGATCTCGATCTTGGTGGCGCCCTCCACGACGTGGTTGTTCGTCATGATGAAGCCGGCCTTGTCGATGATGAAGCCGGTGCCCGCCGCGACGGCCACCTGCTCCTTCGGCTCGCTGCGCTGGCCGCGCCGGTCGCGATTGCCCGGGGCACCGAAGAAGCGCTCGAAGAGGTCGTCCCCGCCGCCCCCGCCGCCGCCGCCGAAGAAGTCGCTCAGGTCCTGGCCCTTCTGCTTCGACTCGGTCCGGATGTTGACCACCGCCGGGTTCACGGCCTTGGCGATGGTCCGGAACGTCGTCGAGTCGATCGGGCCGCTGATCGGCTTGCTGTTCTGCGGGGGCGCGGCGGTCTGCGCGCCGGATTCCGGCGCCATCCCGAGACGGGAGGCGATCACCATCCCGACCGCCAGGGAGACGACCGCAATCAGTAATGCATAGAAAACCGACGTCTTACGATTCGACATAGTGCCTCCAGAAAGCCAGCCGGGAGCGGCCTGTCAGGCCAGCGCCGTCACCTCAGTCTGGCACGGCCCGGTGACGGCCGCATCCCTCTCACCGCGGAACATGTTGATTTCCGTGCGTACGCCGAAATCCTCGAAATAGAGCCCCGGCTCAATCGTGAAGCCCGTGCCCGGCAGGATCCGCCGGTCGTCGTGGGTTTCAAAGTCGTCCATATGCACGCCGGTGCCGTGCACCTCCTCGCCGAGGCTGTGGCCCGTGCGGTGGAGGATATGGGTGCCGAACCCCGCCCGCTCCAGCACCGTGCGCGCGGCGCGGTCCACCTCCCAGCCCCGGAGATCCCGTCCGGTCGCGGCCGCGTCCTTCACCAGCGCGACGGCCGTGTCGCGCGCTTCGGCGACCGTCGCGAACGCCGTGGCGACCCGCTCCGGCACGTGCCCGCCCGCGAAGGCGACCCACGTGATGTCGGCGAACACCGCGCCCGGCTCGTTGCGCTTGCCCCAGAGGTCCAGCACGATCGTGTCGCCCGGCCGGATGGTGCGCGACCGCGTCGCCGTCGGCAGGTAGTGGGGGTCGCCGCCGTTCTCGCCGGAGCCCACCACCGGGTCCGAGTCGCTGACGAGCCCTTCCTCGCGGAACCAGCCGCTCATCTGCTGCTGGATGGCGTACTCCGTCACGCCGCCGCCGAACGCGAGCCCGTGCGCGATGGCGGCCAGCGCCCGGTCCTTGATGCGGTAGAGCGCACCCGAGGCGCTCTGGTGCGACGCGAGCTGCGCGGCGGACCATCGGGCCTCGAACTGCTGGACGAGATCGCCCGACGACACGATCTCCACGCCGCGCTCGCGGATCGCCTCCGCCGTGCCGGCGTCCACGCGGGACAGATACGGGATCGCGCAGCCGGCCGAATACTCCATCGCCACCCGCGTCATGCCGCGCAGCAGCGAGGTGAGTCCCGCGTCGAGCTGGGTGCGTTCCGCGTAGACGGCCTTGTCGCCGGGCAGGCGGTCGAGGTTGTGGCGCTCGATCGCGTGGACCAGGCCCCTGGGCTGTCCGACCGCGGGAATCAGGTAGTACCACCGCCGCGTGGTCATGTGCCCGCCCGCCGAGAGCCCCGCCAGACGCGACGCCACGGGGTTGCTGCCGTGGAAGTCGTAGAGCAGCCATCCATCGAGGCCGTCGGCGGCGAGCGCCTGCTGAACTGCGGGAATATCGAGCGGCATGGGGAGGTGGGTATTAGATACCAGTCCTGTCCCTTTGACGCCGCACCGGTGCGCCTGGCCGGGCCCGGCCGACTGGCAACGGACGAGGTCCTATAATCGGACGCGTCAGCTCACGAAGGATTCACGCCATGTCACAGACGACACTGCGGCTGCTGCTCGCTTTCGGATGCGTTGCCGGACTCTCGGCTCAGCAGCTGCCGTCCCCCGCGCCCGCCCCCGCCCCCGCGACGGCGCCGCAGGGTCCGCCGGTGACCTTCCGGACCGAAATCAACCTCGTCGAGGTGGACGCCACCGTCACCGACGCGAAGGGCAACCCGGTCATGGACCTGACGCAGGCCGACTTCGAGATTCTCGAGGACGGCAAGCCGCAGCAGATCGCGAACTTCTCGGTCGTGAACATCCCCATCGTGCGCGACGACCGCCCGGTCGTCACGGCCGAGCCCATCGAACGGGACGTGCAGACGAACGAGCGCGCGGACGGGCGCCTCTACCTGATCGTGCTCGACAACTGGCACACTGAGCCGCTGAACGCGCTGCGCGTCAAGCAGTCGGCCCGCGCGTTCATCGAACGCCGGTTCGGCACGAACGACCTCGCCGCCGTCGTGCACACCAACGGGCGGTCGGACTGGGGGCAGGACTTCACGAGCAACCGGCGGCTGCTGATGGCGTCGATCGACCGGTTCATCGGCGAAAAGGTCCAGTCGGCGACGATGGCGCGGCTCGACGCCTTCAACACCGGCCGCCCGCTGATGACGGGCCCGGGCAATCCCGTGAACTCGCGCGACCGCGGCATGGGCGACCCGCTCGAGATGGAGCGCGGCGACCGCGCCCGGCGCACGCTGCGTGCGCTGCAGAACCTGTCGAACTACATGGCCGGCATCCACGGCCGGCGCAAGTCGCTGATCTTCATCAGCGAGGGGCTCAGCTATGACCTGGCGGACCCCTGGTCCGCCGTGGACGCGTCGATCATCGCCGACTCTGTCCGCGACGCGGTCGGCGCCGCGACGCGCGCCAACGTCAGCATCTTCGCCGTGGACCCGCGCGGCCTCGGGACCGGCACCGAGCTGGGGATCGAGATGAACGGCGTGCCCGGGAGCAACGCCACCGACATCACCGGACAGTCGGTCGACACGCGGGGCATGGGGCTGTCGTCCCTGATGACCGAGGCCCGGCTGGGACAGATCAGCCTGCAGACGATCGCGGAGCAGACCGGCGGCTTCGCCGCGATCAACCGGAACGACTTCAAGGATGTCTTCGAGCGCATCGTCAAGGAGAACAGCGCCTACTACGTGCTGGCCTACTACCCGCCGAGCACGAAGCGCGACGGCAAGTTCCACAAGATCACCGTCCGCGTGAAGCGCCCCGGGCTGCAGGTGCGGTCGCGCAAGGGCTACGCGGCGCCGCGCGGGAAGGCGCCGACGGAGAAGCCCCTGCCGGCCAACGCCAGCTCGCCGGAGATGCGGGCCGCGATGAACAGCCCGGTGCCCGTGGCCGGGCTGCCGATGCGCGTGTTCGCGGGGGCCTTCAAGGGCACCGCGCCCAACGCCTCGGTCGCGATCGCTGTCGAAGTGCAGGCGTCGAACTTCAAGTACACGGACAAGGGCGGCCTCGCGTCGAACGTCCTGGAAGTCTCGTTCACGCCCATCGACGCCGGCGGCAACGTCAAGCCGGGCAAGAAGAGCCGCGCGACGCTCTCGTTCAAGCCGGAGGCGCTCGCGGCGGCCAACGCGTTCGGCGTCCGCGTGCTGTCCGCCGTGGACATGCCGCCCGGCCGCTACCAGATCCGCGTCGCCGCCAGTGAGGAGGGCGGCGGGCAGACCGGGTCGGTGCTCTACGACCTCGAGATCCCGGACTTCTTCAAGGCGCCGCTGACGATGAGCGGCGTCGCCGTGACGTCGCTGGCCGCGCAGCAGGTCGTGACGGTCGGCAGCGAGGGCATGATCGCCCCGCTCGTGGTGGGGCCGACGACGGCCACCCGCGACTTCTCGAAGTCCGACACGCTGGCGCTCTTCACCGAGGTGTACGAGAACGCGCCGGGGTCGTCGCCCCACACGATCGACCTGTCCGTGACGCTCCGGTCGTCGGACGGGCGCGTGGTGTTCGAAGCGAAGGAGCAGCGCTCGTCGACGGAACTGCAGGCCGGGCGCGGCGGCTACGGCTACACGCCGCAGATCCCGCTGAAGGACGTCCAGCCGGGCACCTACCTGCTGCACGTGGAGGCGAAGTCGCGGGCGGGGAAGGAACCGATGGGGGTCGGACGGGATATCGAAATCCGCGTCCGACCCTAGGCGGGTAACCGCCGGCGCGCTACTTCTTCGCGGCGGGGGCTGCGGCGGGCGCCGCGGCCGGGGCGTCGAGCTTGGCCACGGCGACCGTCTTGATCGTGCCGTTGGCGTGCTCGAACTTGTACTGGTTCCGGTCCATCTTCGGGTTGACCGGCGTGTGCAGCGTGACGTCGATCACCTCGAGCGGCTGGAGCGGGCGCCTGTGCCGGTAGGTGTCGCCGGTCACCGGGTTGCCGCCCTTGTCGTACCAGAACTCGTCGACCTTCAGACCCACGATCGCGAACTTGTCCGAGAGGTTCTTCACGCGGATGGTCGTGGTGACCTCACCGCCGGCCCGCTTCGTGACCGGGCGGGTGAAGCCCAGTTCGGCCTCGCCGCGGACGGGCGGCGTGAACTTGCTCCGTGCGGCCGGCGCGGCTGCGGGGGCCTGCCCGGCACCGGCCGTCGTCGCAACCAGGAGAAGAAGGGCGCCAGCACAGGTGAGCCAGCGGAAATTCAGCATGATGACCTCCAAAAGGGACCCGTCTCGTCGGGCGCGGAAATTATAGGCGCTCACATCTCACCGTTCCAGTCCTCCGGTTCAGGCGCCGCCGACCGGAAGATCTCCAGATGCCACTTGCCGCCGCCCCACGGCTCGATGACCTCGGTGGCCACGACGTCCACGAGAATCTCCGCGAACGACCGCCCTTCGGGGTCGCCGTCCAGGTGGTAGGCGGGGGTGTCCCACTCGAAGTTCGGGTAGAGCACCATCGTCAGGAAGAGGTCGTAGCCGTCGTCGACCACGATGATCTGGCCGCACGGCCGCTTCGTCGTCGAGTGGTAGATCAGGTACTTCTCGGCGCTGTGGGCCCGGATGTACCGCTTGAGCGCGAACTCCCGGGCGACGATCTCCTCGACGGCGATCTTCTTCTCCCAGCAGTCGCGGCAATAGCGTTCCTCGCCGCGCGGCTCGGACACGTCGGTGGCGCCGCACAGCGCGCACTTGGCCTTGACGACCGCCTTGCGGGACATGCCGTCATTATAGTGCCGCACAGTTTGTGTAGACTCGCTCGGTGGCCACCACACCATTCACGATCGGCCTGATTCAGGACCACGCGGATGACGACGCCGTGACGACACTGCGGCGAACCGAAGGGCTGGTCCGCGACGCCGCGCGCCAGGGGGCGCAGATCGTCTGCCTGAAGGAGCTCTTCAACGCGCCGTACTTCTGCAAGGTGGAAGACACGGCGCGGTTCGACCTGGCCGAGCCCATTCCGGGACCGTCCACCGACGCGCTCCAGGCGCTCGCGGCGGAACTCGCCGTGGTCCTCATCGTGCCGGTCTTCGAGCGGCAGGGGCCGGGCGTGTACCGCAACTCGGCCGCCGTCATCGACGCGGACGGGTCGCTGCTCGGGTCGTACCGGAAGATGCATATCCCGGACGACCCGCTGTTCTACGAGAAGTACTACTTCACGCCGGGTGACGGGCCGAAACCCGGCGCCCCGGCGGGCGCCGACTCGGGCTTCCGCGTCTGGAAGACGCGCTACGCGACCATCGGCGTGCTGATCTGCTGGGACCAGTGGTATCCGGAAGCGGCGCGGATCACGAGCCTGATGGGCGCCGAGGTGCTGTTCTATCCCACCGCCATCGGCTGGCATCCCGCGGAGAAGGCGGAGTGGGGCGCGGCCCAGGTGGACGCCTGGCGCACCGCCCAGCGCGCGCACGCGATCGCCAACGGCGTCTACGTGGCGTCGGTCAACCGTATCGGCCATGAGCCGGAGGCCGGCACCGGCGGCCTGACGTTCTTCGGGCACAGCTTCGTGGCGGACCCCTTCGGGCGCTACGTCGCCGAAGCGGGCGAGGACGCGGCGATCCTGATCGCGCGGTGTGACCCCGGCCTCATCGAGACCGTGCGGCGCAACTGGCCGTTCCTCCGCGACCGCCGCATCGACGCCTACGGCCCGATCCTCAACCGCTACCTCGGCTGACCGCCGCCTACGCGCGGGTGCCCCGACACGACGCATGACTGCCAGCCGCTACCGCATGCCCGCCGAGTGGGAGCCCCACCGCGCGACGTGGATCGCCTGGCCGCACCACGAGCCCGACTGGCCCGGCAAGCTCGGCCCCATTCCGTGGGTCTACGCCGAGATTGCGCGGGTGCTGGCGGACCACGAGCCGGTCGAGATCCTCTGTCACGACGAGGCCGTCCGCGACGCCGCGCATGCGGCGCTGACGGCACACCACGTTCGCGCTGACCGGGTGCGGCTGCACGTCGTGCCGAGCGACCGCGTGTGGCTGCGCGACTCGGCCCCGACCGGCGTGCACGCCCCTGACGGCGGCGTCACGCTGCTGAACTGGGCGTTCACCGGCTGGGCGAAGTACGACAACTTCCAGCTCGACGCCGGCGTCGGCGCGGCGATCGCGGGGATCGCGGGCCTGCCGCGCGTGGAGCCGGCCCGTCCGGGTGGCACCGCGCGCCTCGTGCTGGAGGGTGGCGGCATCGAGGTCAACGGCGCCGGCGCGCTGCTGGTCACGGAAGAGTGGCTGCTGAGCGACGTGCAGGTCAGGAACCCGGGTCTCGGCCGCGCCGACTACGAGCGCCTGTTCGCGGAGTGGCTCGGCGCGACGCGGACGATCTGGCTCGGCGAGGGTTGCGTCGGCGACGACACGCACGGCCACATCGACGACGTCGCCCGCTTCGTCGCGCGCGACGTCGTCGTGCTCGCGCACGAGGAGGACCCCGCGGACGAGAACCACGCGCGGTCGCTCGACAATCTGCGGCGCCTCGAGCGGGCCGCCGCCGAGCCGGGGCATCCGGAGTTCCGCGTCGTCACGCTCCCGTTCCCGCGGCCGGTCATCATGGACGGCCAGCGCTTACCGGCCAGCTACGCGAACTTCTACATCGCCAACGGCGTCGTGCTCGTGCCGACGTTCAACGACCCGAACGACCGCATCGCGCTGAACACGCTCGCGGAGCTCATGCCGGACCACCGCGTCGTGGGCATCCACGCCGTCGATCTGGTCTGGGGCCTCGGCACGCTGCACTGCCTGACCCAGCAGGAGCCCGCCGCGCGCTGACGCGGCCGGGTTCGGTTCGTCCTGGTCCTGTCGAGTGGTTGGCGTCTCGCTCTCGCTCGTCGCGTGCTCACATCCAGCCTGCAGGCGGTGCGGGCGTCACGGCTGGACTCCCCGCGCGGTGTAGTTCGGATCGACGCAAGCGGGTGTGTGGGTGCCGCACTCGAAGTATTTCCTGAACGTGATGAAGCACGCATAGCCAGCGGCGCTGTTCCGCGAGGCGCACAAACGACCAAGCTTGGCGATGCCATCCTCGACCGATGTCAGGAGCTGTTCGGTGAAGTTTGTCGGCGGCCCCATCGCCCACAGTTGAGCGGTCATCCACGTCGGATCGCTGTTGTTCCATTCGGAACGCATCTCGCCGCTGTGACCAACAGAAATCTTGAACCACTGTCGCCCGCCACATGGACGGCCACCGTTGACGCGGCGGCACGCGTCGCCGGCCGAGCGCATCGCAGCCGCGGGCGTCGCGTGTCCACAGTCGGCGCCCACCGCGTAGGGACCGTTACCGGTCTCATGGTGGAACACCACGGCGCCCCAATTCGGGCCGGTGCATGCCTTGGCAACAACGAAGCGCATGCCCGGCGTGAAGGAGAAGTGGAACGGCCGGGACCTCTCCGCGACCGTCAGGGCTTCCTGCGATGATTTGCCAGACACCAGCTGGTATTGACACGCTCCCGTCGTCCCCGGGGGACAAACCTCGATGATGTAGAGGTTGCCAGGGGCGATGCCGAGCGGCCACTGCCCAGTGCTCGCCGTGCTGTTCCCGGCACCCGGCGTAGTCGCCCCCCGAGCCGCCGATGCGGGAGGTGCCAGGGGCAGACGACTCGTGACCGCAGCGAGGGTCGCGGTGACGTTGTCAGTCGGGCGCGTGACCTGCGCGCGATCGAGCGCCGCGGAGAACGAGGACGCTGACGCCGCCGAGTTGGCCTGCCCGGTCAGTTCTGTTACGCGGGCCGTGGGCGTTCTCGACGGGGCGAACAGTGCGACGCCAGAGTTGGTCGCATTCGCTCTGCTCGGCCCTGCCACCATTCTGATCCGCTTCAGGGGTCTAAGCGCGTCGACGATCTGCCGGGAGCTGGCAGCGGTGGGCAACGGAACAGGGATGAGCAGGAGCCGGGATCCGTCGGCAGGACCGGCCTCGAGGGCCGCAATGGCGTCGAGCGATGGCGTGGCCGCTGAGGGCCGGACCAACGTGGCACCGGCCCACTCCAACGCCAACTGCCCCGCAATGTGTCCAGTGACGGTTCCTTCGGGTTGCGTTGTGACGATGGTCACGCGCGCCGCCGCCGCGAGTTGGGCGAGCCGCGCTTGGTAGAAGCAGATCAGAGCGGCGTCCAAGGCGCGCTCGCGTTCTGTCGTGCCGGCGCTGCGGCGGAGGCTCTCGATGTCGATAAGCGCCTTGGCTCGGCTCGCGGTCTCGGCGTCAACTGCCTCAGCGTCCAGCTCCGCTCCACCGATTCCCGCCTGTTCGGCGCGGCGCCGTTCGGCCGCGCAAGCCTGAGGGGTGGCCTGTATGTTGGTCGCGGCGCCTGTGGCGGCGATCTGTGGCGACTGGGATGACACGACAGCCGTGCTGACAAGTGCCAGAAGGAGCACAGCCCAGATACGGATCCGTTGGGTGAGAGGCATCCCGGTCTCCTCGTGAAGCACGCGGCGTTGTCGGAAGCGAAAAAGGGTCATGGCAGCAGGAACCCGCGTCCTCCCGCTAGTCCGGCAGACCCAGCACGCGGCACAGGCCGACTTCGATCGCCGGCCAGCCTGATACGGGAAGGCGCCCGATACGAACCTTGAGGCGGGACTTGTGTACGGGGCCGGCAATCTCGCACTTCGCGTAACTGGCGACAGCCAGGCCCGTCTCCCCTGGCGCATGTGGCAGCGCGATGCGCAGAGGACCGGGCTGGGTCGTCAGGGGCACGACCAGCACCTCCGGCCGGAGCTCGTTGATCGGGTCGATCGAGACGACTAGCGCCGGGCGCGGCTTCGGGAACGTGGGGAGCGTGACGGTCCAGATGTCGCCGCGGCGGATTCGTTCCACACACCCTCCTGCATCACCCGCACCCACGCGTCGTGTTCCCGGTCATCCTCGCTGGAGGCACCGAAGGCCCGCAGTTCTTCCCGCAGCAACAGATCGCGCTGGGCGGCCCTGTACCGCCGGAGCATCGACTCGATCTTCTCGGACCGCGTGGCGCCGGGCTCGCCATCGACGAAGGCGACGAGATCCTCGTCCAGCGTGAGCGAGAGTTTGGTCTTCATGGAATCCTTCCGAGGGTAGGATACCGCATCCGACCACGCGGGGGATGACGGGGTGTCAGAGCTTCAGGAGCGTGTCACGGAGGATCCGCGACTGGATCCGGCTGACGGCCAGTTCCTGCCCGTTCGACAGCACCACGGTGTAGGTGCTGCCCGGCATCGGATTTACGCGCGTGATGTGGTCCACGTTCGCCAGCGTGCTCCGGCCCAGGCGCAGGAAGCGCCGCGCGTCGAGGCGGTCCTCGAGGGCGTGCAGCCGGTGGGTGACCGTGTAGGTCTCGTTGGCGGCCGTCCGGATGTGCAGCAGCTCACCCTCGGCCTCGACCGAGGCGATCGTCCGGACGGGCACGAGGACGACGGCGTCCCTGTGCCGCAGCGGGAGACGGTCGGCGTACTGCCGCCGCGACGACCGGTCGATCGCCGTCTGGGCGGCGGCCAGCGCCGCGGGCTGCGCGGCGACCGCGTCGCGCTGCCTGAGCCCGTCCCGCGCCCGGTCCAGCGTGCGCTGCAGGCGATCCTGCTGGACGGGCTTGAGCAGGTAGTCGATCGCGTTCAGCTCGAACGCCTCGATCGCGTGGTCGTCGAACGCGGTGACGAAGGCGACCCGTGGCGCGTTCGCCGCGGGCAGCCTGCGCGCGACCTCGAGGCCGGTCATGCCGGGCATCTGCAGGTCGAGCAACGCGAGGTCCGGCGCGTGCGCGGTGATGGCGGCGAGGGCGTCCTCCCCGTTCGCGGCCTCGCCGACCACCTCCACGCCGCGGCACGTCTTCAGCAGGCCCACCAGAAAGCGGCGCGCGGGGCGCTCGTCATCCGCGACGACCACGCGCAGGACCGGCGGCGTCATGAGGCACGCTCCATCGCCGGCACGCGGGCCTGCGGTGGGTGCAGGGGCAGCGTGATTTCGGCGCGCGTGTCGCCGGCCGCACCCGTGCGCAGGACGAACGCGGCGTCGTCCCCGTAGTAGCAGCGCAGCCGGCGTTCCACGTTCTGGAGGCCGATGCCGTCGGGCGACCCCACCGCCGCGAGCGGCGTGCCGGTATTGCTGACCACGATCTGCACGCGGTGTCCGTCGGGCGTGAGCCGCGCGCTGACCTCCACGCGGCCGCCGTCCCGCGCGCCGGCGATCCCGTGCTTGATCGCGTTCTCGACGAGCGGCTGCACGATGAGTGCCGGGATCGTCGTCCGTGCGAGCGCGTCCGGCACGTCCGTCACCGCCTCGAGCCGCTCCTCGAACCGCTCGCGCTCGATCTCGAGGTAGCACTCGATCAGGTGGCACTCCTGGCCGAGCGTCGTGAACTCGCCCTCGGACCTGAGGACGGCGCGCAGCAGCGTCGTCAGCCGCAGCAGCGTCGACAGGGCGCGTGCCGGCGCGTGCTGGATCAGGTAGCCGATCGTCGTCAGCGCGTTGAACAGGAAGTGCGGGTTGACCTGCGCCCGGAGCGCCCGCAGTTCGGACTCGGTGGACAGCACGCGGACCTCGCCCTCCCGGAGCTGGCGGGCGTAGCGTTCTTC
Organism: Vicinamibacterales bacterium; assembly: GCA_050183355.1. GTDB lineage: Bacteria > Acidobacteriota > Vicinamibacteria > Vicinamibacterales > UBA2999 > CANKJK01. The sequence continues at coordinate 31,162 of JBFXBH010000008.1, read as the reverse complement.
GGCGAGCCGGATGGCGTCGATCCGCCTTCCCGCCAGCTGGGCGATGGTCGAGAGCAGCCGCCGGTCGTCCGAGAGCAGCCGCCGGCCCTCGCGCAGCGGCCCGATCGTGATGACGTGATGCGGGCCGCCGGCCGTCAGCACCGTCACGTCCTCGGCGCCCGCCGCGGCTCCGGGCTCCAGCGTCCGCCACGTGATGCCGGCCGGGTCGAACGTGTCGGCAATCGTCGCCGACGCGCTGCGCAGCACGTCGTCCTCGGACTCGCAGCGCCGCAGCGCGGCGGCCGCGCGCTCGGCGGTCGTCGCGTAGTCCGCGCGGCCGAGCAGCACCCGGTCGACGAAGGCGGAGATCTGCCGGCGGAGCCATGGGAACAGCAGCGCCGTTCCGACCCAGAGCACCAGCAGCAGGCCCGCGGCCGGTGTGGCCGTGCTCGGCGCCCCGGCGACGCGCGCCGAGAGCGACCAGCCCGCGAACGCGAGCGCCACCACGGCGAGCAGCGCCAGCGCCCGCTTCAGGAAGAGGTCCACGAAGCCGACGCGGTAGTCCTGATACAGCAGGGCCAGGGCGAGCGGGATCGACGCCTGGTGACCGACGAGTTCCGTGACCCAGCTCTCATCGGCGCCATGGCGCTGGCCGAGGTGGAGCGCCGAGACGGCGAGCAGCGCGAGCGTCGCGATCCACACCGCCCGGCGGCCATGTGCCTGGTGGCGCGTACTGACCAGCAGCGCCACCGCCAGCACACCGAGGCCGCCGGTGAGCACGAACAACCCGGGCGGCCAGGGCAGCGGACGGCCCGTCCCGGCCGCGAACAGCTGCAGCACGGCCGCCGCGGTCGCGCAGGCGTACGCGCCCTGCGTGATCCGTGCGGTGCGCAGGCCGGCCTGTCGAGGTGCGGGGGCCGGGCCCTGCCACGCGGCGTGCACCGCGACGGCGGCCAGCAGGCCGAGCGCGCCGTAGGACAGCGCGGCCGTCCAGGGCACGGCCGCGGAGAAGCCGGCATCATCCAGGCCGTGCGTCGCCAGTTCGCCCACGTTCCAGGCCAGCCCGAGCAGCGCCGTGCCGATGATGGGCCACGGCGCCCGCAGGCCCGTGACGAGCAGCATGCCGTACAGCGCCGCGCCCGTCAGATAGCCGACGATGTGGAGCAGCGCGGGGGCTTCGGAACTGGTCATCGGCGACGCGGATCGGCGGTTTCTAGAACGTCATCGTGAGGCCGGTGACGACGGCCACGTCATTCTTCTTCGCCGCGGCGGCCGGCGGCCGGTTCTTGTAGATGCTCATGACGTCGAACGCGAGCTGCACGCGTGGCGTCAGGGCGGCGGCGACCCCGGCCGTCACGGTGTACAGCGCGTCGTCGATGTCCTGCGCCTTCCAGAGCGCCGTCGCTTCGTGCTTGAGCGTGGCGGTGGGCGACAGCGCGTGCTGGAGCTTGCCGCCGGCCGTCAGCGCGCCGTCGTTCCGCACGTTGCCGCCCGTGTTCCGCTCCGAGACGGTGCCGAGTCCGGCGTCGATGGCGTACTTCGTCCGGGCGCCGTCCACCAGCTTGTAGCCGAGGCCGCCCCCGGGCGCGATCAGGTAGTCGATCGCCTTGAACGTGTCGCGCAGGTAGTCGACCTTCGCGAAGGCGAACGTGCGGCCCGACAGCGTCGTCTCGTTCCGCACGCCCAGCGTGGTGCGGCTGACGGTGAGCAGGTCGTTCTGCGTCCCCCGCAGGTAGAGGCCGGTCGCCTTCAGCGTGTTGCGGGGGGAGAAGCTGCGGGCCGCGTTGAAGCTCAGGTTGTAGTTGATCGTGTCCGTGTTGCCCCGCGTGAGGTTGATTCCGGCGCTGATCGCCCCGGCCCAGGGCTTCGGCGCCGGTGTGCCGGAGGGCGTCGCCGGTGCCTGCGCGGCGGCGGGGGCGGTGAGGGCGGCGAGGGCGAGCGCCGTGAAGGCGGCGTACCGGGCCTGTGTCAGAAACCTGCGCATGTGAACTCCCTGATGGGTCCGGGCAGCCGGGCCGGACTCCTCAGCATAGCCGCGCCGTCAGGCCCGGGACGGCGGGCCGTCGACCAGCGTCGCTTCCACCCGGCCCCGGACAGAGTTGATGAGCCACAGCCGCGCGGCCGCCCGCAGGTCCGCGACCGTGATCGTCCGTTCGGTGATCGTGCCGGCGTCGAGCAGTTCCGCGCGGAGCGTGCCGGCGAGCAGCCCGCACGCCACGGGCGGTGTGACCGCGCGGCCGTCGATCTCGGCGACGACGTTGAAGTTGACGGCCTCGGTGACCTCGCCCGCGGTGTTCCACAGGACCACCGTGTCCACGCCCGGCGGCTTCGCGGCGTCGGCCCGTTCGTACGCGTCGCGGCGCGTCGTCTTGTGGAACAGGAACACGTCGGCGGGATCGACCGGCCGGTCCGCCAGCGCGACGCGCAGCGGCACGGGCACCGGCGCGGACGCGGGGTCGAGCGCCCGCACGTCGACGGTGATGCCGCCGTCACGGGCGAGCAGCACCCGCACCTTGGCCGGCTGGCTCAGAGCGCCTGCCGCACGGGCCAGCGCGGCGTCGAATGCGGGCGCGTCGAACGGGAAGCCGAAGTAGTCCGCCGAGGCGGCCATGCGGGCCCGGTGACGCGCCGTCCGCGCGTAGCCCGCGCCCGGCTCCCATCGCAGCGACTCGACCAGCGCGAACGCGGGCTCCGGCGTCGTCAGGATGGCCGCCTTCAGGCGGCACTCCTCGAACTCGCTCGCGGCGTCCGAGTCCCAGACGATGCCGCTGCCGACGCCGAACTCCGCCGTGCCCGCGCGCCGGTCGACGGTGACGGTACGGATCGCGACGTTGAAGTGCGCGCGCCCCTCCGGCTCGACCAGGCCGATCGCCCCGCAGTAGAGCCCGCGCGGTGCGTCCTCGATGTCCGCGAGGATCTGCATCGACCGAATCTTGGGCGCGCCCGTCACGGAGCCGGCGGGAAACAGCGCGCCGAAGATCGCCGGAAGCCCGGCGCCGTCGATGAGTTCCGCCTCGACCGTGGAGGTCATCTGCCACTGGGCCGGATAGCGCTCTGCCTCGAAGAGCGCCGTGACGGCGACGCTGCCCGGACGGGCGATGCGGCCGACGTCGTTCCGCATCAGGTCGACGATCATCACGTTCTCGGCGCGGTTCTTGGCCGATTCGGTGAGCGTCCGCGCGAGGACCGCGTCCTCCTCCGGGGTGCGGCCGCGCGGCACCGTGCCCTTCATCGGCCGCGTGATCAGCCGGCGGCCGTCCCGCGCGAAGAAGAGTTCCGGCGAGGCGGAGCAGACGGCGAGATCCCCCGTGTCGATGAAGGCCGACCACGCGCCGCCCTGCGCCGCGTCCAGCGCCGCGAAGAGCGCGCGGGGGTCGCCGCTGAATTCCGTCCGCATCCGGAACGTGTAATTGAGCTGATACGCGTCCCCCTCGCCGATGTGCTCGTGCAGCCGTGCCACGGCCGCCTCGTACGCGCGGGGGTCGACGGACGGGTGCCAGGCGAGCCGTGGCCGCGGGCCGTGCCAGTGATCCGGGACGCGCTCGTGGAGGACCGCGTCGGCGGGACGGAAGAGGCCGAACCACGCGAGGGGCACGCGGCCGGGTGCCGGCTGCACGGGGAGGTCGAAGGCCGCGGCGGCCTCGTAGGTCACGTAGCCCGCGACGAGGTATCCCCCGGCCGCCTGAGCCTCGACCTCCGCCAGCAGCGCGGGCAGACTGTCGGCCCGCGCTGCCGTCAGGATGGCGACCGGCGCGGCGAGTTCGAGCCAGGGCCCCCTGTTCGGCGTGCGGATCAGGACGGTGGGCACTCTCGCTATTCTCTCCCGCGGGCCTGTTTCGCGTCCCCAGTCCGGCCGGCGGCCATCCTGTCCGGCCGGCCTCGTGCCTCCCGGCGCAATAATCCATCCGCGGCTCGCGTCCAGCCGCCGTCCTCCGCAACGTAGGCCGTTTCCGCGTTTGATCGGGCGGCGCCTCATTGCGTATTCTTAGAAGTCTCTACTTTCCACCAACTTCTGATAAGGACTTGACCGTGACCACCAGCGCCACGACCCCGGCCCTCTCGCGCCTCAGCGAGGACGAGCAGCTCTTTGCGGACAGCGTGTACGAGTTCGCGGACAAGGAAATCCGTCCGCTCGTCCACGAGATGGACGAGCACGCCAAGCTCGACAAGAACCTGATCCCCAAGCTGTTCGACCTCGGCATCATGGCGATCGAGATTCCGGAGGAGTACGGCGGCGCGGGCGCCTCGTTCTTCTATTCGGTGCTCGCCGTCGAGCAGCTCTCGCGCGTGGACCCGTCGGTCGGCGTGTTCGTGGACGTCCAGAACACGCTGTTCATCAACGCCCTGCTCAAGTGGGGCAACAAGGACATCCAGCAGCGCTACTGCCCGAAGGTCGCGAAGGACACGATCGGGGCCTATGCGCTCTCGGAGGCCGGCTCCGGTTCGGACGCGTTCGCCATGGCCACCCGCGCCAAGGAGGACGGTGACAGCTACGTCCTGACGGGCCGCAAGCTCTGGATCACCAACGGCAACGAGGCCAACCTCTTCATCGTCTTCGCGAACGTGAACCCGGACGCCGGCTACAAGGGCATCACGGCGTTCCTCGTGGAGCGCGGCACGCCCGGCTTCCAGGTGGGCAAGAAGGAAGACAAGCTCGGCATCCGCGCCAGCAGCACCTGCGAACTGCTGTTCGACGGCTGCCGCGTGCCGAAGGCCAACGTGCTCGGCGAGGTCGGCAAGGGCTACAAGGTGGCCATGGACACGCTGAACGAGGGCCGCATCGGCATCGGCGCCCAGATGATCGGCGCGGCGCGCGCGGGCCTCGACGCGATGATCGGCTACACGAAGGAGCGCAAGCAGTTCGGCAAGGCCATCGCTGAGTTCCAGGCGGTGCGCCACCAGATCGCCCGCGCGGCCATCGACCTGCAGACGGCGAAGCTCCTCGTCTACGACGCCGCCCGCCTGCGCGACATGGGCCTGCCGTTCCTGAACGAGGCGGCGATGGCCAAGGTCTACTCCTCGGAAGTGGCCGAGCGCGTCACCTCGCTCGCCATCAACCTGTTCGGCGGCAACGGATACGTGAAGGAGTATCCGGTCGAGAAGTTCTGGCGCGACGCGAAGATCGGCCAGATCTACGAAGGCACGTCGAACATGCAGCTCGAGACGATCGCCAAGCAGATCATCGGATAGTGCGTACCGACGTAGTCATGCCCCAGATGGGGGAGTCGATCGCGGAGGGCACCGTCTCGCGGTGGCTGAAGCAGGTCGGCGAGACCGTGGGGCGCGACGAGCCGCTGCTCGAGATCTCCACGGACAAGGTGGACGCGGAGATTCCCGCTCCCGTCGCGGGCACGCTGGTCGAAATCAAGGTCAAGGCCGGTGACACGGCGGAGGTTCACTCCGTCGTCGCCGTGATCGAGACGGACGCCTCCGCCGCGGCGGTCGCGTCCGCGCCCGGAACTCCAAGCGACGCGCCGGCGACGGCTGGCGCGGCGTCGAAGAGGACGGACGTCTTCATGCCGCAGATGGGCGAGTCGATCGCGGAGGGCACCGTCTCACGGTGGCTGAAGCAGGTCGGCGATACCGTCGGCCGCGACGAGCCGCTGCTCGAGATCTCGACGGACAAGGTCGACGCGGAGATCCCGTCTCCCGTGGCAGGCACGCTCGTCGAGATTCGCGTCAAGCAGGGTGAGACAGCCGAGGTGAACTCGGTGATCGCGGTCATCGAGGCCGCGGGGGCGCCAGGTTCGTCGAAGGCCGCCGTCGCGGCCGCGGCCCCGGGCCCGTCCAAGGGTGATGCCGGCACGGCGGCCCCCGCGTCGGCTCCGGCACCGGTCGCGGCAGCCGCCACCAGTGAGTTCCGCGGCAAGGCGTCGCCGACGGCGCGGGTCTTCGCGCGCGCGCACGGCGTGGATCTGGCGAACGTGAAGGCCAGCGGTCCGCGGATCACGAAGGCGGATGTGCAGCGGACCATCGGCGGCGGCGCCAGGCCCGCCGGCGGCACCAGCCTGACGGTCGGCCCCGGCGATACGCTCGAGCCGATGAGCGTGATGCGCAAGAAGATCGCGCAGCACATGATCGAGAGCCGGCTGACGTCGGCGCACGCGTATACGGTCTTCCTCGTCGACTGCGGCCGCGTCGAGGAGTGGCGCAAGGCCCGCAAGGCGCAGTACGAGGCGCGCGGCGTCAAGGTCAGCATCCTGCCGTTCGTTGCCGCCGCGGCCGTCCGTGCGCTGAAGGATTTTCCGCTGCTGAACGCGTCGCTCGTGGGCGATCAGGTCATCTATCGCGGCCACATCAACATGGGCGTCGCCGTGGCGCTGGACTCGGGGCTCATCGTCCCGGTGCTCAAGGATGCCGACAGGCTGACCGTCGTCGAGATCGCCCGCGCGATCGCGGACCTCGCGGCGCGGGCCCGGAACAAGCAGCTCAAGCCGGAGGAGGTGGCGGGCGGGACGTTCACCGTCACCAACCCGGGCAACTTCGGCGGGTCGTTCGCGACGCCGATCATCAACCAGCCGCAGGTCGCGATCCTCGAGCTGGGCACGGTGGAGAAGCGTCCCGCCGTGGTGAACGACACGATCGCCGTCCGGCCGATGATGAACCTGACGCTCGGATTCGACCACCGGCTGATCGATGGTGCGCTGGCCGACCAGTACCTGTCGGCGGTCAAGACATCCCTGGAAACCTGGAACGAGGAGTAGACGTGGCTATCAGCAACGACGGTGGGATCGGACTCGCGGAGCGGGAGCCCATGGTGAAGGAGGTCGGCGTGGCAATCAGGACCGTAGGTGTGATCGGGTGCGGGCTCATGGGCGGCGGCATCGCGCAGACTTGCGCAGCGGCCGGGTTCAAGACCGTCGTCAAGGAAGTGAACGACGCGTTCCTTGACAAGGGCCTGGGCCGCATCAAGGGCCTGCTGGACGGCGGCGTGGCCAAGGGCAAGCTGACGCAGGAAGCGCGCGACACCACGCTGAGCAACCTGACGGGCACGACGTCGTTCGCGGACCTGAAGGACTGCGACATCGTCATCGAGGCCATCACCGAGAACCTCGACGACAAGCGGTGGGTCTACGCCGATGTGGAGAACGCCGTTGGCCCGCACACGATCCTCGCGTCGAACACGTCGTCGCTCTGCATCACGGAGCTGGCGGCGGCGACGAAGCGGCCGGACCGCTTCATCGGCTTGCACTTCTTCAACCCCGTCCCGATGATGAAGCTCGTCGAGGTGATCCGCGGGCTCACGACGACCGACGAGACCTACCAGGCGGTGTTCGACCTCGCGAAGGCACTCGGCAAGGACCCGGTGACGGTCGTCGACCGGCCCGGCTTCATCGTCAACCGGCTGCTGATTCCCTATCTGCTCGACGCGATTCGCGCCTACGAGGAAGGCCTCGGCTCGCTGGCCGACATCGACACGGCGATGAAGCTCGGCTGCGGCCACCCGATGGGGCCGTTCACGCTGCTGGACTTCATCGGCCTCGACACGACGTACTACATCGCGCAGATCATGCACGCCGAGTTCGGCAAGCCGATGTACGCGCCGCCGCCGCTGCTGAAGCGGATGGTGCTGGCCGGCCACCTCGGTAAGAAGAGCGGGCAGGGCTTCTACAAGTACTAGCGCCGCCCGTCCGGACGGCGTGCCGGACATGACAAGGGGCACCTCCTCCGGAGAGGAAGGTGCCCCTTGTCGCGTACCGGTTCTGTTGTCGCCCGCGCCCAGGTGCAGGGCCGAGCCGGAGCGTCAGAGCGGGAGCCGCTCGCGGCGTCTTGCGTCCGCCACGTGACGCTGCTCGGGAGTCGATGCATGTCGACTGGGTGCCACGAGGCACGTCGGAGCAGGGTTTCGACGGGAACGACGCCGCCGGGTCTGCGACCGCTCCAGGCTCCGTTCAGTCACCTGCGCCTGCGCGCGGGTCGTGGTGGTTCGGTGGATCATTCTCAGCACTGACGTTCATGCCGTTGACCTCCTTTCACGACTGGCGGGGGAAGCTGCCGTTGCGACCCGCGTGCCCCCGGTGGAAGCGTCGAGTGACGTCCCGCGGATCGGAGGCAACCGTAAGTCCCGGGACATGCGATGTCAAGTTCCCCAGCTTCGCTCGACAGCCGCGGTCAGCGCGGTTGCCGGACGTAGACAAGGGTGACGGCTTCAGACGTGTTGAATCCGCGGGCGTCGTAGCCGTGTTCGACTGACAACTGCCGCCGGACGGCCATTTCCCGGCCGGCTTCGCTCAGTTGCCGCTCCTCCGTGATGCTCACCGGGAAGTCGCTGATGGTGCGCGCCAGGACCGTGCGGAGTATCCGCTCGTTCCACACGACGATCATCCCGTGGCTGTCGCGGTTCCGCTGCGGCGGCGTGGGGCCGATGGTGTAGGTGACCGGGTCGGCGCGGTCGCCACGGAGCGTGTTGACCTGTACTTCGTCCTCCCGTTGGGTGATGATGACGGTGTGTGGCCGAACCGCCGTCGAGGCGGGTTCGTGGAGGCCGCTTCGGGTCTCGTCCAGAATCCAGATACCCGAAAAGTCCGAGCGGACCTGACTGTGAAGCGTGGGAGCCGCCGCCGACACCGCGGCGACAGTGGCCAGCAGGATGTGACGCATGGGGCGAACCTCCATCCGGGAGCCGGTGACGATCCACTCCCGTTGGGGTGCCTTCTACGCCCCGGCACGCTGTGTGTCAACTTTCGGCGACGACCACAGCAGCAGCCCTTTTCTCCGATGAGCTGGAATGCCGACACGGGCGCCGGCCGCGTCACGCTGCAGGGCCTCATCCAGGAGTACGCCGCGAAGAACCCCGACCTCACCTGGGTCGCGCCGAAGTGACGCGGCGGCGCGGACTCAGCGCCCGAGCAGCACGGCCAGCGTGACGGCCGAGGTCAGCAGCAGCAGCCCGAGTACGCCGCCCGCCGTGCGCCGGAAGGCGGCGCTGCCGATGGTCAGCGCCAGGCCGAGCTTGGTCGCGGTGTTCGCCATCACGCCCACCGCAATGCCGGTGGCCGCCGTCGCCGGCGAGATGGCCGCGGCGACCTCACGCGCCATCGAGATGGTCAGCGCGTCCACGTCCGACAGGCCCACCACCGCCGCCGTCGTGTAGACGCCCGCCAGGCCGGCCTCCGTCCGGGCCACGTGCACGAGCACCAGCACGAACTGGAACAGCGCGGCCATTTGCAGCGCGGCGGTCAACTGCAGCGGATTGTGCGAGGAAAGTGCCGCGGCGGTCGTCTCCGGCACACGCCGAAGGCCCAGGACCGTGGCCAGGGCCGCCACCAGCGCCACGGGGACCAGCAGGGGCACGAGCGGTCCGGCGACGGCCGGGTTCAACAACGCCGTGGCGGCGAGGACGCGCGGATAGAGCATCAGCGTGCCGGCCACTGCGCCGATGGCCAGCGCGTGATCCGATTCCCGTTGCAGGCGGCTCAGCCGCGCGAACGTGAAGGTCACGTTCGTCGACGAGACGATGCCACCCAGCAGGCCCGTCAGGACGTAGCCGCGGTCCGGGCCCACCAGGCGCCGGGCGAGGTGACCCGCAAAGCTGAGTCCGGAGAAGACCAGCACCAGCGTCCACAGTTCCCGTGGCTTGATGCCGCCGAGGGGGCCGTAGGGGCCGGCGGGCAGCAGCGGCAGGATGACGAGCGCCATGACGGCGAAGCGCGCGGCCGACCGCATGCCGACGTCGTCGATGCGGCTCGTCAGGCTGTGCAGCCAGGACTTCTCGACGAGCAGCAGCGTGGTGATGGCCGCGATCGCGCTCGCCTCACGTACCAGGCCCAGGCCGGCCAGCAGGCCCGCGGCCAGGACCACGAGCGCGGCCACTTCGGTCGTCCCGTCGATCTCGCGCCGGCTGCCCGCCCAGTAGGCGACGCCCACGATCGCCACGGCTCCAGCCAGCAGGACGCCGGCCGGCACCGTGGCCCCGGCCTGCCAGAGCCAGCCGCAGAGCCCGCCGACGCCGCCCAGCAGCGTGAAGGTGCGCAGGCCGGCGAAGCGGGCAGCGGGGCCGACGGTGTGTCCGGACCACTGGCGCTCCAGACCGACCGCCGCGCCGCCGAGCGCGGCAATCAGCAGCCCGATCAGTGCCGGCAGATCCATGTGCCCTGATTCTGTTTCCGCTGGACGTTCCGGCGCCAGCGCCAGCTGTGCCCGGGCGGTGCGGACGCCGGACTCCCGTCGGCCCGGGGCCCGGCACGTGCGGCGAGGAGGATTTCCAGCCGCTCGGAGATTTCCCGCGCAGGCGAGACGGGATCCGGCCCAACCGCGGAGCGCCGCGACGAGGCGTCCGCTGGCTCCGGGATTGCAGAAATCCCCGGGGGAGTTGTGCAGGAGACCGTGATGCTGATGCTTCGTTCCATTCGTACCCACGTGGTGGCGGTCGTCGCCGTGGTGGCCCTTGGATGGGCCGGACCGGCCAGGGCTCAGGACTTTGCCGGCGTGTTCACCTTTGCCTGGGGCGACTTGCGGCTCGAGCAGAACGGCTCGGCCGTGGCCGGCACCTACGGCAAGGGGAACAGCGGACGCCCGGGGAAGGTGACGGGCACGGTGAAGCAGTCGGGTTCGTCCCGCTATGTCACCGGTGAGTACCGGGACGACGGCTGCAGCAAGGGCGACTGCCACGGCACGATCCAGTTGCGCTTTCCCCAGTTCCCGGACGTGAAGGAACTCGAGTTCCAGTACATGCCCTCCTACAGCAGCAGCTGGACCCGGCTCTGGGCGAAGCGCGCGGGCACCGGCGCCACGGGCACGGACGGTGCCGTCTCCGGCCAGCCGCCGAGCCGGCCGACCACGGGCGGCCTCCTCGGCGGACTCAAGGACAAGCTGCTGCGCCGGGGCACTGACTCAGCCGATCGGATCGTGGTCCCGGGCGGAGATGCCGGCACCAACAACTCGGAGGCCGCGGCCATCCGCTACAACTGCCGGATCAACGGCGAACTGGCGCAGGGGGACTACGACGCGTTCGCGTTCGACTTCCCGGGAGGGGAGTTCCTCGCCGAGTCGGCTGGAAACCTGAACCTGGTCGCCGACCTGATCCGGGCGTCGGATGGTGAAGTGCTCGCCCGGTCGGGCGTCGACACCACGCAGTTCCGCATCGACGGACCGCTCGATGCCGGCCGCTACATCCTGCAGGTCCGGGTCATGCAGCACGCCGGAGCGGGACCTTACGCCGTCGCGCTGGGTGCGCCCGGGGCGTGCGTGGTCGAGGAGCGGGCCGAGCGGACCGGTGGGGCGGTGCCCTCCGGCGCGCCGGATATGTCCCTCGGTGTTCAACTGGAGCCCGGCACGGGGACGTTTGCCGGCATCGGCGTCCGGGTCGTGGCGCTCACGCCCGGGGGCCATGCCGAGCGTGCCGGACTGCGGGCGGGCGACGTGATCCTCTCGGTCGACCGGGCGCCGGTCCGCGGCGTGTCCGAGGCGCAGGGCCTGCGGCTGCCGGCCGGACGGCCCGTGCCCATCGTCGTGGTCAGAAACGATCGGGTGATCTCGTTCGAGGCGACGGCCCGGTAACGGCACCGTGCGGGAGGTGCGGCACACTAGTGTGCGATGCCCCCGGCTGCCGCCCGCCCGTCCCACCAGCGTTTCGACATCGCGGTGCGGCCGAGCCCGATCGACGGACTCGGCGTGTTCACCGAGGGTCCCATCCCGGCCCGCCGCAAGATCGGTGAGATGCGGGGCGAGCGGATTACCTGCGCCGAGGGCCGGCGCCGCAGCCGGCGGACCGCGTCGGTGATGATCGTCGAGGTCTCGGCGCGGCACGCCATCGACGCGACGGCATCGACCGATCCCATCCGCTTCATGAATCACAGTTGCCACCCCAACGCGCGCATGACCGTCCGGGCCGGCCGCGTGGAGTTCTACGCGCTGCGCGCCATCGCCGCCGGCGAGGAACTGACGGTGGACTACGTCGAGTCGCACCACCACGGCACGCGGCGGTGCGGCTGCGGCGCGCCCGGCTGCGCGGGCTGGCTCTGATAGCCTCCAGACGACAGGTCCATGTCCGGCATCGATGACGATCTGGTTCTCGCGCGTCGGCTGGCGGACGCCGCCGCCGCGGTCACGCTCACGTACTGGAAGAAGGCGCCGCGCGAGTGGCGGAAGCCCGACGGCAGCGTGGTCACGGAAGCCGACCACGCCGCCGAGACGCGGCTGCGCGAGCTGCTGGCCGAGGCGCGGCCGGCCGACGCGATTCTTGGCGAGGAGTTCGGCCTCAGCGTTCCTCCCGGCGGCCCGGCCGCCCGCCGGTGGATTCTGGACGGCATCGACGGCACCGCGCAGTTCGCCGAACGGTCGGACGCGTGGGGGACGCTGATCGCGCTTGAAGTCGACGGTCGCGTGACGCTCGGGTTGTGCATCGAGCCGGCGCGGCAGCGCCTCACCTGGGCACTTCGTGGCGCGGGCGCCTTTCGCTCGGTCGCCGGCGGTCCTGTCGAGCGCCTCGCCGTGAGCGGGACGGACGGGCTGGTCTCCGCGCGCGGCTGGGTGCCTCCGCCGCGTTACATCCCGGACGCCGACGCGCAGCAGGGCGTCGACCGGGTGCGCGCCGTCATGCGCTGCAGTGATGCCCTGACCTATCACCCCGCGTTCGACGTGGCGTCCGGGCAGACGGACGCGGCGGTCTTCTACACCGGCGGCCCCTGGGACTTCGCGGCTCCCGCGTTGATCGTCGAGGAGGCCGGCGGCCGCTTCACCGATCTCGCCGGGCAGCGGAACATCCACGCCGGCCAGGGGCTGTACTCCAACGGCCTGCTGCACGACGCGCTGCTGGCGGTTGCGGACGCGCGCCGTCAGATCTGACGGTAGCTGACGAACTCGACGCCGTAGCGGAAGCGCCGCCACCACTCCTGCTCGAGCGCCGCGTTCTCGTCCGCGAACCCCGGGTGCCCCGGGTGCACCATCACTTCGATGGACCGCGCGGGCGGCACGTCGGCCGAGGCGGTGGTGTGCAGCGTCCAGAAACTCGTGAACGCGGCCGTCGTGCGGGTGCGGATGTAGTGCCGGAGGCCGGCATTCCAGAGGGACTTCTGCAGCAGGAGCCACGCACCGGGGCGGTCAGCCGCGGTGTAGAGGTTCTTCGTGAGCCGGACCCGGCGGATGCCGGTCGCACGCTGCACGGCCTTCAGCGTTCCGAACAGGCCCCGGATCGTGTGCGCGTGGTTGTGGGAGTCGATGTGGCTGACGTCGACGCCCAGGGACCGCAGGCGCGCGATCTGCGCGGTCCATTCGGCGCGCACAGCCTGCCGGAGCTGGCTCGTGAACGCGATGCCATGCGCGCCTCCGGAGAACGTGCCGTCCGGCTTCAGCAGCGGCCCGAGGCCGGCCGGGGACGTCAGCGGCGCGAACTCGGTGATGTTCAGGTGGACGCCGAACGACGCGTCCGGAAACTCGTGCAGCCGCGCGGCGGCATCCTCGACCGCCGCGCCGTTGGCGACGAGCGTGGCTGACGTGACCCGGCCCGCGCGGATCAGCCGGAAGATCTCCGCGTTGACGTGCTCCGAGATGCCCAGGTCGTCCGCGTTGACGACGACTCTGACGGACGGCGTCACGGCACACGTTCCCCGGGTGCGACCGGCGCGCTGACGTCGAGCGCCGAGAAGATCGTGTCGCCCTGCGCTTCCGTCATCTGCCAGCGCGCGGGATCCACGGCGACGCCGGCCGGAGGCCGCAGCAGCACCTTGTTGCCGCCGAGGTGCATGAAGCCCGAGCGCCGCAGGCGGCTGATGAGATCCGCGCGGTTTGTCTGCACTTCCAGGACGTCCGCGCCCGCGGCGTCCGCGGCGGCTTCCGCGTGGCGCAGGAGCTGGTCGAGCCGGCCGGGCTGCGGGTCGGCCAGGTGGAAGTCGAGCAGGGACGTCACGCGCATCGCCGGCATGCGGCGCGGCGCGGTGGCGGCGGGCCGGTCGTCCGACCGGATCAGCGAATAGCCTGCCAGGGCGCCACCGTCCCGGATCTCGTGCGCGGCGAGGGACGGGCTGAACCGCAGCACCCAGTTGAGGTCCCGGGCCTCGCGGACGACATGGTCGCCGGTGCGCCCGGCCACGACCGCGTCGAGGTCCCCGGAAAAGGCGCGGACCGCCGGAAAGGACAGCGTGGTCCCGGTACGCGGAGCGCGGACCCGGTAGTACAGGCGCGCGAGCGGGTCGAGTGGCACGGACAGCACCGGCGCAACCGGCAGCCCGCGCACGGCCATGCCGACGAGCGGCCGGGTGGAGTGGAAGCGGACGAAGCGCGCGAGCGGTCCCAGCGTGATGAAGCCGGCGCGGGTATAGAGGGCGACGGTCTCCGGAGCCGGCCCGCCGGAGGCGACGGCGGAGCGCGTCGAGCTCAGCATCCGGAGCAGCATCATGCCGCCGGTGCCGCCGGCGCGCCACTCCCGGTCCAGGAAGAACGCGCGCAGCGCCAGGCTCCGGAAGGTCGTGCCGCCGGCCTTCAGCTCCACGGGCACGGCGCGGAGGTTGCCGACGACGCGGTTGCCGACGACCGCCAGCACGATCGCGAGGTCGTCCAGGTGCCCGCGCGGGTTGCTGGCGAGGAACTCCGTCCACCGGGCGCCGGACTCGGCGAGATAGCCGACCGGGTCGTCGTACACCGCCAGCGCGTCCGGTCGCTCGACCAGTTCGCGGACGGAGTAGGCGACGATCTGTGGTGACGCCATGGCGGGACGGGCACTAGGCCGCGGCGTCCGGCCCCCGGTGGCGATCCTTCTTGAAGCGCGCGGTGTACTGCGGCCCGTCGGCGAACGTGATCTTCGCCGGCACCTTGAACCGTTCGAGGCGGGCGGCGCACAGGCGCAGGATCTCCAGACGGACGTCGCGGTCCGGCGCGTCACCGGCCTTCCGCACCGTCGCGCACACCACCTGCCCGACGAGCGGGTTGCGCTCGCCGTAGACGGTCACTTCGGCCACGTGCGGGGATTCCTGGATGACGTTCTCGACTTCGCCCGGGTGGACCTTCTCGCCGCCCACGTTGATCAGCTCCGAGCGCCGGCCGTGGATCCGCATGTAGTCGCCGTCGACGGTCACCAGGTCACCGGTGTCGAACCACCCGTCCTCGGTGAACGGGCTCGGGGCGTTCAGGTAGCCGAGCATCGCCGAGGCGGCGCGAATCTGCAGGATGCCGTCGACGACGCGGGTCTCGAAACCCTCGCCTCCCACCTTCACCCACGTGGAGTGCGAGTCGCGGGACTGCGAGCGGAGGATGCCGAGCTCCGACAGGCCGTAGGTCTGCTGCAGCTTCACGCCCGGCAGGACCTCCGCGACGCGGCGCAGCGTGCTCTCCGGCATCGGCTCGGTGCCGTAGGTGATCGTGCGCACGCTGGAAAGGTCGTACCGGCGGTACGCCTCACTGAGCAGCATCAGGTTGAGGAACGTCGGCGAGGCCGGCAGCAGTTCGGCGCGGTGGCGCGCGATCTGCCCGAGGACGGAGTCGGGCGACCGATCGGTGACGACGATCAGCGTGCCGCCGTTCGACAGCGTGTAGAGCATCGTGTTGATGCCGCCGATGTGGTCGAACAGCAGGAACGCGATCGTACGCATCCGCCGCTTCCGCACCGTGAACTTCGCGAGCATCGGGACGAGGTCGTGCACCGCGGCCTTGCTCGCGCCGGTCGACCCCGAGGAGAACAGCACGAGGCCGGGATGCCGGCGCCGTCGCAGTTCCTCGTACAGCGGATGGTCCGGCGTCCCGGGCAGCGTGGTCACGTCATGGGCGTGCTCGCCGGTGACGCTGATGGACACGTTCGCCTGGCAGACCTCGAGAAACTCGGCCCGCTTGACTGCCACCGCGTCCGTCAGCGGCACGACGACGCACTGGCGTTCGATGAGGGCCAGGAACGCCGCGACGGCGTGCGGGGAGAAGTCGCCGGTCAGCGCGACGACGTCGCCGGCCCTGACGCCACGGCTCTCGAGCGTCCGGTTCCAGGCCGCCACGCCGCGCCCGAGCGCGTCGTAGGTGAACTCCGTGTCATTCCAGATCATCCACGGCTCGTTCTGGCGTTCGCGGAACACGTCCAGAAGGAAGTCGATGAACAATCAGAACCCTCCGAGATAGAGGACCTGGCCCGTGATGAAGCGGCTCTCGGGCCGGATGAAGAAGTCGATGACGTTCGCGACGTCGTCGACGCTCGCCCAGTCCCGCACGGCCTGACGGCCGACCAGCGCGGTGATGGTCTCCTCCGGCACGCCCTTGATCAGGTCCGTCCGGATCGGCGAGGGGCCGACGGCGTTGACCGTGATCCCGAACTGGGCGAACTCCTTCGCGAGCACGCGGGTCAGCATCTCGACGGCGGCCTTCGACGCGGCGTAGATCGCCTCGCCTTCGAGCCGCAGGGGGACCGCCACCGTGGAGAGGTTCACGATGCGTCCGGCGTGGCTCGACCGCATCAGCCGCGCCGCCTCCCGGCACATCAGGAAGGTGCCCGTCACGTTCGTGTCGAGCAGGTCCCGCACGGCGGAGACCGGCGTCAGCAGCGAGTGGTTCATCGAGGCGACGCCGGCGCAGTTGACGAGGACGTCCACGCGGCCGTGCGTCTCCCGGATCTTCCAGAACATGTGCTGGACGGCCGATTCGTCGGTGACGTCGACGGCGAAGTGCTGATGACGGTCGTGCGTGGGCTCGACGGCGCCGCGGCTGCAGCCGATGACCGTGTCGCCGCGGTCGAGGAAGTGCGTGACCAGCCCCGCGCCGATGCCGCGGCGGCTGCCGGTCACCAGGACGATGCGCGTGTCACCCACCGGCACGCTCGTCGAGCAGTTCCACGACGTAGGCGGCGAGCGTGGCGACGGTCCGGAACGGGCTGGCGCGTCGGGACATGGCACGATCGTCCGCCAGGGAGATGGGCGTCGAGAAGTCCGTGCCGATCTGGCTCTCGACGCCGAAGATCAGCGAGACGAGGCCGAGCGAATCGAGCTGTCCCCGTTCGCCGAAGAGCACCGTGTCCGGCGACTTCCCGAGCGGCCGGTCCGGCCGGAGCGCATTGAGCTCATCGATCGCCCTGTAGATCGACTGGAGGACCTGCTGCGTGTCGGCCACGGTGTGGCCTCATTCTAGTCCAGCCGTAGCGGCCGGGAATCGTACGGGTAACATGGCACCGGATGGATTCCGTGGACCTGCTTGTCTTCGGCCCGCACCCCGACGACATCGAGATCGGCATGGGGGCGACGGTGGCGTGCCACGTGGCGGCGGGCGCACGCGTCGGCCTCTGCGATCTGACGGCCGGCGAGATGGGCAGCAACGGTTCCGTCGAGGAGCGGCTCGCTGAGGCGGAGGCCGCCCGCGGCGTGCTCGGCGCGGCGTGGCGTACCAACCTCCGCTGGCCCGACCGCGCGATCGGCGGGAACGTCGAGCACATCCGCGATGCGGCCGCGCTGATCCGCCGCGTCCGGCCGGCGACGGTCGCCGTGCCCTGGCGGGCGGACCGGCATCCCGACCACGTCGCCGCCAGTGACGTGCTGACCGAGGCGGCGTTCAATGCCGGACTCCGGCGCTACGACGCGGGCGGACCGGCCTGGAAGCCGCAGTCGGTCTGCTACTACTTCATCAACGACTCCACGGCGCCGTCGTTCGTCGTCGACGTGTCCGCGCACTACGAGGCGAAGCGGCGCGCGCTGGCCTGCTACGGGACGCAGTTCACGACGGCGGCGGAGGGCAGCGTGGAGACGCGGCTGACCTCGCCCCGGTTCCGGCAGCTCGTCGAAAGCCGGGACGCGCAGTTCGGTGCCCTCGCGAACGTGGCCTGGGCGGAGGGCTTCGTCACGAAGGCGCCGGTCATGCGAAACGGCCTGCTGCCCCACGGCTGGTCCCGTGCGGAGCCGCGCCGATGAACGTCGGCATCATCTGTTACGCATCGGTCGGGGGCTCGGGCGTCGTGGCGACGGAACTGGGCAAGGTGCTGGCCACGCGCGGGCACTCCGTGCACGTCATCAGCACGGAGATGCCGTTCCGCATGGGGGAGTTCCAGGCGGGGCTCTCGTTCCACCAGGTGCTGACGCCGACCTACCCGCTGTTCCGCGAGCCGCAGTACCTGCTCTCGCTCGCCAACAAGGTCGTGCAGGTCGCGCGCGAGTTCCGGCTCGATGTGATCCACGCGCACTACGCCGTGCCGCACGCCACCGCGGCGCTCCTCGCCCGGCAGGTGCTGGCGTCCACGCTGAGTTCCGCGCCGAAGCTCGTCGCCACGCTGCACGGCACCGACATCACGCTGGTCGGCAACGACCCGTCCTATTCGGAGATCGTCGCCTACTCGATCGAGCAGTCGGACGTCGTGACGACGGTCTCGGAAAGCCTGAAGGAGGACACGCGCCGGGAGCTGCACGTCTCGCGGCCGATCCGGGTGATTCCGAACTTCCTCGACCCGGCCGTCCACCGCCGGCAGGCCCTTCCCGAGCTGCGGCGGCGCTATGCGGACGACGACACGCGGCTCGTGATCCACGTCTCCAACTTCCGCCCGGTCAAGCGGATCGACCTGGTCATGGAGACGTTCGATCGGATCCGGCGCGACGTGCCCTCCCGGCTGCTGCTGGTCGGCGACGGCCCGGAGCTGGCCACGGCCTACCGGCTGGGCCGGCAGATGGGGATCACGCACCTGGTGGACGTGCTCGGCGCGCAGGAGGAGGTGCTGCCGCTGCTGTCCATCGCGGACGTCTTCCTGCTGCCGTCGACGCTCGAAAGCTTCGGCCTTGCGGCGCTCGAGGCGATGGCCTGCGAACTGCCCGTCGTCGCGACGCGGGTGGGCGGTCTGCCCGAGGTCGTGGAGGACGGCGTGACCGGATTCCTGCACGCCGTGGACGACGCCGCGGGCATGGCGGAGACGGCGGTCGCGCTGCTGCGCGACCCGGCCCGCCGCTGCGCGGTGGGGAAGGCCGCGCGCCAGCGCGTGATCGACCGCTTCTCGGCAGAAAAGGTCGTGCCGCTCTACGAAGCCTGCTACCAGGCCGCCACCCGATGAGCGGCAACCCCGCCGCCTGACGCGAACGGCGGGCCCGGCGGACACGCGGGCCCGACGGAGGACCCCCAGTCGCACGCCGCGGGCCTGACCGGGTGCTATATGATGCCCGCAGTCACAGGGCTGTCGCGTGTTCGACACTCTCTTCCAGGCGCTGTTCGCTTATCGGCCGGTGGTCTTCGAGCAGGGCGCCTTCAGGTTCGATCCGTCCACCGGGTCCTACGCTGCGGCGGCCGCCGGAATCGCGCTCGCCGTGGCCGCGGTCCTGACCTATCGCCGCGTCGGCGGTCAGGCCACGCCGCGCGTCCGCGCCATCCTGCTCGCGCTGCGTCTCGCCCTCGTCGCCCTGGTCGTCGTCTGCCTGTTCCGGCCGGTGCTCGTCGTCCGGACGGCGGTGCCCCAGCAGAACGTGCTGGCGGTGCTGCTCGACGACTCGCGCAGCATGCAGGTCCGGGACTGGAACGGCAGGCCGCGCGGCGCGTTCGAGCAGGAACAGTTCGCCACGCCGGACCGCCCGTTGATGAAGACGCTCGCGGAGCGGTTCCTCGTCCGCACCTTCCACTTTTCCTCCACGGCCGCGCGCATGGACGCCGAAAGCGGCCTGACGTTCGGCGGCACGCAGACGCGGCTCGGGGACGCGCTCGACGCGGCCCGCCAGGAACTGGCGGGGTTGCCGGTCGCCGGCGTCGTGCTGGTCAGCGACGGGGCCGATACGAGCGAGGCGGCGCTCGCGCCGGCGCTGCTGGGCCTGAAGGCCGAGAAGCTTCCGGTCTACACGGTCGGCGTCGGGCAGGAGCGGCTCTCAAAGGACCTTCAGGTGGACCGCGTGAACGCGCCGCCCTCCGTGCTGGTGGGCAACTCGCTGCTGGTGGACGTCACGCTGTCGCACTCGGGCCTCGCGGGCGAAACCGCCACGGTCGACGTCGAGGACGACGGACGCATCGTCGGCAGCGAGAAGGTCCGGCTGGGCGCGGACGGGGCGCCCGCCACGGTGCGGCTCCGCGTGACGGCGTCGGAGCCGGGCCCGCGCGTCTTCCGCTTCCGGGCCGGCGTGCTGCCCGGCGAGGTCGTGGCCGAGAACAACGTCCGCGAGGCGACCATCGACGTCCGCGCCGACAGCGAGCGGATCCTGTACTACGAGGGCGAGCCGCGCTTCGAGATGAAGTTCATCCGCCGCGCCGTCGCGGATGACCGGAACCTGCAGCTCATCGCGCTGCAGCGCACGGCCGACAACAAGTACCTCCGGATCGGCGTCGACGGTCCCGACGAACTGGCCGCCGGCTTCCCGAAGACGCGCGAGGAACTGTTCGCCTATCGCGCGCTCGTGCTCGGCAGCGTGGAGGCCGGGGCGTTCACCGGCGACCAGCTCCGGATGATCGCGGAGTTCGTGGACAAGCGCGGCGGCGGGCTGCTCGTGCTGGGCGGGGGCCGCGCGTTCGCCCAGGGCGGGTGGGCGGGCACGCCGGTGGCCGACGCGCTGCCGGTGGTGATCGACCGGGCGCCGGCCGGCGAGCCGCCGCTGATGCGCCTGCACGTGACGCCCACGCGCGAGGGCGCCGGACACGCCGTGACCCAGATCGCCGGCACACCCGCGGCCTCGGTCAGGCGCTGGGCGGAACTGCCGCAGGTCACGAGCGTGAACGCCCTCGGCCAGTTGAAGCCGGGTGCGACGGCGCTGCTCACGGGCGCCGATGAACGCAACCGTTCGCAGATCGTCCTCGCGTCCCAGCGCTACGGCCGCGGGAAGACGATGGTGTTCACGCTGCAGGATTCGTGGATCTGGCAGATGCACGCGAGCATCCCGCTGGAGGACCAGACGCACGAGAACTTCTGGCGTCAGTTGATCCGCGCGCTCGTGGACGGCGTGCCCGGGACCGTGGACGTCCGCACGTCGACGGAGCAGGTGGAGCCCGGCGACGCCGTGACGGTCGAGGCCACCGTCACGGACAAGACGTACGACGCCGTGGGCGACGCGAAGGTGACCGCGCATGTCACCGCGCCGGACGGCCGCGTGGAAGACGTGACGCTGGCCCTCTCGGGTGAGCGGGCGGGGCACTATCGCGGCACGTTCGCCGGCCGCGTGGCCGGCCGGTACGAGGTGCGCGTGGAGGCCGAGCGGGCCGGGACGCCGCTCGGCAGCGGCTCGGCGTACGTGCAGGCCGGTGCGAGCGCCGCCGAGTACTTCAACTCCGGCATGAAGGCGCAGACGCTGCGTCGCATCGCCGAGGACACGGGCGGCCGGTACTACGAGGCCGGCGCGATCGAGGGCCTGGCCGAGGACGTCCGCTACGGCGGGCGGGGCGTCACGACGACCGAGGAGCGTGACCTCTGGAGCCTGCCGATTGTGCTCCTGCTGCTCTTCGGCCTGGCGTTTGCGGAGTGGGGCGTCCGGCGCTCGGCGGGGCTGGCATGACGGCGCTGGCGCGTGCCTTCCTGCTGGTGGTCGTCGGCCTGACGGGCGAGCCCGAGCACGGCGCCCTGTTCGAGAAGTGGGGCTCGACGCTGGTCACCAGCGCCACCGCGCTCGGCGTACCCGCCGATCGCATCCAGCACCTGAAGGCAGACCCGACACGGGCCGACGTCGAGCAGGCGCTCGCGCGCATCGGGAAGAGCGCCGGCGCGGACGACGTCGTCTTCATCGTGCTCATCGGCCATGGCACGTTCGACGGCCGCGTGCCGAAGTTCAACCTGAAGGGGCCGGACCTGGCGCCGGCTGACCTGGAGGCCATGCTGAAGGGTGTGGCGTCCAAACGGCTGGTGCTGGTCAACACGACGAGCGCGAGCGGGCCGTTCAAGGACGCGATGGCCGGGCCGAACCGGACCATCGTCACCGCCACGCGCAACGGGTCGGAGCAGTTCGCGACGCTGTTCGGCGGGTACTTCGTCGACGCGTTCGCGTCGGAGACCGCGGATCTGGACAAGAACCGCCGCGTCACCGTGCAGGAAGCCTACGAGTTCGCCCAGCGCGAGGTCACGAAGGCCTACGAGCGGACGGGTCTGCTCGCGACCGAGCACTCGGTGATCGACGACACCGGCAAGCTGGCCGCCGTGTTCGCGCTCGGCACGGCCGGCGGCGAGGCGACATCGAGCGACCCGAAGGTACGCGCGCTCCAGGTCGAGCGGCGCGACCTGGAACAGCAGGTCGAATCGCTGAAGGTGCTGAAGGGGAGCCTGGACCCGGCGAAGTACGAGGCGGAACTGGAGCGGCTCGTGACGGCGCTGGCGCTCAAGACGCGCGAGCTGCGACAGGCGGAGGGGGCGAAGTGACGGTGGCGCGCCGGGCGCAACTGGTCGGCGCGACGCTGGCCGCCGTCGTGCTGACGCTCGCGGTCGGCGTCTCGCTGGTGGCACAGCAGCCGCGGAGCACGTTCGGGATTGTGTCCGAGCACGAGTACACGCCGGACGGCTCCGAGAACGTGCCGTACGACGGCCGGTTCCAGTTCGTCCGCCTCAGCTATCCGTACGACCTCGCGGGCGGGTTCGGCCGGGCCGGCCGCGTGGCGCCGTGGGCCCACGACTACCCGAGGGGGGACGCCCACTTCATGCAGATCCTCACCGAGATCACGAAGGTGAAGGGGCGCACGGGCGGGTCGAACACGTTCGGCCTGAGCGCGCCGGAGCTGACGCTCTATCCGTTCTCGTACATGTCTGAGCCGGGCTTCTGGCGCCTGACCCCGGAGGACACCGCCGGGTTCCGCGCGTACCTGCTGAAGGGCGGCTTCGTCATGTTCGACGACTTCCGCGGCGAGGACTGGACCAACCTGCAGACGCAGATGCGGCAGGTCCTGCCCGACCTGCGCTTCATGGAGCTCACGGGCCGGGAAGCCGTGTGGCACGCCTTCTTCGAGATCCCGGACCCCCACGTGCTCGAGGCGCCCTACGGCGGCATGCCCGAGTCCTACTGGGGGCTCTTCGAGGAGAACGACGTCACGAAGCGGATGCTCGCGATCGCGAACGTCAACAACGACATGAGCGAGTACTGGGAGTATTCCGACCAGGGCTTCGTGCCGGTGGATCTGTCGAACGAGGCCTACAAGTTCGGGGTGAATTACGCGATCTACGCGCTGACGCACTGAGGTGGCCGGACGGACCGGTCCCGTGCGTGACGCGAACAGCAGGTGTGTGAACCAGGAGGCAGCCCGTGGAACCAACCGTGTCTGACGCCGTCGACCTCGCATCGCCCGATGACCTCGCCCTCGCCGACCGGATGAAGGTCGGGCGCGAACGCATCATCGGCGAGCTGAAGAAGCTGATCGTCGGGCAGGATGAGGTCGTGAACCAGATCCTGTTGACGCTCTTCGTCGGCGGCAACAGCCTGATCGTCGGCGTGCCGGGGCTCGCCAAGACGCTGTTGATTCACACGATGGCCCGCGTGCTGGCGCTCAAGTTCAACCGCATCCAGTTCACGCCGGACCTGATGCCGTCGGACATCACCGGCACGGACCTCGTGCAGGAGGACGGCACGGGCAAGCGGCAGATGGTGTTCGCGCCCGGCCCGATCTTCGCGAACATCGTGCTGGCGGACGAGATCAACCGCACGCCGCCGAAGACGCAGTCGGCACTGCTCGAAGCGATGCAGGAGCATCGCGTCACGGTGCAGGGCCGCACGTATCAGCTCGAGGAGCCCTTCTACGTGTTCGCCACGCAGAACCCGATCGAGCTCGAGGGCACGTATCCGCTGCCGGAAGCCCAGCTCGACCGGTTCATGTTCCACATCGTCATCGAGCACCCGCCGTACGACGAGGAGATCGCGGTCATCCGCCAGACGACGGCGATCCAGAATCCGCAGTTCGAACGGCCCGTCTCCGGGGAGGACCTGGTCGCGTTCCAGCGCCTCGTGCGGAAGGTGCCGGTGGCGGAGCCGGTGCTGCGCTACGCGCTGGACCTCGTGCGGGCGAGCCGGCCGACCGGACGGGACGCGGCCGACTTCGTCAAGAAGTGGGTCGCGTTCGGCGGCTCCGTCCGCGCGGCGCAGTTCCTCGTGCTCGGCGGCAAGGCGCGCGCGCTGACCAGCGGCCGCTACCACGTGAGCTTCGAGGACATCCGCGCGCTGGCCCACCCCGTGCTGCGGCACCGCGTGCTGACGAACTTCCACGCGCAGTCCGAGGGCGTGACCTCCGACCAGATCGTCGACAGGCTCCTGGAGCTCGTGCCGACGCCCCGCTCGGGCATGTAGATGCAGGCCCAGGCCCCCATCCCCGGCGCCCGCTTCGTCGACCCGACGGTGCTCGCGCGGATCGGCAACCTCGAGCTGGTCTCGAAGGCGCTGGTCGACGGGTTCATCAACGGGCTGCACAAGGCGCCGTACTTCGGCTCGTCGGTCGACTTCGCCGAGCATCGCGGCTACGTGCCGGGCGACGACGTCCGCCGGATCGACTGGCGCGTGTACGCCCGGACCGAGCGCTTCTACGTGAAGGAGTACGAGGCGGACTCGAACATGAACTTCTCCGTCCTGCTGGACGTGTCGAAGTCGATGGACTTCGGCACGCGGGGCATCACGAAGTTCGAATACGCGCGGATCCTGGCCGGCTGTCTGACGAACCTGGTGCATCGCCAGCGCGACCGCGTGGGCCTGGTCGCCTTCGACAGCGACGTCGTCGAGCACGTGCCGCCGTCGGCCAAGCACATGGAGGTCGTGCTCCACACGCTCGAGAAGCTGACGCCGACCCGCCCGGGGAAGCTGGGGCCGCCGCTGAAGAAGCTGGCGGAGTTCTTCGGGCGCCGCGGGCTGCTCGTCGTGATCTCGGACTTCTACGAGGAGCCCGAGGCGGTCGCCGAGGCCATCTTCCCGCTCCGGTTCCGCGGGAACGACGTGATCGTGTTTCACGTGCTGGACCCGTCCGAACTGGACTTCACGTTCCCGGACGCGTCCAGCTTCGAGGACCTCGAGACCGGCGTGCAGATTCCGATCGTGCCCGAGGGCCTGCGTGACGAGTACCGCTCGCTCGTGAAGGCGCACACGGAGGCCCTGCAGAAGCGTTTCGCGGCGAACCGCGTGGACTACGCCGTGCTCGACACGTCGAAGCCGCTGGACTTCGCGCTCTTCAGCTACCTGAGCATGCGCGAGCGGCTGATGAGGACGCGGTAGATGGGCCTGCTCGCGCCGCTGTTTCTCGTGGGCCTGGCCGGTCTGGCGGTGCCGGTCTTCATTCACCTGATCCAGCGGGAGAAGAAGCGCGTCGTCCAGTTCCCGTCGCTGATGTTCCTGGAGCGGATCCCCTATCAGTCCGTCCGGCGGCGGCGCATTCACAACTGGACGCTGCTGCTGCTGCGCCTCGCCGCGCTGGCCCTCGTGGTGCTGGCCTTCGCGCGGCCGTACGTCGTCCGGCCGGAGCGGACGGTGACGGGCACGGGCGCCCGTGAGGTCGTGATTCTGCTCGACCGGAGCTACAGCATGGACTACGGCGACCGCTGGGCGCGGGCGCGCGCGGCCGCGAAGGACGTGGTCACCGGCCTGACGCTCTCGGACCGCGCGTCCCTCGTGCTGGTCGACGCCGGCGCCGAGGTCGTCGTCCGCTCGACGGAGGACAAGGGCCGCCTGCTCGCGGCGATCGACGCCGCCCGGGTCTCGGCCGGCGCCACGCGCTTCGCGCCCGGGCTGAAGGTGGCGGGCACGATCCTCGGCGAGTCGTCATTGCCGCGCCTCGAAGCGACGCTCGTCTCCGACTTCCAGCGCGGCGGCTGGATCGGGTCGGATGCCGTGGAGTTCCCGCCGACGGCGACGCTGACGCCGGTGTCGGTGGATGCCCCGGTGACGGCGCCGAACGCCGGCGTCGCCGCCGTGACGATCGACCGCTCGACATTCGAGAACCAGGAGCGCATCACGGTGACCGCCTCGGTGACGAACTTCGCGGCGTCACCGCTCGCGGGCGCGCCGGTCGCGCTCGAGGTCGGCGGCCGGGCCGTGCAGACGGCGAAGGTCGACGTGGAGCCGGGCGGACGCGCGAGCGTCACGTTCCCGCCGGTCACCGTGACCGGGCCCAACATGCGCGGCACGGTGCGGCTCGGCCCTGACGGTCTCGAGCGCGACAACGTGCGCCACTTCGTCGTGTCGCCCGTGACCGCCGTGCCGGTGGTCGTCGTGGACCGCGCGCCGGGCTCTGCCGCGTCGAGCCTGTATTTCACGCGGGCCGCTGCGATCGGCGAGCGGCCGTCGTTTGCCGCCACGGTGCGGGCGCCCGACGCGCTGCCGGAAGAGGAACTCCGGCGCGCCTCGGTCGTCGTGGTCAACGACGTGCCTGTCGGCAGCGGGCTCGCGGGGCGGCTGAAGACCTTCGTCGAGCGCGGCGGCGGTCTGCTCGTCATCGCCGGACCCCGCATGGCGTGGGCCGGGTCGTCGTCCGGAAGCGGGGGGCTCCTGCCGGCCGCGATCGGCGCGGCGGCGGACCGGTCCCGGGGCGAGGTGGCCCGGCTGGGCGCCGTGGAGTACGGGCACCCGATGTTCGAGGCGTTCCGGGCCGCGCGGAGCGGCGACTTCACCGCGGCGCAGTTCTTCGGCTTCCGCGCGCTGACGGCCGGGCCCGGCGCGCGCGTGCTCGCGCGGTTCGACGCCGGGGCGCCGGCGCTGGTGGAACATGCCGCCGGCCGGGGGCGCGTGATGGTGTGGGCGTCCTCGATGGATCTCGAGTGGAACGACCTCGCGCTCAAGCCGGTCTTCCTGCCGTTCGTGCACGGTGCGCTGAAGCACCTCGCGGCGTATGCGGCGCCGCCGCCGTTCCTGACGGTGGGCCAGGTGCTCGACCCGGGGCAGCTGGCGGGCGACATCAGCGAGCCGGTCGCCCTGACGCCGTCCGGTTCCCGCGTGCCGCTGGCGGGGGCGTCCGCCGAGGTGCTGCAGGTCACCGAACAGGGGTTCTACGAGGTGCGCGGCGCCCGTGCGCCCGGCGCGGCGAGCGTGATCGCCGCCAACGTGGACGTCACCGAGTCGGATCTGACCGCGATCGACCCCCGGGAGCTGGTGGCCGCGGTGACCGTGGCCGGCGGCGCGCGCGTGGAGCACGCCGGCCTGCCGCTGACGCCCGAAGCCCAGGAGCGCGGACAGCGGCTCTGGTGGCTGCTGCTGGCAGGCGGGCTGGCGCTGTTCGGCGCCGAAACGATTCTGGGCAACCGGTTGTCGAGGGCGTAAGCATTCGCGGCAGCGGCTGGTAAGCTGAGGCCTGTTCCGCGTCGTAATCTCGGGAGAGTAGGGGAGACGGGCGAGATGTCTGAAGCACGCGACCTGCCGGCCATCATCAGCGACGTCCGCCGCCGCTGGCGGCTCAAGCTCGCGCTGCGCGGCGCCACGTCCGCCCTCGCGCTGGGTGTGCTCCTGCTGGTCGCGGCCGCCATCAGCATTCAGTACGGCCGCTACAACCCCACGCTCATCATCGGCCTGCGCGTCGCGCTGCTCGTGGCCGTGGCCGTCATCGCCGCGGTGTTCGTCGTCCGCCCGCTCCGCCGGCAGGTGACCGACGAACAGGTCGCGCTGTACCTGGAAGAGCACGCGCCCGGGCTGGACTCGGCGATCGTCAGCGCCGTGGACGCCGCGCGGCAGGGGGGCGTCGACCCGGAGCACCGCTCGCCCGCGCTGGTCGCGCGGCTGATCGATTCGGCGGTCGAGGCCTGCCTGGCGAGCGACGTGCCGAAGCAGGTCGAGCAGCGGCGCCTGGAGCGCTACACGGTCGCGGCGACGGCCGTGCTCGTGCTCGGGTTCGCGATCTTCGGCGCCGGTCCCGCCATGCTGCGCAACGCCCTGTCCGCGCTCCTGATCACGCGGGACGTGGAGGCCGCGATGCCGTTCAAGGTGACGGTGTCGCCCGGGTCCGTGCGCGTGCCGAAGGGCGCGGACCAGCAGATTACGGCCACCCTCCAGGGGTTCGACGCGGAGGAGGCGACGCTGCTCGTCCGGCGCGATCCGGCCCAGCCGTTCGAGAAGCTGCCGCTCGCGAAGAACGGCGCGCGGGCGTTCGAGGGCCTGCTGTTCAACGTGGCCGCGCCGGTCGAGTATCAGGTCGAGGCGGACGGCACCCTGTCGCCGGTGTTCACGCTGACCGTCGTCGACCTCCCGTACGTGCAGCAGTTGAAGCTCGAGTACCACTTCCCGGCCTATACGGGCCTCCCGCCCCAGGAGGTCGAGAACGGTGGCGACATCGCCGTGCTGGCCGGCACGGAGGTGCGCGCGCAGATCACGGCGACGATGAAGGTCTCGGGCGGGCGCATCCGGCTGAACGAGAAGGACGCCGTGGCGCTGCAGCTCGCCGCTGACGGCACGCTGACCGGCCGGTTCCGCGTCGAGAAGAACGGCTTCTACCGCGTGGAACTGGACGCCCCCACCGGCGAGCACGTCGCCGCCTCGCCGCAGTACACGATCGACGTGCTGACCGACCAGCCGCCGCGCGTCAGCTTCGCGAAGCCGGGCCGCGACACGACGGCCTCCCCGATCGAGGAGGTGTTCGTCGAGGCGAACGCCGTCGACGACCACGGCGTGAAGAACCTGGAACTCGTCTACTCCGTGAACGGCAGCGCCGAAAGGACCCTGCCGCTCTTCCAGGGCACGAAGCGGATGCCGGAGGTGACGGCCGGACACACGTTCTACCTGGAGGAGATGGGCGTGAAGGCCGGAGACGCCGTCTCCTACTACGCCCGCGCGACGGATGCCGCGGGCGGGAAGGAGCGCGTCACCTCGAGCGACCTGTACTTCGTCCGCGTGCGCCCGTTCAAGAAGGACTTCCGCGCCGCGCAATCGATGGCCGGTGGCGGCGGCGGTGGCATGGGCGGCGCCGGTGACGTCACGGCGCTCTCCGAACAGCAGCGGCAGGTGATCTCGGCCACGTTCAACGTGCAGCGCGACCGGAAGACGTTCACCGCCGACAGGCTCAAGCAGAACTCGATCGTGGTCGGGCTCTCGCAGTCGCGCCTTCGCGAACAGGTCGAGGGGCTCGTGACGCGCATGACGAGCCGGTTCATCTCGCCGGACCCGTCGTTCAGGAAGATCGCGGACCTGCTGCCGAAGGCCATCGCCGAGATGAAGGTCGCCGAGGAGAAGCTCAACGCCGTGAGCCCCGAGGCCGCGCTGCCGGCCGAACACCGGGCGCTCGGTTTCCTCCAGCAGGCGGAGGAGGAGTACGAGACGCAGATCAGCATGAGCCGCGGCGGCGGGGGCGGCGGGGGCGGGCAGCAGAGCTCCGTGGCCCGCGAGCTGGCCGAGATGTTCGAGATGGACCTCGACAAGCTCGCGAACCAGTATGAGACGGCGGACCGCGCCGAGCAGATGAGCGGCGACCAGCAGCTCGACGAACTGCTCGAAAAGCTGAAGGAGCTGGCGCGGCGGCAGGAGCAGGAGGCCGAGCAGCAGCGCCGGCGCGCGCTCGGCGCGGCGACCAGCGGCAGCGGGGCGGCCCAGCGCGGGCTGGCCGAGCAGGTGGAGGAGGCGGCCCGCCGGCTGGAGAAGCTGTCACGCGAGCAGCAGCGGCAGGAGCTGGCCGACAACGCCCGCCGCCTGCGCGACGCGGCGGACGCGATGCGGAAGGCAGCCGCCAGCAACGGCAGGGGCGGCCAGTCGCAGGCGCAGGCCGAGGCACAGGCGAAGGCCGCGCTCGACCGGTTGAAGGAGACCGAGCGCCAGCTGCGCGGCATGCAGACCGACCGCGCGCAGCGGGATGTCGAGGACGCCCGCCGCCAGGCCGAGGAGATCGCGCGCGACCAGCAGGAGATCGGCGAGGGCGTCCGCGGGCTCGACAGCAAGGCGGGCGAGGCCCGGCGGATCCAGGCGAACCAGTTGAACGTCCGGAAGGCGGATCTCGAGACGAAGCTCGGCGAGCTCGAGCGCCAGCTCGACAAGGCGTCGGCCGACGCCAGCCGCGACGAAAAGGAGGCCGGGCGGAAGATGGCCGAGGCCGCCGGCGCGATCCGCGACGGTCGGCTCCGCGACAAGGTCCGCTATTCGCGCCAGATGCTCGGCCGTGCCTCCCGCGACACCATGGACGCCGTCGAGCGCGACATCGCCGAAGGCATCGACGACCTGCGGCGGAAGCTGGACCAGGCCGCGGGCGCCGTCGGTCAGGGGAACGATCAGCAGGATCGGGGTGACGACGCGGTGAAGCGGGCCCAGCGCCTCGCGCGCGGGCTGGAGTCACTGGAGCAGCGGACCCGTGAGCGGCTCGAGCGCTCGCGCGGGGGCCAGCAGAACCAGCAGGGGCAGCAGGGCCAGAACGGCCAGCAAGGCCAGAACGGTCAGCAAGGGCAGGGGCAGCAGGGCAATCAACAGGCCCGCGGCCAGCAGGGGCAACAGGGTCGGCAAGGCCAGCAGGGACAGGCCGGTCAGCAGGGCCAGAGCGGTCAGGGCCAGCAGGGACAACAGGGGCAGGGCGGACAGGAAGGCCAGTCCGGTCAGAGCGGCCAGGCGGGCAACGCCGCCAACGGAGGCAACCGCGGCGGCGCGACCAGCGGCGGTGCGTTCACCAACGGCGATGGCTGGGCCTGGGGCGGCTGGGACGGCACGTGGCGCCTGAACCCGGAGGACATCCGTCAGTTCCGTGGTGAAGTGCGGCAGTGGGCGAACGAGGCGCAGCAGCTCAGAAGCCGCGTGCTGGCCGAGGGCGTCGACCCGGCCGAACTGGACGAGATCCTTCGCCGGCTGAAGCAGCTCGATGACGACCGCGTCTACAAGGACGTTTCGGAACTGCAGCGCCTGCAGTCCTTCGTGACCGAAGGGCTGAAGCGCTTCGAGTACGCGCTGCGCCGGCAGACCGAGGACAAGGACAAAGAGGTCGTGCTCTCCGCGACGGACGAAGTGCCCGACGCCTTCCGTGCCCAGGTGGAGCAGTACTACCGGTCGCTGTCGAAGGGCGGTGCTTCGGAGAAGAGCGGCGCGTCCGGTGCCGCCTCGACCGGGGCGAAGTAAGACCGCCGGCTACCGGCGGGCGCCCGCCGTTGATTCGACCATCGCCTGATAGACGGCCGACCGCCACTTGTAGTGCAGGTCGCTGGTGCCGCCGTAGTTCGAGAGCTGCGCGAGGAAGACCGCCGACAGTTGCTCGGCCGGGTCCCCCATGTAGCGCGTGAAATACGCGCTCCGATAGCCGAAATCACCGGGTGAGCCCAGGTGCGGCGACTTCGCTATGTCGA
Source organism: Vicinamibacterales bacterium (assembly GCA_050183355.1). Lineage (GTDB taxonomy): Bacteria > Acidobacteriota > Vicinamibacteria > Vicinamibacterales > UBA2999 > CANKJK01. The sequence continues at coordinate 147 of JBFXBH010000008.1, read as the reverse complement.
GCGTCAGCTCGAAGCCGTATCCGAAGCCGAGCGTGCCGAACCCGGGGTTCTCGTAGCTCGACCCGACGTGGTTGGTGAGCATGAGCTGCACGGTCTTCGGGCTCAGCAGCCGCACGCCGTTCAGCTCGCCGCCATTCACGAGCACCT
>JBFXBH010000007.1:0-46634 GCA_050183355.1 Vicinamibacterales bacterium | reverse complement strand
CAGGAGGGCTTCGGCCGGATCATGGCGACCATCGGCCGCTCGCACCCCGAGCTGGCGGACCGCATCGTCACGACGGCGCCCGACGTGGCCACCTCCACCAACCTGGGCACGTGGGTGAACCGGCGCGGGGTCTACGACCGGCGCGAGCGCGGCGACGTGTTCGCCGACGCGCAGGTCGTCTCGCCCCAGAAGTGGTCGGTCGGTCCGAAGGGGCAGCACATCGAGCTGGGCATCGCCGAGAACAACCTGTTCATCATGCTGGGCGCGCTCGGCCTGGCCGGGTCGCTGTTCAACCAGCGGCTGCTCCCCATCGGCACCGTGTACGACCCGTTCATCTGCCGTGGCCTCGACGCGCTCAACTACGCCTGCTACCAGGACGCGCGCTTCATCCTCGTCGCGACACCCTCCGGCATCACGCTCGCACCCGAAGGCGGCGCCCACCAGTCGATCATCACGCCGCTCATCGGCATCAGCCAGCCGGGCCTGACGCTGTTCGAGCCGGCCTACATCGACGAGCTGACCGAGATGCTGCGCTGGTCGTTCGAGCACATGCAGGCCGAGGACGGCGGCTCGATCTACCTGCGGCTCTCGACGCGCGGTCTCGCGCAGCCCGAGCGCCAGATGACCGAGGCGCTGCGCGGCGACGTGCTCGACGGCGCGTACTGGCTCAAGCCGCCGGCTGACGGCGCGGACCTCGCGCTCATCGTCTGCGGTCCGGTGGTGCCGGAAGCGCTCGACGCCCACGCGCAACTGGCGGAGGATGCGCCGGGCGCCGGTCTCATGCTCGTCACGTCACCGAGCCGCATCTACAAGGGATGGCACGCGTCGCAGAAGGACCCGCGGCGAACGGGCGGCCCGAGCCATATCGAGCGTCTGCTCTCGACGCTCTCGCCGGACGCCGGGCTCGTCACGGCGCTCGACGGGCATCCAGCCACGTTGTCCTGGCTCGGCTCCGTGCGCCGCCAGCGCGTGGTCTCGCTCGGCGTGGATCGTTTCGGTCAGTCCGGCAACATCCCGGACCTCTATCGCGTGTACGGCCTCGACGCGGACGCCATGGTGGATGCCGCGGCCCGCGTGCTCGTCTCGTAAGGACCCCGAACATGGCTACTGATTTCCGTCTCCCGCAGCTCACCGAGTCGATGGCCACCGTCAAGGTGTCCACGTGGCTCAAGAAGGAAGGCGACACCGTCAAGAAGGGTGAGCCGATCGCGGAAGTCGAGACCGACAAGACGAGCGTTGAACTGGAAGCGCCCGAGAGCGGCGTGCTCGTGAAGATTCACATCCCGGCCGGCAGCGACAAGGTGGCGGCGGGCACGGTGATCGCGACGATCGGCGCGGCCGGTGACGCCCCGGCTGCGGCCGCACCCGCTCCGGCCGCCAAGGCGCCGGCCCCGGCCCCGGCTGTGGCATCGGCCCCCGTCCCGGCTCCGGCCGCTCCGGCGCCGGCTGTCACGGCACCAACGCCGCCTCCGCCCCCGCCGGCGCCGTCTCCCGTCGCGGCACCTGCTCCGGCCGCGCCCGCGAGCGGCGTCAAGGTCAGTTCCACGGCCCTCGCCGCGAAGATGGCGCAGATCGCCGGCATCGACCTGGCGTCGCTGCCCGTGCAGGGGCGCCGCATCACGAAGGCGGACGTCGAAGCCGCCCTCGTGAGCCGCGGCATGGTGACGCGGACGGCGGCCGCCGGCGCCGTGGCCGCACCGCCGCCGATCCCCGTGCCGGCGATCGGCGTGTTCGAGGACGTGCCCGCCACGGCCATGCGGCGCGTGACGGCGCAGCGGCTGCAGCAGTCGAAGCAGACCGTGCCGCACTTCTACCTGCAGACCAATTGCCGGGTGGACAAGCTGCTCGCGCTGCGCCAGCAGATGAACGCGAGCGGCGCGGTGAAGATCACCGTGACGGACCTGCTCGTGGCGGCCGTGGCGCTCGCCGTGCGTCGCGTGCCGGCCGTGAATTCCGCGTGGCTGGGGGACGGCGTACGCCTCTACCAGTCGGTGGACATCGCCGTGGCCGTCGCCACGCCCCAGGGGCTCATCACGCCCGTCGTGCGCGGGTGTGAAAGCAAGCCGGTGGCCGCGATCTCACGCGACCTCAAGGAGCTTTCCGAGAAGGCGCGCAACGGCAAGTTGAAGCCGGAGGAATACACCAACGGCACGTTCACGATCTCGAACCTCGGGATGTACGGCGTGACCAGCATCACGCCCATCCTGAACCCGCCGCAGTGCTGCATCCTCGGCGTCGGCGCCACCGAAGCCGTGCCGGTGGTGGAGAACGGGGCCCTGGTGCCGGGCCACGTGATGAGCCTGACGCTGGCGGCGGACCACCGGGCCATCGACGGCGTGACGGGGGCCGAGTTCATGTCGCACCTCCGGAAGCTCGTCGAGGACCCGATCGCCATCGCGCTGGGGCTCTGAGGCGGGCACCACCCGTTCGGGGTACTCCCCAGCGGTGGTGGCGCGTGGACAATCCCTTCACCTGAGGAGGTGCCTGTGAAGGGAATCGTCACCATCGTGCTGTGTCTGCTCTCCGCCGCCGGCGGCGCTGTCTTCGTCCACGCGCAGCAGAAGAAGTCCATCGCGACGGACGACTTCGTCGAGATCCAGCGACTGCTGTACGCGAACCACACCGGGTACGACTTCGCGGTTCGCGACAACGGAGACCTCTGGACGAGTACCTTCACGCCCGACGCCGTGCTGGACAACGGCCCGAACACCCATCTGGTCGGCGAGACGGCGATCCGTGCGTACGCCGCCGGACCGGCCGCCAAGGCTCCGAGCCGCAAGTTCCGTCACTGGACCTCGACCTTCCACGTGACCCCGAATGCCGAGGGCGCCATCCTGTCGGCGTTCTATCTCATCGTCAGCGACGGTGAAGGGAACGGGCCGATGACCGTCGGGGCGACCGGCCGCTACGAGAGCCAGGTCGTGAAGACGAAGCAGGGCTGGAAGATCAAGCATCACGTCGTCTACGGCGAGGGTTCGGCCGTGGCGCGCACGGCCGCGATGCAGGCGCCCGGCCCGGGCGCACGGTAGGCCGCCCCTACCGGGCGGAAATGAGGCCCCGCCGGACCGCGGCCATCACGGCGGCGGTTCGGTCGGTGACTTCGAGCTTCGCGAAGGCGTTGCGGACGTGTGCGTGGACGGTTTCCGCGCTGATGCCGAGCCGGCCGGCCACTTCGCGATTCGAGAGGCCCTCCGCGATGAGCGAGAGCACCTCCAGTTCGCGCGCGGTCAGATCGCTCGAGGTCGGCCGGGTGGTCAGACGGCTCGCGACGTCGTCCGGCAGGTGGCGCGAACCGGCGTGGACCTGGCGGATGACTTCGATGAGCGACCGCGTGAGCATGTCCTTGAGCAGGTAGGTGGAGGCGCCGGCCTGCAGCGCGCGCGTGACGTTGGCGGAGTCGGTGTGCATCGTCAGCACAATGACCCGCGCGGCCGGGGCCTCCGCGACGATGGCCCGCGTGGCGTCGATGCCGGACATCCCGGGCAGTTCGATGTCCATCAGGACGATGTCCGGACGCAGACGGCGAAACGCCGCCACGCCGTCCTCGCCGGTCGCGCATGTGGCCACGACCGTCATGTCGTCCTGTCCGTTGATGATGGCTTCAAGGCCATCGCGGACGACGGCGTGGTCTTCGACGCAGAGGATCCGGATGGGCGCGGGAGGCGTCACGACGGTTCGGCTCCGAGCCGCGCGATGGCCTCGACGGTCGTGCCATCGGGGCCGCTTGCGCAACGGAAGCGTGCGCCGATCTGCTCGGCGCGCTCACGCATCGTGGTGAGGCCCCACTGACGGTTCGTGGGACTCGACGGGCTCGCGGAGTCGAAGCCCTGACCGTTGTCCAGCACCGTCAGTCGAAGGTTGTGGTCCTCGTAGTGCAGCAGGACCCGGATCACCGTGGAGTGGCCGTGACGCACCGCGTTCGCGATGGCCTCGTGTGCGATGCGGAGCAGGTGGGCTTCCACGGACGACGCGCCGCGGACGGGTACGCCGGTGGTCTGCAGCTCGAAGGTGACACCGGTGCCCGCGGTGAGGGTCTCGCCCGCCAGCCGGATCGCGTTGGCGAGCGGCTCGTGCTCCAGGACCGGAGACCGCAGGTCCCAGATGGAGTTGCGCGTCTCCCGGATGTAATGCTCAAGCGTGTCGCGCGCGCGGGAGAGGCGGGCGGCGACGTCGGCCTCGTGGCTCTCCCGGTTCACCAGACTCTGCAGTTGCAGGGCGACGCCGGCCATCCCCTGCAGCAGCGTGTCGTGCAACTCCCGCCCCAGGCGGGCGCGCTCCGCCAGAACGGCGGAGTAGTGCCATCGGAGCTGACGTACGCGAAGCTCCCACACGCCCCACAGGAGGAGCGCCACGACGGTCACACCTGCCGCGTAGAACCACGTCGTCCGGTAGAACGGCGGCAAGACCGTGAGCGGAACGCCGAGCGTCGCCTCCGCCCAGGGGCTGCCGTCATGGCTGGCGGAGGCGTGAAAGAGGTACGTGCCCGGAGGCAGGTTGGTGTACGTCGCCTGACGGGCGCTACCCGCCTCGACCCACCCCTGATCGAAGCCGTCGAGCCGGTAGCGGAAGATCACGCGCGATGTGCCGCCGAGCGCCAGCGCGGTGTAGTCGAAGCGGATGCGCGTGGCGCCGGCACCGACCCGGACGGGCGCATCGAGCCCCACGGGCCGGTCGTCAATGGCGACCTGTTCGATGCGCACCGGGGGCGGCGGCGCGTCGACCGCGGCCGCCGTGTCGATCGTCGCGAGTCCGGTCGAGGCCGTCAGCCAGATGCGGCCGTCCGGCGTCTCGGCCACCCGCGGCTGACCGGCCGCACCTGTGGCGAAGCGGGCCGCTTCGATCGGCGGTCCGAAGAGCCGGAAGCGGGGGCGGTAGCCGGCCACGCGCGACGCCCGGTCGACCTCGTCCACGTCGATGCGCACGATGCCGGAGTTGGTGCCCATCCAGAGGCGATTGCGCGCGTCCCGGTGGAGCCACTGGACCATCAGGCCATCCAGCCCGCTCTGGTGCCCGGGGGTCAGCCACCGATCGCCGTCGAGCCGGCTGACGCCGTTCAGCGACCCGGCCCACATCGTGCCGCCCGCATCCTCCATGATGGTGGTCACCCGGCCGGCGGACAGTCCGTCCGCGGTGGTGTAGACCCGGAACCGGCCGGCGTCGTACCGCGCGACCGATCCGTTCCAGAACCCGATCCACACGCGGTCTCGCCGGTCCGTGTAGACGACACTTGCGTGCTCCTGCTCCAGGCCTGGCACGACCGGTGTGCTGACCGAGCCGTCCTGCAGGCGGCGCAGGGCCTGGAACTCGGCCACCCAGAGCCCGCCATCCCGATCGGTCGCCAGCGCCGACACCTGGCTGAAGACCCGGCCGTTGCGCGGGGCGACGGTCACGAAGCGGAGGCCGCGCCTGACGGCGATGCCGGCATCGCCGGCCACCCAGAGGGAGCCGCTGGCATCCAGGTGAAGCGCGCTGACGCGCGTACCGGGCAGACCGTCGCGGGTCGAGTACGACACCACCCTGTTTCCGGTGATTCGAAACAGGCCATCCGCGGTGCCCGCCCAGACGTCATCGCCGTCGGAGAGTGTTGTCAGGGTCTGCGCCGCCACGTCTGTCCGGATCTGCGGCGCGCCGGGCAGCCGCGGTCGGAATGTATCGAGACCACGCGACGTGCCGACCCAGATCGCCCCGTGGCGGTCCTCGAAGATCGCCGTGACCTGCCTGTCGCTGAGCCGATCCGGGAACGTCAGATGCTCGGGCGTCGAGGCGTCGGGCCGCACAACCCGGAGGCCGTCGCCGACCCACACCCAGAAGTGGCCGCGGCTGTCTCTGAGACCTTGCGGTGTCACCGTGGGATTCGGCGGTGCGACGACCATGGCGACGCGGTGTCGGCGAACGCCGGCCGCGCTGTCTTCGCCGAAGACCCGCGCCGGTGACGTCCCGGGTGCACTGCGCGTGAAGCGCTCGTCGCCCGGCGCGCGCCGGAACACGCCGGCCTCGCTCGCGACCCACAGCGTCCGATGCTCATCCTCGCGGATGAAGGCGATGGCTCCGGGCGGGAATCCGTGCGTGGCATCCATGAGCGTCCACCGGTCGCCGTGATGGCGCGCGAGGCCCCCGTAGCCGACGGCCCAGACGTCGCCGTCGGTCGTGACGAGGATCGCGCGGATGGCGCCGGCGGGGACTCCGTCGCGAACCGTGAAATGACGGATGCCCGTGTCCGTGTATTTGCTGATGCCGCCGAGGTTGCCGTAGCCCAGCCACATCGCACCGTCCCGGGCCGTGGCGAGCGCCGTCACGGGCCGTTCGGGAAGCGCCGGCCGGCCAAGCGCGTCCCACGAGGTGAATCGCACGCCGTCGAAGCGCACGGGCCCGCCGAGCATGCCCAGCCAGATGAAGCCCTCGCGATCCTGGGTGATGGCGTAGACGCCCGGCGGTTGCAGCGGATCGCCGAACTCGGTCCACGAGAGGTGCACGAGGGCCGGCTCACGCGACTGGGCGGCGAGCGCGGAGCTGAGGACGAGTGTTATTGCTGTAACGACGGCTCCAGCCAGTGAGGCGTTGCGCGTGGTGACCATCGAAGAGCGAATGCTAGCGCCTCCACCGCGTCTTCGCAACACATGATGTACCCCGAACAGGCGATTGAGAGCCCCGGCCCCGGACACTAGAATTCACCAGCTGTGAGTATGCGAATGTCGCTGATAGTCCGGACAGCTCTCTCTTGCGGTATCTGCGCCATGGTTTCGACCGGGGCGCCGGCACAGGGGGAGATCGTCCGATTCCCGCTCGTCGATGCGGTTCGGCTTGGCGACAGCCAGGCTGTGACCGGGCTGCTGGCGCGTGGCGTCCATCCCGATGAGCCGACGGCGGATGGCACGACGGCGTTGCACTGGGCGGCGGAACTCGGCCACGCGGAGATGGTGCGGATGCTCCTTGCCAGGGGCGCCGATCCCAACAGGCTCAACCGCTATGGCGCCTCGCCGCTCCGGAGCGCGTGCCTGAGCGGCAGCCCCGAGGCGGTCGAGGCCCTGCTGCAGGCCGGCGCCACGGCGAATGCGGTGCGCGCGGAGAGCGGCGATACGCCCCTGATGATCGCCGCACGGGCCGGGCACCTGGCCATCGTCAAGACCCTCCTGGCGCACGGGGCCACGGTGGACGCCGTCGAACCCCGGCGCGGGCAGACCGCGCTCATGTGGGCCGCCGCCGAGAAGCATCCCGCGGTCGTCACGGTGCTGCTCGAGGCGGGCGCCGATCCGAAGCGGCTCTCGAAGACCAAGTTGTCACCGCTGCTGTTCGCCATCCGCGCGGGGGACCGTGAGTCGACCGCGGCGCTGCTGGACCGTGGCCTCGACGTGAACGCGCCGGCCGCCGACGGGACCCGGCCGCTCATCTTCGCGATGCTGAACGCACGCTTCGATCTCGCGAAGGACCTGCTCGAGCGCGGCGCGGACGTGAAGGCGGAGGACCCCCACGGTACCCCGCTGCAGGTGCTGTCGTTCATGCGGAAGGCCGAGAACATCGCGCTGGCCACGGTGTTGCCGCGTCAGCTGCCACTGAACGGCGTGGACGCGAAGGCGCTCGCGCGGCTGCTGCTCGCGAAGGGCGACGGCATCAACGCGCGGTTCAAGGGTCGGACCGTGCCGCGGCACATCCCCGTCGGGTCCTATCGGATCTCGTTCGAGGGCGCGACGCCGTTCTTCATCGCGGCCATCACGGCCGACACGGAGTGGATGAAGTTCCTGCGCGAGCAGGGGGCCGACCCGTCGATTCCGACGCTCTCCGGCGTGACGCCGCTCCTGGCCGCTGCCGGCATCGGATTCTGGGAAGGTGAGACCCCTGGTTCCAACGCCGATGCGTTCGAGGCCGTCAAGCTGGCGGCCGAGTACGGCAACGACCCGCGGCAGGTCATCACGGGCGGCGACAAGAAGGATCCGATGTGGGAGGGCGCCACGGCCATGCACGGCGCGGCCACGCGCGGATACGAGCCGATGGTCGCGTGGCTGGTGGAGCGCGGCGTGCCGATCGACAAGAAGACGGAGCGCGGCATCAGCGCGTACCACATCGCCACGGACAACGCCGGCGGCATGTATCACATCGCGCCTGAAGTGGCCGAGCGGCTGCTCGCGCTGGCAAAGGCCCGCGGGGAGACGGTCGACACCACGCCACCCGCGGTCGTGCCGAGACGATATTGAGGAGATTCGACATGACGACACGGACCGCTTCTCTGGCCGGAGCTGTGGCGCTCGTCGCCTCGCTGGCCGGTGCGGGCGCCACGCCGGCCGCGAACGCCGCGCCGCTGACGCCGGCCGAAGCCAAGGCCACCGTCGATCGCTACTGCGTGACCTGCCACAACGATCGCCTGAAGACGGCGGGGCTGACGCTGGCCGGGATCGACTACGCCGATGTGAGCCGGCATGCCTCCGAGCTCGAGCGCGCTGTCAGGAAGCTCGGCAGCGCCGCGATGCCGCCGGCCGGCAGCCCGCGCCCGGACGCGCCGACCTACGCGGCCCTCACGGCGTTCCTCGAACAACAGCTCGATGCCGAGGCCGCCCGGCGGCCCAACGCCGGCCGCACCGAACCGCTGCACCGCCTGAACCGGGTCGAGTATCAGAACGCCGTCCGCGATCTGCTGGGCATCGAGGGGATGGACGTCGAGCGCATGCTGCCGGCCGACGACGCGAGCTACGGCTTCGACAACATCGCCGGCATTCTGGCGATTTCGCCGACGCACCTCGACCGCTACCTCGCCGCCGCCCGCAAGATCAGCCGCGCGGCCGTGGGCGACGTCGGCGTGGCCCCGTACGGCGAGACGCAGATGATCCCGCTGGATTTTGGACAGGACGATCGGCTCGAGGCGTCGGCACCCGGCACGCGGGGCGGCGCGATCGTCACGCGGTACTTCCCGGTCGACGCGGAGTATCTGATCAAGTTTCAGACGGTGACGGGCTACGGCATCTCCGAGGACGAGGACAACTTCGTCGAGGTGGCGATCGACGGCGCCCGCGTGTTCTATGCCGCAGTGCCGCAGCCGAAGGCACGAGGCAACGACGACGAGGCCAGCACGAACTTCGAGGTACGGATTCCCATCCGTGGCGGACTCCGTACGATCGCGATCACGCTGCTGGAAACCACGGTTGCGCAGGCGGAGGACTACCTGCAGCCATACCTGCGGCCTCCCGGCGTCTCCGTCTTCAAGCACGCGCGCCTCGGCGGCTACGCGGGGCCGCATGTCTCACTGCTGTCGTTCACGGGCCCGCTGAACGCCACGGCGCCCGGCGATACCCCGAGCCGGCGGCGGATCTTCTCGTGCACGCCGGCCTCCCGGGCGGAGGAGGAGCCGTGCGCGCGCCGCATCCTGACCTCCCTGGCGCGTCGGGCCTATCGCCGGCCCGTGGCGCCCGCCGAGGTGTCGGGACTCATGGACTTCTACCGTGAGGGCCGGGGCGGCGGCACGTTCGACAAGGGCATCCGCGTGGCCCTGCAGCGCATTCTGGCCAGCCCGGACTTCCTGTTCCGTGTCGTCAGCCAGCCCGGCAACGCGAAGGCCGGCGCCCCGTACCGGATCAGCGACATCGAGCTGGCCTCGCGTCTCTCGTTCTTCCTCTGGAGCTCGATCCCTGATGAGGCGCTGCTGCGCGCCGCCGAGACGAATCGCCTTCATCAGCCCGCCGAGCTGCAGCGGCAGGTGCTGCGGATGCTGGCCGACCCGAAGGCCGAGGCGCTGGTGCAGAACTTCGGCGGTCAGTGGCTGCGCCTGCGCAATGTCCAGGCGGTGCTCCGGGACACACGGATGTTCCCGGACTTCGACGAGAACCTCCGCATCGCGTTCAGGCGTGAGACGGAACTCTTCCTGGGCAGCGTCATCCGCGAGAATCGGAGCGCGCTCGACCTGATTCGGGCGAACTACTCGTTTCTCAACGAACGGCTCGCCCGCCACTACGGCGTGGACGGCGTGTACGGCAGCCACTTCCGGCGTGTGACGTTCGCCGACGGCCGTCGCGGGGGGCTGCTCGGGCAGGGGAGCGTTCTCACCGCCACATCGCAACCCAACCGGACGTCGCCCGTGGTCCGCGGCAAGTGGATCCTGGAGAACCTGCTTGGGGCGCCGCCGCCCTCGCCGCCCGCCAACGTGCCGGCGCTTGATGAGACGCCGGTGGTCGGCACGCTGCGGCAGCGGATGGAAGCGCACCGCAAGAATCCGGTCTGCGCGAGTTGCCACAAGATGATGGACCCGCTCGGCTTCGCACTCGAGAACTTCGACGCGGTCGGCGCGTGGCGGACACACGAAGGCGCGCTGCCCGTGGACGCCGAGGGCGGCACGCCCGACGGGCAGACCTTCCAGGGCGTGGCGGGGCTCCGTGGTGCGCTGCTGGCCCGCCCCGAGATCTTCGTCACCGCCCTGACCGAGAAGCTGATGATCTACGCGCTCGGCCGCGGCATGGAGTCCTACGACGGACCGGCCATCCGCGCCGTCGTTCGCGGCGCGGCGCCGTCGGATTACGCCATGCGCTCGCTCATTCTCGGCATCGTCAACAGTCCGCCGTTCCTGATGCGCCAGGCCATCGGGACGGCGCAGCCGGCCGGCGTCACCGCCCGGCGATAGGAGCACGGCACATGATCGTCACGAAACGCGCACTCGGTCGACGGACGCTGCTTCGCGGGGCCGGTACGGCCCTCGCACTGCCGCTGCTTGACGCGATGGTGCCGGCGTTCACGGCGCAGGCCAAGTCCGCCGCCGCGCCGGTGCCGCGCCTCGGCTTCATCTACACGCCGAACGGCTATATGCGCGACTTCTGGGTGCCGCCGACGGCGGGCCGCGACTGGGAGCTGACGCCGTCGCTCCTCGCGCTCAAGCCGGTAAAGGACGACGTGATCCCGATCACCGGGCTTGCCCACCGCCAGGCCGATCCGATGGGCGACCCCCCGGGGCCGCACTCCAGGGCGGCCGGCTGCTGGCTGACCGGCGTGCACGTAAAGCGGACCGAGGGCGCCGATGTGCGGGCTGCGAAGTCCGCCGACCAGATCGCCGCCGACTTCCTGGGCCGCGACACACCGCTGCCCTCGCTGGAGCTGGCCATCGAGCAGAACGAGAAGCTGATCGGCAACTGCGAGGCCGGCTACACCTGCGTCTATCAGAACACGCTGTCCTGGAAGGATGCGACGACGCCGCTCCCGATGGAGACGCACCCGCGCGTCGTCTTCGAGCGCCTGTTCGGCGACGGCGGCAGCCCGGCCGAGGAGAAAGCCGAACTCCGGACGAACCGCAGCATTCTCGACTCGGTGAATGAACGGATCAGCGACCTGCGCCGCACCCTCGGCCCGTCGGACCGTCAGCGTGTCGAGCAGTACCTGGACTCCATCAAGGACATCGAATCACGCATCGCCAAGGCGGAGCAGCGGACCGACGACCTTGCGCTCGACCTCCCGGAGCGTCCGGTCGACATCCCGGCCGACTTCGAGGACCACGTCAAGATGATGTTCGACCTGCAGACGCTCGCCTATCAGGGTGACATCACGCGGATGCAGACGTTCATGATGAGCCGCGAGCAGAGCCCGCGCGCGTATCCGCACCTCGGAATCTCCACGGCGCACCACACGCTGTCGCACCACGGCGGCGACCAGGCCAAGATCGCGCAGAAGGCCAAGGTCGATGCCTATCACGTGAAGCTGCTGACCTACTACATCGAGAAGCTGAAGGCGACGCCGGACGGCGACGGCACGCTCCTCGACCACGTGGTGGTGCTGTACGGCGCCGGTCTGGGTGAGCCCAATACGCACGATCCGTTCGACCTGCCGAGCATCGTGTTCGGGCGCGCGAACGGGAAGCTCAAGACGGGCCGCCACCTGAAGTTCGGAATGCGCGACTACGTGCCGCAGGGCAACCTGCTGGTCTCGCTCTTCGACCTGGTCGGCGTCCCCGCCGACAAGCTGGGCGACAGCACGGGGCAGCTGAAGGAACTGACGGGACTCTGAATCAACTGATGCTCGGGTACGCACGGTTGCTGGCGGCCCTCTGCGGGCCTGCGCCGGCGACTCAGGGAGGGTGTGTGTTCGGAAGGCTCCAGGGGGCGCTCGCCGTCCTCCTCATCGTCGCGGTTGGACAGTCGTACTCCCTGGCGCAGCGGGAGCGTCGGCCCTCCGCGACCGAATGGCGTGAGTACGCGGGGGATTCCGGCGGCATGAAGTACTCGCCCGCCGCACAGATCACGGCGGACAACGTCCGGAATCTGAAGGTGGCCTGGCGGTGGGCATCCGCCGACCAGGACGTGCAGCGCGAGAACGTGCTGAATCGTGCGTCCCGCTACGAAGACACGCCACTGATGGTCAACGGCGTGCTGTATACGGCTACGCCGCTCGGCATGGTGGCGGCCCTGGATGCGGGCACCGGCCGTCAGAAATGGGTCTACGACCCCGGGAGCTACAAGGCCGGGAAGCCGCACAGCGTGGGGTTCGTCGTACGGGGGCTGTCGTACTGGACCGATGGCAAGGCCGAACGAATCATTCACAGCACCAACGACGCGTATCTGATCTCCATTGACGCGAGGACCGGCACACCGGATCCGGCGTTCGGCACCGGTGGCAAGGTGGATCTGGCCGTCGGGTTCCGCCAGGCCGTCCGCGCCCGCAACTTCACGGGGCGTCGGGCGCTCGTGGCCGGCGACGTGCTTATCGTCGGGAACGCCATCCAGGACGCCACGGCGGGCAAGGAGGAGCAGTCGCCGCCGGGATACGTGAAGGCCTATGACGTCCGCACCGGGAAGGAGTTGTGGACCTTTCACACGATCCCGCTGCCCGGCGAGGTGGGGTACGAGACGTGGCTCGAAGGGTCTGCGGAACGCACGGGCAATGCCAATGCGTGGGCGGGCATGGTGTACGACCCCGACCTCGACTACGCCTACATCGCGACCTCGGCACCGGGCAGTGACTACTACGGTGCGCTCCGTCCCGGTGACAACCTCTTCTCGGACAGCCTGATCTGCGTCGAGGCGAAGACGGGGAAGCGAGTCTGGCACTTCCAGGGGATTCATCACGACCTCTGGGATTACGACATCACCACACATCCGACACTGGTCGAGATGACCGTCGACCGCCGGCGCGTGAAGGCGGTTGTCGCGATCAGCAAGAACGGCTTCGTCTTCGTGCTTGACCGGCGAACGGGAAAGCCCGTCTGGCCCATCGTCGAGACGCCCGTGCCGCAGTCCACGGCCGCCAACCGCGAGCGGACCTCGCCGACGCAGCCGATCCCGAGCCGGCCCGCGCCCGCCGAGACCCAAGGGGCCGTGGCTGCCAACCTGATGGACTTCACCCCGGACCTGAAGGCGCGCGCAGCCGCGCAGTTGCAGGCGTTCGAGGCCGGCCCCATCTACACGCCGCCCTCCGAGAAGGGCACGCTCAAGGTGCCCGGTTCGCTCGGCGGCGCGAACTGGGGTGGCGCCGCGTTCGATCCCGAGACCGGTGTGTTGTACCTCCCGACACGACTCACGATGGACGTCCTCCGTGCGCGTTTTCCGAACGCGCCCCCGGGCAGTGTGCCTCCCCCTGCCGCGGGCCAGGCGGCGCAGATGTACGTGGACGGCTTGCCGATCATCAAGGCGCCGTACTCCCGGGTGACGGCCATCGACCTGAACACCGGCAATCACCGGTGGATGACGCCCCTCGGGAACGGTCCCCGGAATCACCCGCTGCTGAAGGGCCTGGGACTGCCGCCGCTCGGCGACTCCGTGCTCGGCGCCGCCCCTCTCGTGACGAAGTCGCTGCTGTTTGTCGGCGTGACCTACACGTTCGTCACAGGCCAGCCGCAGCCGCCGCCCTGGGAGAAGTGGAACGACCCTGGCTTTCTGCGGAAGCTCGTCTACGTCTTCGACAAGGGGACTGGCGGGATCGTGCACGTGATCGAAGGCGACGGCCTGTCCACGGCGGCGCCGATGACCTACGTGCATCGGGGCCGGCAGTATCTCGTCGTGGCGACCGGCAACGGTGAAGACTCGGCGTTGGTGGCCTACACCCTGAACGGGGCGGTGGCCAATTGATGGATGTGTTTCTGACGAAGGAGGGCTCAGTGAGACAGATAGCAACGGCACTCGTGATGGTCGTGTGCGTGCTGACAGGTGCACCAGGCGCGTTTGCCCAGTCAGCCACCACGGCCGCAATCGCCGGCGTGGCGAAGGATGCGACCGGGGCGGTGCTCCCGGGTGTCACGGTCGAGGCCGCCAGCCCGGCGCTTATCGAGAAGGTCCGCACGGCGGTGACCGACGCCAGCGGCAACTACAAGATCACCGACCTGCGGCCCGGCACCTACGCCGTCACCTTCACGCTGCCGGGGTTCGGCACCTACAAGCGCGACGGGCTGGAGTTGACGACCGGCGTCACGGTGAACGTGACCGCGGAGATGAAGGTCGGCTCCCTCGAGGAGACGGTCACCGTCACTGGCGCCACGCCGGTGGTGGACATCCAGAACGTCCGCAGCCAGACGGTGCTCTCGCAGACGACCCTGGACGCGATCCCCTCGGCCAAGACGGCGGCGGCCTTCGCCGGCCTGACGCTCGGCGCCAGCATGCAGGCTGCCAACGCCCAGGACGTGGGTGGCAACAAGGGCGACGCCGTGTCGGCCATCGCTATCCACGGTAGCCGCGCCAACGACAGCATGTTCAAGATCGACGGCATGCGCTTCGGCAACAACTCGGGTGACGGCGGCGGCGTGAACAAGATCTACTTCACCAACGTGGCGGCCATCCAGGAGACGACGCTGGAGACGGCCGGCATGTCGGCCGAGGCCGACACCGGTGGCGTGCAGGTGAACTACGTGCCGAAGGAGGGTGGCAACGCCTTCAAGTACTACCTGGCCGGCAACTTCGCCAACAACGCCATGCAGGGTACGAACCTGAACGACGAGCACCGGTCGCGCGGCCTGACCACCGCGTCCTCGATCGACAAGATCTACGACATCGGCGGCGGTGTCGGCGGCCCGATCAAGCAGGACCGGCTCTGGTTCTACACGGCGCACCGCGCGTGGGGGACGCAGGAGTTTCAGCCGGGTGCCTTCTTCAACAAGTCCAGCAACCCGTTGTTCTACGAGGCCGACACGAGCAAGCCGGCCTATACGGACACCTACATCCGCGACCACAGCCTTCGCATGACCTGGCAGATCAACCAGAAGAACAAGATTGCCTGGTACGAGAGCACGCAGGCCAACTGCTTCTGCTACCTCGGCGTCAGCAGTGCCAACTCGCCGGAGGCGGTGACGACCTTGCACTTCGAGCCCCTCTACCTGAGCCAGGTGACCTGGACCAACCCGGCCAGCAACAAGCTCCTGCTGGACGCGGGTGTCTCCTATTCGTTCAACGCGAAGAAGTCGCCGATCCCGGGTGAGGAGGGGGGCCTGGTGAAAGCCGATGCCATCGCCATTACCGACCAGGGCCTGGGCCGCACCTACGGTGCGTTCGCGACCACAGGGTCGACGGCCTACAACGAGACCAAGCGCGGGCAGGAAGGCAACCAGATGAACGGCCGCGTGGCGGTGTCCTACGTCACCGGCTCACACGCCTTCAAGGGCGGTGTGATGTTCTACCGCGGCTGGGACCACCAGGACCGGACGGTGAACCAGTACATCAGCTACACTTTCCGGAACCGCGCGCCGATCGCCCTGACGCAGTGGGCGATGCCGGTGCTGACCGACAACAACATGCTCGGCCTGGGCTACTACGCGCAGGACCAGTGGACGATGGGCAAGCTCACGGTGACCGGTGGCGTCAGGCTCGATACGTTCAAGGGGTGGGCCCCCGCGGTGAGTCTGCCGGCGTCGCGGTTCATCGGCGCCAGAACGTTCGCCGAGGTCAAGGACGCGCCGAAGTGGATGGATTTCTCGCCGCGTGTCGGCGTGGCGTACGACCTGTTCGGCAACGGCCGCACGGCCATCAAGGGTTCGTTCGGCCGCTACGTGCAGAGCATGGGTGTCGGGATTACCGAGCAGATCAACCCGCAGCTCTCGATGGTGCTGAACGCGACGCGCGCGTGGAACGACGCCAACGGCAACTACGTGCCCGACTGCGACCTGACGCCCTCTGTGGGCGCGAACGGGGAGTGCGGTGCCCTGAACAACAGCCGCTTCGGCACCGTCAACCAGACGCGCACCTTCGCCGACGATGTCGTGAACGGGAACCAGATCCGGCCGTACAACTGGCAGGGGTCAGTCTCCATCCAGCAGGAGCTGCGTCCAGGGATGGCGCTCAACGTGGGCTACTTCCGAACCCAGTTCGGCAATTTCTCCATTACCGACAACACGCTGGTGGCGCCCGGCAACTACGACAGCTTCTGCGTCACGGTGCCGACCAACGCGCTCCTGCCGGGCGGAGGCGGCAACCAGCTCTGCGGGTTGCAGGACGTGAACCCGTCGCGGTTTGGTCAGGTGAACGCGGTGGTCACACAGTCGAGCAACTTCGGTGACTACAAGCAGTACTTCAACGGCGTGGACGCGTCGGTGAACGCCCGCTTCGGCACGGGTGGCGTGTTCAACGGCGGCGTGTCGTTCAACCAGAACGTGACCGACTCGTGCCTCACCATCGACGCGCCGGGCCTCATCCCGGGCAACACGTCCGCGCCAGGTTTCGCGCTGCTTGATGCCCGGGAGGGCTTCTGCAAGAACGTGCAGCCGTGGTGGAAGGGCGGGACGCAGTTCAAGTTCAACGCCATCTACCCGCTTCCGTTCAGCTTCCAGGTGGCGGCCACGGTCCAGAACCTGCCGGGGATCCCGGTGTCGGCCAACAACACGTTCACCAACGCCCAGGTCGCACCGTCACTGGGCCGGAACCTCTCAGCAGGCGCGGCAGGCACGGTGGTGGTGCCGATCCTGACGCCAAATACCCTGTTCGAGGACCGGCTCAACCAGGTCGACGTACGGTTCAGCCGTCTGATCAAGGTCGGCCGTGCGCGGATCCAGGCGCAGTTCGACGCCTACAACATCTTCAACGCCGGGACGATTCTCTCGGTGAACAGCACGTTCGGCGCCGCGTGGCGCCGGCCGACGTCGATTCTCGGGCCGCGGGTCTTCAAGTTCGGCACGGTGGTCGACTTCTAAGAGTCGCGACGGAAGGCGCAACGGGCGACGTGACGCCCTGCGCCTTCCGTCGTTTCTTCTCGCCGGACATGGACAGGGCGACGCGCGTGGCGGAGGCTACTTGGCGCGGCCCTGGATACCGCGGGCCAGCATCTTCACCCTCCACACCGCCCCGGTCGACAGGAAGTAGAGGTACTCCTTTCGCGGCCCGCCGAAGCTCACACTCTGGATCTTGCCGGGAGCCGGAATCGTGCCCAGGTACGTGCCGGCCGCGCTGAACACCTGCACGCCGAACGGCATCCCGGCGTAGACGCGGCCGGCGGCGTCGACGGCGAGGCCGTTCGCCTGCAGGGCGAAGTCCCGTTCCATTGCCGGCGTGATCCGGTTCTTGCCGTGGGCTCTCGGGTTGGCGAGCGTGCCGTCGGGCCGCACATCCCACGCCATGCCCGAGTTGTTGCGCGAGTCCGCCACGTAGAGCGTCTTCTCGTCCGGGCTGAGCACGATGCCGTTCGGCAGGGCCATCGTTTCTGCCGTGTCGGCCACGACGCGGGGCGGCCCGCCCGGCGGCACGTAGTGAATCTTCGTGGGCTGTGAGTACTTCGGCTGGTTGTAGACGCCGACGTCCGAGGCGTAGATGCCGCCCCGTGACGACACGACGAAGTCGTTGAGGCCCCTGAGCGAGTGGGCGGCGGACCCTGCCGCCAGCACGCGCGCCTCGCGGGCCGGATAGACGATCTCCAGCGAGTCCTGCAGCAGCGCGATGACGCGGTCCTGCCGATCCGCGCCGATCGACTTGACGCCCTTCGCCTCGAGCAGCGTCGCGATCTGCCCGTCCGGCGTGATGCGGCGGATCCGGCCCGTTCTCGTCTCCATGAAGAGGACGTCGCCATTGCTGAGCCCGATGATGCCGTCGCCGCCCGTGACGTCGGTCGTCAGCAGCTTCACCGTCTCGCCTGCCGCAACCACGCCGGCGATCGGCTCGGCAATCGCGTCGGTGACTGGTGGCATCGTCGCGCCCGCCGCGAGGCCCGGCGTGGTGGTCGGCGCAACGGTCTGTGCGCCGGAGGGCATCGGCGCAAGCGCGATCAGGAGGAGCGCGAACGTCGTGACGTGCAGTAACGGTGTGGGCACAGCGACCTCCGGAACCCTTGCCTGGTACGAGCGAGAGTGTAACTCCCCGCGAGGACGCTGCCGCGGACCCGACGTGAGCGAGAAACGCGCGTACGCAGCAAACGGCGGCCGAGGGGCGGCCCGGTGGCGGTGGCGGCATGGTTCCGACGGGGCAGGGTAGTGCCAAGCACGACAAGTTGCATGCCACGTGCGAAATTGCGGATGAGGTAGCCGGTCGCGTACCCCGTTCAGGTGATCGACATCGGGACGGTTCCGGGTAACCTGTGCGCCGTCCGCGCGCCGGGCACGCCCGCCCGGCGCCGCCGGCTTGTTTTCCACGACGAGGTGAGAGCGATGAACGTCCACAAGGGGTTGCTGGCTGTCTTGCTGTGCTGCCTGCCGGCGCTGGCGGGCGCACAGACATCGGGTTCGATCGCAGGTGGAGTGAAGGACGCGACTGGCGGCGTGCTGCCGGGTGTGACGGTCGAAGTGGCCAGTCCGGCGCTCATCGAGAAGGTCCGGACGGCCGTCTCCGACGGCGCGGGCAACTACAGGATCACGGACCTCAGACCCGGCGTCTACAGCGTCACCTTCACGCTCACCGGGTTCTCGACGGTCAAACGCGAAGGTATTGACGTGGCCGCCGGCTTCACCGCGAACATCAGTGCGGAGATGAAAGTGGGCGCGATGGAGGAGACGATCGTCGTCTCCGGCCAGACGCCTGTCGTTGACGTGCAGAATGTCCGCGAGCAGCGCGTGCTCACGCGTGACATCATCGATGCCATCCCGACGGCCAAATCGATTGCCAATCTGGCCGTGCTGATTCCGGGCATGAACGTGCTGGGGGCGACGACTCAGGGGCAGGACGTCGGCGGGAGCTCGGGTGAGGGCTTCCAGGGCCTGACGATTCATGGCGGGCGTCGCAACGACCAGCAGACGCTGCTGGACGGCATGTCCGTGGCGATGGTCCAGGCATTCGCGGGGAGCATTGGAGCCACAACGCTCGGCGACCAGACGATTGAGCAGACGATTCTCTCCGTGAGCGGCCACTCGGCCGAGTGGGAGACGGGCGGCGTGGTTGCCAACATGCTGCCGAAGCAGGGCGGCAACCGGTTCTCGGGCGGCTTCTTCGCCAACATCGCCAACGAGGCGACGCAGTCGAACAACTATACCGACGAGCTCAGGCAGCGCGGGCTGACGGCGGCCCTGCCGACGAAGGAGATCCGCGACATCAATCCCTCGTTCGGCGGCCCGCTGAAGAAGGACAAGCTCTGGTTCTTCACCGCCTACCGCGACTGGCGGATCGCGAACTACGCGAACCAGTCCACCCGCGCGCCGAACCTCAACCCGACGGGCTTCACGTACGTGCCGGACCTCTCGGTGCGCCCCTACCAGGATCAGATCACGAAGGACGGCGTCGGGCGCGTGACGTGGCAGATGACGCCGAAGAACAAGCTGGCCGTGATGTTCGACTGGAACGACAAGCTGGAGTTCCGGACGCTGGCCGGTCAGCTTGCCGACGAGGCCAACTACATCCAGAACTTCCACAGCAACATCATCCAGGTGACGTATTCGGCTCCGCTCACCAACCGGCTGCTGGTGGAGGGCGGCGTGTCACTCACCGACGTGCTGCACACCATCGTGCCGCGACCCGGCGCCATCGGGCCGACGGCGCTGGAGAGCACGACGGGCCAGCGCATCCGCGCCGTCACCTACGGCAACCCGGTGAGTCCGCAGGTGTATCGCGACGAGGATCAACGCAACGACGTCTACCGCGTCGCCGTGTCCTACGTGACGGGCTCCCACGGGTTCAAGTTCGGCTTCCAGCAGCAGAACGCGTTCCTGAGTCCGCTGTACGAAGCGCCGGCGGACTACGAGCTGACGCTGGTGAACGGCCGTCCCAACTCGGTCACGTTCCTGCCGACGCCGTTCAGGCTGACCAACTACGCCTACAAGTCCAGTGCCTTCGCGCAGGACCAGTGGAACGTGAACCGGGTGACGCTGAATCTCGGCATCCGGTGGGATCGGCTGGGGACGCGGTATCCGGACTACGACCTGGCCGCCACGAATCTGCTGCCGGCGCGGTCCTTTCCGGGCGCGGACGTCTTCAAGTGGAACGACCTCTCTCCGCGTCTGGGCGCATCCTGGGACGTGTTCGGGAACGGCAGGACGGCGCTCAAGGTCAGCATGTCGCGGTACGTGCTGCAGGAGACGATGGACCTGACCCGCGTCGTGGATCCGACGACGTCGTCGGCCGGCACGCTGACGCGCACGTTCAACGATCTGAACGGCGACTTCGTGCCGCAGGGCGACCCGCTGAATCCGGCCGCCAACGGCGAACTCGGCCCGAGTCCCAATCAGAACTTCGGCCGGCTCGTCCGGACGCTGAGCTACGACCCGGCGTGGACGGAGGGGTTCGGCGTCCGCACTTACAACTGGGAGTTCT
Source organism: Vicinamibacterales bacterium (assembly GCA_050183355.1). Taxonomy (GTDB): domain Bacteria; phylum Acidobacteriota; class Vicinamibacteria; order Vicinamibacterales; family UBA2999; genus CANKJK01. Next base: position 26,028 of record JBFXBH010000007.1, on the reverse strand, counting down.
CCACCGGCGTGCAGCAGGAGCTGCGGCCCGGAATGTCGGCGAGCATGGCCTTCTTCCGCCGGCACTACGGGAACTTCACCGTGACCGACAACACGCTGGTTTCGGCCGACAACTACGACTCGTTCTGCATCACCGCGCCCAGCAATTCCCGGCTGCCGAACGGCGGCGGGCAGCAGATCTGCGGCCTGCGCGATCTGAACCCGTCCAGCCTCGGTCGACTGCAGAACCTGGGCACACTCTCGAATGACTACGGCAAGCAGGTCGAGACGTGGCAGGGCGTGGACATGGCCGTGAACACCCGGTTGAAGAACAAGGCGACGCTGCAGGGCGGCTTCAGCTTCGGCCGGTCCGTCACGGACAACTGCGAGATCTTCGCCAAGGTGCCAGAGGCCGGCACGACCGGCGTGGGCGGGCCCCTCGGCGGCCCGTACTGCCGGCAGGTGCAGCCGTATCAGAAGCAGGTGAAGCTCCTCGGGTCGTACAACCTGCCCTGGGACGTGATCGTGTCCGGCACCTTCCAGAGCGTGCCCGGCGCCGCGGTCTCGGCGACGGCGGTCGTCAACAACGCGGTCATCGCCCCGTCGCTTGGACGGAACCTCTCCGCCGGCGCGACGGCGACGGCGAGTATCAATCTGATCCAGCCCAACTCGGTGTACGGAGACCGGATCAACCAGATCGACCTGCGGGTCACGCGCGTGTTCACGGTGCGCACCACGCGCATTCGCGCGATGCTGGACCTGTACAATCTGGCCAACCGGAACACGGTGGTGACCTGGAACAACAACTACGGCACGATCGCCGGGGGCGGTGCGGCCTGGCTGCGGCCGCTCGGGATTCTGCCGGCGCGCCTCCTCAAGCTCGGCGTGCAGCTCGACTTCTAGGCTCCGCGCCGTGTCCTTCCTCCGCCAGGTTCTGGCCGCGCTCGCGCTCACAGGCGTGTGCGGGCTGGGCCTGGCGGCTCAATCACCGAAGTCGCAGTGGGACGGCGTCTACACGGACGCCCAGGCCGCGCGGGGTGAGCCGTTCTACCGTGAGAACTGCTCGATGTGCCACGGCTTGAACCTGGCGGGCACGGTGCTCGCACCGGCGCTCGCGGGGCCGGCGTTCGCCGGAAAGTGGAACCGGCGGCCTCTCGCGACGGTCTTCGATATCATGCGCACCCAGATGCCACTCAACCTGAGCGGGCACCTGAGCGACCAGCAGAACGCCGACGTGCTCGCCTACATGTTGCAGGTCGGCGGGATGCCGGCGGGTGCCTCCGAGCTGCCGGGGCGCGTCGAGGTGCTGAAGGCCATCACCATCATCGAGCGCAAGCCATGACGGGAGCTGCCGCGCCGCCGAGACGGGTGGTGGCCCGCGCACTGCTGCTGACGGCGTTCGCGATGTGTCTGTCCGTGCCCGCCTCCGGCCAGGGCCTGGAGCCCGCGAAGGTCGGCGGGCTGGGCGATCCGGTGGCGCCGCCGGTCGGTGAGCCCGTCTCGCAGTACTACACCGAGGAACAGGCCACGCGCGGACGGGCGGCGTTCCTGCGCAACTGCGGCGTCTGCCACACGGCGCCGCCGCTGCTCACGCGGGAGATGCTGCCGCCCGAAGCAGGGTTCTACCGGACCGAGCACACGCTGCTGTCGCTCGGGGGGCGCTTCGCGCGCAAGTACCCGTCGCTGTACCACCTGTTCCGCCGCATCCGGGACACGATGCCGGCGGGCAACTCACACGCGGTGAGCCCCACGGTCAAGCTGGACATCATCGCGTTCATTCTCAAGGCCAACGGCTTTCCACCCGGAGCCGTGCCGCTGACGCTCGACATCGCGGCGATGAAGCGGATGCCCCTCAACGAGCAGGGGTTCGACGTCGTGTTCGACGGCCGCGACCTGTCCGGCCTCGGCGTGGTGCTGGGCTTCATGTGCAAGCCGGCGCCGCTGGGCTGCGGCACGACGGACCCCGGCAACGTCGTGACGGTCGACGCGGCCCGGGGAGAGCTGGTCTATGCCGGCCAGCCGGAAGGCTACTGGCACACGAAGAAGCAGTACAGGCACTTCGACCTCCGATTCGACATGCTGTTCGAGCGACCGGCCGATGCCGACCCTGGCGACACGTTCTTCGACGGCAACGGCGGCGTCCTCTTTCCGGTGACCGAGCACTTCGTCTACCCGCCGACCCAGTCGCGGATTGAGGTGCAGGGGCACAACCTGAACCTGATGGCCGTGCTCAGCGTGCCCGATCCGCTGCTCGACGACGTGACGCGGAAGCGCGTGCAGCGGCCGGTGGGCGAGTGGAACTCGGTGCGCGTCGTCAACGATCAGGGCGTGATCAACACCTACATCAACGGCGCGCCCATCGGGCGGGGATCGAACAAGTTCACCAACCCCGGCTGGGTCATCTTCCAGCTTGAGGGAGTCGCGATGCGCTTCAGGAACATCCGCATCAAGGCGCTGCCGGACTAGGAGCAGAGGTTCATGGGGGCGACGAGGCGGCGGAAGATCGGCGCGGGGGCCCTGGCGGCCATCGGCCTCGTTGCGGCGGTCGTGGCGACGTCCGGGCAGGGGAGGCCCGGCCCGTTCACCTTCACCGAGGCGCAGGCCGGCCGTGGCGTGCAGTTGTATCGGTCCACCTGCCAGGGCTGCCACGGCGCCGACCTCACCGGCGGGCCCGGGGGGCCCGCCCTCATCACGCCGGCGTTCAGAGGACGCTGGCGGGCGCAGCCGGGCGACGGCCTGTTTCGATACATGCGTGAGCGGATGCCGCCGCAGGCACCGGGCTCGCTCAGCGATCAGGACTACGTCGACGTGATGGCGTATCTGGTCCAGGCCAACGGCGTGAAGCCCGCGGGACCGGCCGCGCAGCCCTCGGCCCTGGCGGCGATGAGCCTGGCTGACCACTGGCCCGCCGAGCGTCGCCAGGGGATTCCGCTCCCGCAGTTGTTCATCGAGGACGCCACCGCGCAGGCGGCGCTGAAGGCGCGCGCCGAGCGGATGCGCGCGCTGAGGCCGGTCACGGACGAGATGCTGCGCAACCCGCCCAGGGGCGAGTGGCTCCACTGGCGCCGCACCTACGACGCCCAGGGCTTCAGCGACCTGGACCAGATCAACAGGGAGAATGTCGGCCGGCTCGGCGTGGCGTGGAGCTGGAGCCTGGCGCCCGGCGTGAACGAGATCACGCCGCTGATGCACGACGGCGTCCTCTTCGCCGCCAGCGCGGGAACCCTGGAGGCGCTGGACGCGGCGACCGGCGACCCGATCTGGAAGTACGCGCGCCCGGGGGCCGGCGCGCCCGGCGCGAGCCCGGGCTTCAGCACGCCGTTTGTCCGCAACCTCGGGATCTACGGCGAGATGGTCTACCTCGCGGGCAGCCGGAACGTGACGGCCATCAACATGCGCGACGGCACGATGGTGTGGGACCGCGCCTTTGCGGACGCCAAAGACAACATCTCCTTTACGGCCGGTCCCCTGGTGGCAAAGGGCAAGCTCTTTCAGGGCATGTCGAACTGCAACGTCGGCTACGCGGGGGGCTGCTTCCTGCTGGCGCTCGATGCCGCCACCGGCCGGGAGGTGTGGCGCTTCAACACCCTCGCCCGGCCCGGCGAACCGGGCGGCGACACCTGGAACGGCGCGCCACTCGAGAAGCGCACCGGCGGCGCGATCTGGACCGCGCCCAGCTACGACCCGGAGCTGAACCTGGTCTACAGCGGGGTCGGCCAGACGTACAAGGCCGAGGTGCTGCTCGAAGGTGCGCCCGGCAAGCCCGGCTACAACGACGGGCTGTTCACCAACAGCACGCTCGCGCTGCGCCCCGAGACCGGCGAGCTCGTGTGGCACTACCAGCACATGGGCCGGGAGGTGTGGGACCTGGACTGGGTCTTCGAGCGGACGCTCGCCACGCTCACCGTGGGCGGGAAACCGCGCAGGACCGTCACGACGGCCGGCAAGATGGCGCTCTTCGACACGCTGGACGCGGCGACCGGACAGTACCTGTTCTCCTACGACTCCGGCATCCAGAACCTCGTCGTGGCCATCGATCCGAAGACCGGCGCCAAGCGGATCTCGGCGGAGCTGGAGCCGAAGGCCAACGAGATCAGGACCATCTGCCCGTCGGCCTCCGGCGGCGGCCGCAACTGGCCGGCGACGTCGTTCAATCCGAAGACCGGCGTGCTCTTCGTGCCGAGCAACGAGACCTGCATGCCCTTCATGTACTCACCTACGCCGGGCGCGGCGATCGACATCGCCGTCTTCGCGACGCCGAAGGAGGGCGGTGACGGCATGGTCGGGCGCGTGCAGGCCGTGGACCTCGCGACGCGCAAGACGCTGTGGACGAACCGCGAGCGGGCGCCGCACAGCAGCGCGGTGCTGGCCACCGCCGGGGGGCTCGTGTTCGAGGGCTCCCGCGACCGCTGGTTCCGTGCGCTCGACGACCGGACCGGCAAGGTGCTGTGGCAGGTGCGCCTGAACGCGCCGCCGAGTTCCTATCCGATCAGCTACAGCGTCAACGGCGTACAGTACATCGCGGTGACAGCGGGCGGGGGCCGGACGTACGACGTGAACGGCGGTGCCCTCACGCCGGAGATCGGGGCGCCGGCATCCGGCACGACGCTGTGGGTGTTCCGACTGCCGGCTGCCGGAAGCGCGCGACCGTAGCGGGTGCGGTTCCGCGACGTGGTGCAGGGACGTGAGGCGGAGCCGATGAGGTCGAGTACTGTGGGTGCCGTGCGGGCAGGGCTTCTGACGGCGGCGGTGCTTGTCCTCCTTCCGGGCGCGCGCGCGGTCACGCCCCCGGCTGCACGGGCCCAGAACAGCGAGACACCGGCCTTCCACCACCTGCACCTGAACAGCGCCGACCCGGCCGCGGCGGTACGTTTCTATCAGCGCCACTTCACGACGGTCGAGCCGGCCACGGTGGCCGGCTTCACCGGCTTCCGCACCGGGCACGTGCTCGTGCTCCTCTCGAAGCGGACCGGCCGTCCGCCGGCGGGGCAGAGTGCGTACTGGCACTTCGGCTGGCACGTGCCCAGCGCTCAGGGCTCGTGGGAGCGGTACCGGACGTCCGGCGCGCCTCTGACGCCGCTCCACACGGACGACGGCCGCACCGTGACCTTCAGCAACGAGTGGCTCCCTGGCACGCTCACGCGCGCGGCGGCCGCGGCGGCACGTGAGAGGGGCGCGAAGGCCACCGCCGGGGGATACGGCTACCTCACCGGCCCGGACGGGGAGTGGATCGAGTACGCAGGCGACCACCCCGCCGAACGCTTCAACCACGTCCACATGTTCCAGGAGCAGGTCTTCTGCGCCGAGCTCTGGTACCAACGCCATTTCGGCGTGCCGATCAGCCAGTCGGCGCGCCGCGCGGAAGGGCGGAAGACGTCCGAGGCGGATTGCGACGTCGCGACCGGCGAGCCGTCCTGGCTTTCGCTGGTGCCGCAGGGCACGATGCGCCAGCCCGCAGGCGGCGTGGCGTTCGGGGATGTCGAGCTGAACTGGTATCAACGGCAGGGCGGCCAGCCGCTCGTCGGCTCCCGCGGCCACGTCATGGACCACGTGGGCCTGCAGGTCAGCGGGCTCTCGAACTGGCTGGCCCGGCTGCGGCAGAATGGCGTGCGCATCCTGAAGGCGCCGTACCGCTTCGGGTCCGGCCGCGCGGCCATGGTCGAAGGGCCAAGCCTGGAGGCGATCGAGTTGATTGAGGTGCCCTGATGCCGTCGAACCCGCGAATGCGCGTCATCGGCCTGACCGCCGCCTTCGTCGTGGCCGGTCTCCTGTTTGCGTCCGCGCAGGCCGCACCGCCCGCCGCCGCGCAGCCAGGTGCGTCCGTGGCCGCTGCGCCCGAGAACGGCGAGCCGGAGGCCTACTACACGGTGGCGCAGGCCGAGCGTGGCGAGGCGCTCTTTGAGAAGCACTGCGGCGCGTGCCACTTCGCCGAGCCGGACCCCGAAAAGGCCAAACTCGAGACGCGGGGGTTCCTGATCGCCCGGCAGCGCCTGACGAGCAACCTCGGCGGGCGCTACATCGCGGACAAGAAGAACACCGGACGCCGGATCTTCACGTCGGTCTATTTCCTCTACCGGGAACTGGAGTCCATGCCGGCCGTGACGACGAGCATCACGCCGCAGACGCGCACCGACATCCTGGCGTATCTGCTCCAGCAGAACGGATTCCCCGCCGGCCGGGCACCGCTGCTCTTCGACCTGGCGGCCATGAAGAACATGCCGCTCGACGAACCCGGCTTCGTGCGCCTCTTCAACGGCCGCACGTTCGCGGGCTGGAAGTTCCTCGTGGGCCTCAGTTGCGGGCTGCCCCCCGAGAGCTGCGGCCGGACGACGCCGGGCGCGGCGTTCACGATCCGGAACGGCGTCATCCGCGGCTCCGGCAAGGAGCACGGGTTCATGTACACCGCCGGGAAGTACCGCAACTTCACGCTGCGGCTCGACTACCTGTCGGAGAAGCCCGCGGACTGGGACGCGGACGACGTCTACTACTACGCGAACACGGGCTATCACCTGTTCCTGTTCGACGAGAATCTGTTCGTCTGGCCGAAGTCGCTGACGCTGGCCGGTGAACAGCGGGACCTGCTGAAGCCGGTGGCGCTCGGCGGCACGAAGATGCGCGCGAATACGTGGGACAACGACGCCCTGAGGCGCGTGGTGCGCCCGCTCGGCGAGTGGAACACCATCGAGATTGTGTCGACCGACGGCAACATCCGGGGCTTCGTCAACGACACGCTGGTCACAACCGTGACCCAGCACGAGTACACGCAGCCGGGCTACATCGGCCTGCAGATGCAGGGCTTCGCGGCGCGCTGGCGGAACATCCGCATCCGCGACCACGACCAGCCCTGAGGCGGTCAGACTGACGTCCTGCGGACAGCCGTTCTGCGGGCGTGCCGCACGCGACGTGCGGCCCACCGGGAGTGATCTGTGACGCTGAGGCGGGAGGAGACGGAATGAGAACGATGTCGTTGCGAATGGTCCTGGCAGCGGGCCTGCTGGCTGCAGCGGGCGCTCTGGCGCTCACCACGGTATCGGCCCAGCAGCCAGCGCCCGCCTGGAACGGAATCTACACCGATGCGCAGGCGGCCCGCGGCGCGATGGTTTATCAGCAGCAGTGCGTGTTCTGCCACGGGAAGGATCTCGCCGGCGGCAACCTCGCACCCGCGGCCGGCGGGCCGGCCTTCGTGGCAAAGTGGCAGAGCCGCCCGGTCCGGGAACTCTTCGGCTACGTCCAGGCGCGGATGCCCTACCACGCGCCGAATACGCTGTCGCGGCAGCAGAACGCGGATGTCGTCGCCTACATGCTGCAGTACAGCAAGGTACCTGCCGGCGCGAAGGAGTTCGCGGGCGATCTCGCACTCACGGGCACGGCGAAGCGGGGCGAGGCGTTCTTTACCGAGGATCAGGCTGAACGCGGGCGCCAGGCGTTCAATCGCAACTGCGGCCTGTGCCACAACACGAATGACGCCAAGCTGACGCAGAAGCAGGTGGACGAGGCCCCGCTGCCGAGCTCCTTCGCTGCGCCGTTCCTCGGGCGCGTCTACTACGGCAAGATGCTCTACCCGACCGTGTATCACCTCTACACGAAGCTGCAGAGCATGCCGGCCTTCGGGAACGAGTCAATCACCAACAACACGCGGGCCGACATCATCGCGCACATCCTCGACCGGAACGGCTTCCCGGCCGGCAAGACGGAACTCGTGCCCGACGTCGAGTTGATGGGCCAGATGATGCTCAACGAACCCGGCTTCGAGCACATCTTCAACGGGAAGGACTTCACGAATATCAAGTTCAATCTGGGGACGCGCTGCGGACCGGCGCCGGGCGACTGCGGGCGTACCGAGCCGGGCGAGACGCTGAAGGTGGTTCCGGGCGGGAAGATGTACTGCAAGTGCGACCTGCACGGCTACTGGTACTACTCCGCGAAGAAGCTCCTCAACTTCACCGTGCGCTTCCAGCACAAGTTCGTCAAGCCCGAGGGCTGGGTGGGCGATGAAGACATCTACATGGGGGGCGGCGGCTGGCTGATGTTCATCCAGGAGGAGAACATGCGCGGCTTCGGCAAGAGCATCGAGATCGAGGGCCGGGTCCGCGACATGGCCGACATCTTCTTCCTCGGCGGCGGCAAGGGGAAGTTCACCTACGACCACGCGGCCAAGACGAAGGCCGTGAAGCCGTTCGACTGGAACGACATCGAGATCGTGTCGAAGGACGGCCAGGTGAAGACCTACATCAACGGCGCGCTGAGCTCGACGATCACCGAACACGACTACCCGGCGGGGTTCTTCGGCATGCAGGTCGAGGGCTCGCCGACCGAGTGGCGCAATATCCGCATCAAGGCCGAATAGGGTGCCCGCCACCGCGAGCAGCCCGGCGGAGGGGACGGTCGATGCGGTCGAGGCGAGCGCCAGGCGGAAGGCCTACCGCAATCTCGTTCTGCCGCTGTTCATCGTCTCCGTCATCGCCTACATCGACCGCGTCAACATCGGCTACGCCGCGCTGACGATGAATACGGACCTGGGCTTCAGCGCCCAGGTCTTCGGCCTCGGCGCCGGGATCTTCTTCGCCGGGTATTTCTTCTTCGAGATTCCCGGCGCGCTGATCGCCGAGCGTTACAGCCCGCGCATCTGGATCGCCCGGATCATGATCTCGTGGGGCCTGGTCTCGGCCCTGATGGTCGTCATGGAGACGGCGTGGCAGTTCTACCTGCTCCGATTCCTGCTGGGCGTGGCGGAGGCGAGCCTGTATCCGGTCATCTACGCGACCTGCATCCCGCGGTTCTTTCCGCCCCGGGAACGCGCCCGTGCCATCGCCGTGCTGCTGACCTCGCTCCAGGTCTCGGTCATCATCGGCGCGCCGCTCGCCGGCTGGCTGGTCGGCCTGTCGCCGTTCGGGCTCAGGGGCTGGCAGGCGCTGTTTGCGATCGAGGCCGCGCCGGCCGTGCTGTTCGGGTTCGTCGTGCTGCGCTGGCTGGCGGACCGCCCGAGCGAGGCGCGGTGGCTGACGCCGGCCGAGCAGCGCTTCCTGACGGAACAGTTCGAGCGCGAGGTGGCCGGGAAGGCCGCCGTCCGCAAGTACACCGTCTGGGAGGCGCTCGGCGACCGCGAGGTGCTCAAGCTGTGCCTGATCTACTTCCTCTGGATCACCGGCTACTGGGGTTTCAACTACTGGATGCCGACCGCGCTCAGTGACGTGTCGGGCTGGTCGAACGTCGGCGTCGGACAGGCCTTCGCGGCGGCGATGGTGGTGTCGCTGGCGGTGTCCGTGTACACGGGACACTCCTCGTCCGCGCGGGACGAGAAGCGGTGGCACGTGGCGCTCCATCTGTTCGTCGCCGCCATCGGCATGGCGCTGGGGGGGCTGGTGCACGCGCCGTGGCTGTTCTACGGGTGCCTGGTGCTGGCCGGCATCGGCACGTACGCGCCGATGGCGGTCTGGTGGTCGTACCCGACGACATTCCTGTCCGGCCCGGCCGCGGCCGGGGCGATCGGCCTCATCAACTCCATCGGCAACCTCGGCGGGTTCTTCGGGCCGTCGATCACGGGCTTCATGCGCGAGCAGAGCGGGGGATTCGCGGGGGCGATGCTCTACCTGGCGGTGTCACTGGCCCTCGGGGGCCTGCTGGTCCTGACGCTCAGCCGGGACCGGTCCGGGGCCGCTGTCGCGAGCGGGCGCCGGGCGTGAGCGGACGGCCGGATTTCCATGGAGGGGCCGGGGCCCCGCGGCTATCATCCGGTCACGGTTGAGTCCGGCCGCGCCGGCCGGGAGGGGGAAGCGTGCGGAAGCCCGTCTTCGTGCTGCTCGCGTCGGCCGTCCTGTCGGTCGCGAGCCTGTCGTCACCGCTCTCGGCCGAGGACTGGCCGGAGTACCGCGGCGCGGGCCGCGCCGGCGTCTGGAAGGAGACCGGGATCCTCGAGACGTTTCCCGCCGAGGGCCTGAAGATCCTGTGGCGGACACCCGTCAACCGCGGCTTCAGCGGGCCGTCCGTGGCCGGCGGCCGCGTGTTCCTGACCGACTTCATCGAGCAGAAGGGCCCGAAGGGGACCGAACGGGCGCTGGCCCTCGACGAGAAGACTGGAAAGATTCTCTGGACGCACGAGTGGCCCGCCGACTACGGCGGCATTCTGTGGCCGGTGGGTCCACGCGCCACGCCGACCGTGGACGGGGACCGCGTCTACGTGCTCGGCGTCAACGGCAAGCTGTTCTGCTTCAGGGCCGCCACGGGTGAGGTGATCTGGAAGAAGGACTACGTCGCGGACCTGGGCGCGGACCCGCGGACCTGGGCGTTCAACTACGGCTACACCGGGGCGCCGCTGGTCGACGGCAACAACCTGATCTGCATGGTCGGCGGCCAGCCGGACGCGAAGGTGATCGCGCTCGACAAGTTCACCGGCCAGGTGATCTGGAAGTCACTCTCGATGGAGACGGAGCTGGGTGCGGCGCAGCCGCTGATGATCACGGAGGGCGGTGCGAAGCAGCTCATCGTCTGGTACCCGGGCGCGGTGGCGTCCCTCAACCCCGAGAACGGCAAGGTCCGCTGGGAGACGCCGTGGCGCGTCGGCGGCAGCGCGTCGGCCGCGATGCCGTTCAAGAGCGGCCCGCACCTGTTCTTCAGCACGTTCTACGACGGCGGCCTGATGCTGAACCTCGACCGGCAGAAGCCGGCCGCGTCGATGATGTGGAAGGGCAAGAGCAACAACGAACTCCAGACCGACGGCCTGCACTCGACGCTCTCCGGGCCGGTGATCGTCAACGGCCACATCTACGGCATCTGCAGCTACGGCCAGTTCCGGTGCATGCGCGTCTCCGACGGCGAGCGGCTGTGGGAAACGCAGGCGGTGACGAAGGAGCGGTCGCGGTGGGCCACCGGGCACATCGTCGTCAATGGCGAGCGCCTCTTCATCAACAACGATCGCGGGGAGCTCATCATCGTGCAGCCGGACCCGGCCGGGTACAAGGAGATCAGCCGGACGGCGCTCATCAAGCCCACCTCGCCTCCGGGCAACCGGCGACAGCTCGTCAACGTGAACTGGTCGCACCCGGCCTACGCCAACCGGCACATCTATGCCCGCAACGACGAGGAGATCATCGCCGCGTCGCTCGCGAAGGACGGGAAGTGAGGCGCCCGCGTGCGCGGGCGGCCTGCGCGGTGGTCGCGCTGCTGGCCGCCGCCGCCGGTCTGCCGCGGGCGGAGGTGGCGGCGCAGACGGCCGCGCCGGCCGTCACACTCTGGAATCTGAACGCGTACGACATCCTGTTCGTGCTCTCGGGCGGCGGCGCCAACGCGGTCGCGCTGACGCGGGACGACGGTGTGGTGCTGATCGACCCGTTGCCGGGGCTCGGGAAGGCCTCGCTCGAGGCGCTCTCCACCGTGACGGACCAGCCCGTGCGGACCATCGTGAACCTGCGCAGTTCCGTTGAGGCGCTGAAGGCGAACCTGGACTATCCGGACGTGACGACCGTCATCGCGCCGAAAGCGGTGGCGGACCGCGCGGCGCAACTGGGCGTGTTCGCCGGCGCGGCAGCGAAGTTCGCGCCGTCGACCGTCGTGACCGGCACGGCGACGCTGCTCGACGGCCCGGACGTCATGGATCTGATGGTTCTCGGACCCGGCCGCACGGGTGCCGAAGCGCTGATCGTCTTCAAGGAGAAGCGCCTCGCGTACATGAGCGAGCTCTTCCCGCGGAAGGCGGTGCCGGTGGTCGAGCCGGCGCTGGGTGGGAGCCTGATCGGTCTGACCCAGACGCTGGCGAAGGCACGTGCCGCCGTGACGACGGCCCGGTCGGCGGTGCCGGGCCGCGAGTCGCCGAAGACCGGCGGCGTGGGCCTGCACAAGCCGCAGTCCGTGATGCCGATCTCGACGACGGCGCAGTGGAAGGACGTCGAGGAGTACGCGGACTTCGTCGCGGCGCTCGTCGAGGCCGGCCGGCGCGCAAAGGCGGCGGGCCGCACGCCCGAGCAGGCCGCGGCGGAACTCCAGTTGCCAGAGCGGTTTGCCGCCTATGACGTGAGCGGCGCGGCCGCCGCGTTCGCCGTGCTGTATGCCGAGCTGCCGCCCGGCTGAGCCCGGAGCCCGGGCGTATAATCGCGGCACTCCGTCGCCGCTCTTTCAGCAGAGGTTCCCATGCCGAGCTACACCCTGACCGTGAACGGGAAGACCCACACGGTGAACGCCGCCGCCGATACCCCGCTCATCTATGTCCTGCGCAACGACCTGAACCTGATGGCGACGCGCCTCGGCTGCGGGATGTCGCAATGCGGCGCCTGCGCGGTGCTCGCCGACGGCAAGGAGATCCGGTCGTGCACGACGACCGTCTCGCGCATCGGCGGGAAGAAGATCCACACCATCGAGGGCCTGCCCGGACTGTGGGCGGCGAAGACCGGCAAGCCGTTGACGGCCGACACGCTGCATCCCGTGCAGCAGGCGTGGATCGACGAGCAGGTGCCGCAGTGCGGTTACTGCCAGAGCGGCATGATGATCGCCGCCGTCGACCTGCTGGAGAAGACCCCGAAGCCCACCGTCGAACAGATACGCACGGCCTTCACGAACAACCCTCCCTCGCCGCACCTGTGCCGCTGCGGCACGTACACCGGCATTGTCGCCGCCGTCCAGCGCGCGTCCAAAGCCATCGCCGGCTGACGGAGGGAACCAGCATGAGCCTCATCCACCCCACACTCACGCGCCGCACGTTCGTCAAGGCCGGCGGCGCCCTGGTCGTCTCGGCCTCGCTGCCGGTCCGTGAGGCGTCCGCCGCCGCGGAAGGCGCGTCGCGCACGCTGGATGCCACGAAGCTCGCCTCGTGGCTGGAGCTGCGCGCCGACGGCACGATCGTCGCGCGCACGGGCAAGACGGAGACCGGCACGGCGTCGACCGCATTCTACGCACAGGCGGTTGCCGAGGAACTGGACGTCGACCCCGCGAAGGTGACGATCATCGGCGGGCACACGGACGAGACGCCGGATGGCGGCTTCTCCGCCGGCTTCCTCGGCGGCGTCAACAACCTGAAGAAGGTGGCGTCGTACACACGGCAGGCGCTGCTGGGCCTCGCGGCCGAGCGGCTCGGTGCGCCGGTCGCCAGCCTCAAGGTCGCCAACGGTGTCGTGAGCGGCGGCGGGAAGTCCGTCAGCTACACGGACCTGGTGAAGGGACAGCAGTTGAGTCTGACGATCCCCGTGACCGGGCGCCTGGCGCGGGTCGACCCGAAGGATCCGGTCGGCATCGCGGATCTGATGGGCCTCAGCGTGACGGGCAACCCGCCGATGAAGCGGACCGAGCAATACACCGTGGTCGGTGGCAATCATCCCCGCCCGTCCATCGAGGACATCGTGCGCGGCAAGGCCGTCTACAGCGGCGACGTGAAGGTGCCGGGCATGCTGCACGCCCGGATGGTCCGTCCCGCCACGCTCGGGTCGACGCTCGTCGAAGCGGGCCGGCTCGACAAGGCGAAGTTCCCGACGGCCGAAGTCGTCGTGCAGAAGAACCTCGTGGCCGTGGTCTCGCCGAACGAGTGGGAAGCCGTGTCGGCGGCGCGTGCGGTCGCGGCACTGACGAAGTGGACGGCGTGGTCCGGGTTGCCCACGAGCAGCAACCTGACGGCGGCGCTGCGGGCGGCGAAGTGGGAGGACGTCGGCCGCCGCGGCGACCTCGCGAAGGCGGACGCCGGGCTGGCGAAGGCGGCCCGGACGGTCGCGGCGACCTACGAGCAGCCGTATGTGCGCCACGCGCCGATGGGGGCGTACGTCGCCACGGCTGACGTGAAGGCCGACAGCATCACGATCTGGTCCCAGTCGTCCCAGTCGCAGGGGGCCCGGGCGCACATCGCGCACATCATGGGCGTGCCGGTCGAGCAGGTCGTGATCCGGTGGGCGCAGGGACCGGGGCAGTACGGCCGCACGACCTTCGGCGGCGACGGCGCGATGGCGGACGCGGCCATCCTGTCGAAGCTGGTCGGCAAGCCGGTCCGCGTGCAGTGGACCCTGACCGAGGATCTGACCTGGTCGAGCACGTCGCCGGGCTGGGTGGCCAACGTGAAGATCGGCCTCGACGGGCAGGGCAACATGGTCGCGTTCAAGAGCGACTGGTACTCGCCGCACGAGAACGACGCGCGGATGATCGGCGCGGTGCTGGCCGGCGCGCCGACGATCACGCCGAAGACGAAGCCGCTCTTCCCGGCGATCTCGACGGTGTGGCCGTACGACAAGGTGCCGGCGGTCGTCGAATCCGCGTTCGGCACGGCGAACCTCGCGAACGAGTCCGCCAACGGTGGCCTGCGCGGCAACATCATGCGGACCCCGTGGCAGCGCCAGCAGAACTTCGCGCTGGAGGCCGCGGTCGAGGAAGCCGCCGCGGCAGCCAAGGCCGATCCGATCGACTACCGCATCCGCCACACGACGGACGCGCGCCTGGTCGAGATCCTGAAGGAGACGGCGCAGGCGGCCGGCTGGAAGAGCCGCCCGTCGCCGGGTCCGGACGCCCGCCGGTCCGGCACGACACCCGTGCGCGGCCGGGGCGTCGGCGTGGTGATCCGCAGCGGGGCGCAGTGGGTGGGGATCGCGGAGATCGAAGTGGTCCCGGCCACCGGCGCCGTCAAGGTGCTGTCGTTCACCACCGGCGTTGACGTCGGGAAGGTGATGAACCCCCGCCATCTCGCGTCCAACATCCAGGGCGGCACGGTCATGGGGCTCGGCGAGGCGCTCTTCGAGGAGGTCACGTTCGACCAGTCGAAGGTGACGAGCACCGACTGGACGAAGTACCGGATTCCATCGATGGGCGACGTGCCGCAGGTGAAGACGGTGTTCACGTCGCGCGACGGCCGGGGCATCAACGGCGGCGGCGAGGCGGCGAACACCGTGTCGGCCAACGCCGTGGCGGCGGCCTTCTTCGACGCCACGGGCGTCATGGCGCGCCGGATTCCGCTGACACCCGCCTACGTGAAGTCGATTCTCAAGGCCTAGGGAGAGGTTATGACGCTGAGACTGTTCGTCGCGCTGTCGGTTCTGTCGCTGGCACCCGCCATGGCGGCCGCGCAAGGAGACCCGAAGGTCGGGCAGGCCGCTTTCCGCGGGAAGCTGTGCTACTTCTGCCACGGCGAGAACGGCGAAGGTGGATTCGGCCCCGACCTCGCCGGCGCCCGGGGCCTGACCCCTGAGCAGTTCCGGCAGGCGCTCCGCAAGCCGTGGGGCGTCATGCTGGCCTACACGGAAGCCCAGCTCAGCGACGCGCAGATCGACGGCATCTACGCCTTCATGAAGTCGAAGCCGCCGGCGAAGGAGCTCGGCCACTGGCACTGGCCCGCGGCGGTGGCGAGCGCGCCGTACGAGCAGCGCGTCTACATGCAGATCACCGGCTGTGGCCAGTGCCACGAGCCGGAGAACAAGATGGGCCGCATGTGGCTTGGCGAGTACGCGAAGCAGCTGAACTTCGACCTGTTCAAGAAGGTGATCTACACCCACACCGCGAAGTGGCCCACGCAGTCGCTCATGGGCAACTACTCGCCCGATCGCCTCTCGGAAGGGAATCTGCGCGCCATCTACAAGTTCATGGTCGAGGACCTCGGCGTGCGCGCGTCGATCGGCGCGATCAAGACCGGCTTCAACCCGGGCAACGCCCCGGCACCGATCACGATCGCGGAGCAGAGTGGCGGCAACACCACCTACAAGGTGACCGTGGCGAACCGCGGCATCAAGAACGTGGGTGTCGACGCCGAAGGGCTGACCGTGTTCGTGCGCGTGCCCGCGGGAACGAAGGTGGTCAGCGGCACCGGCCCCGGCTACAAGGGCACGCAGACCCTCGCGAGCCTCGGGCTGCTGCCGGCTCTCGCGCTGGCGACGCACCCGAACGAGGAGGGAGCCACGCCGCGTCCGCCCGCGGATACCTCCGGCGACGTCATCGTCTGGAAGCTCCCCAAGCTCGCCGCGGCTGAGTCCGTGGATCTCTCGTTCACGCTGGCGGGAGCGCCCACGGAGGAACTGCTGAAGGCCATGGATGGGTCGGCGGTGCACTGGGAGAAGCCGGGCCGGACGGCGTACGGCAAGGCGCTGAAGTACATCGACACGCGCACGCCGGACAACGGCGACCACGAACGCCTGACGCCGCCGCGTCTGCCGGCGCCGGCCGCCAGGCCCGCCGGCAACTAGTCACGCGGCTCCGGCGGAGGCAGGATCCGGGACGGCCGGGCAGCGACGCTGCGCCGGCCGTTTCGCTGTACGGCTATTTTGCGCGGATGTCGTAGGCGTAGACGGTGCCCTGGTCCCGCAGGATCAGCTTGCCGTTCGTGACGATCGGGTGGCTCCACGTGGGCAGCTCACCTGCGTTGATGCGGAAGCGGCCGTGCTCGACGTACTGCACGGGCGTGGCTTCGGCGAGGGCGACCTGGCCCTGCTCGCTGAAGAGATAGAGCCGGGCGTCCGCGTAGATCAGCGACCCCTTGCCGACGCTGCGGTGCTGCCAGGCGACCTTCCCGTCCGCGAAGCGCATCGCCGTGAGGATCGAATTCGAGAAGCCGTAGAGGTACTCCCCGACGAGCACCGACGACGCGTGGTGGTTCATCATCTCGCGCGTGAAGTACACCTGCTTCGCGCCTGACGCGGTGACGTCCAGCAGGACGGCGCCGGTGTCGTAGGCCGAGGACAGGAACACCCGGCTGCCGCTCACGATGGGCGTGGCGATGTTGGCCGTGCCGTTGTTGACGCGGTCGTTGGTCCACAGCACCTTGCCGGTGGCGACGTCCACGCCCATGCCGTTCCGTTCGGTGAAGAAGATCGCCTGACGGACGCCGCCGATCGTGGCGACCATCGCCGAGGAGTACGCGGCCGGGTCGCTCTCGGGCGTCTTCCAGATGACGGCGCCGGTGGCCTTGTCGAGGGCCACGATCGTCGCGTTGCGGCCGCCCGGCTGCACGAGCACGCGGTCTTCCAGCACGAGCGGCGACTCGCTGATGCCCCAGTACGGGTTGTCGCCCTTGAACTCGGTCAGGATGTTCTTCTTCCAGACGGGCTTCCCGGTCGCGAGATCCAGGCAGGCGAGGTCGCCGTTGCCGCCGAGCGCGAAGAGTCGATCGCCGTCGATGACCGGCGTGCCGCGAGGACCGTCGCCCCGGTCGTTGCTGAAGAGGGCGCCGTTCGGCGTTTCCCAGACCTTCTTGCCGGTCTCGGCGTCGAGCGCGACGACGTACTCCGTCGACCCGCGGGTCCCGAGCGTGAACAGCCGGCCGCCGGACGCGGCGAACGACGAGTAGCCGCCACCGTTGCCGGTGGAGCGCCACAGGAGCGGCGGCCCGCCCTGCGGCCAGTCCTTCAGCAGGCCGGTCTCCGCGGACCGGCCGTCGCGGTTGGGGCCGCGCCACTGCGTCCAGTCCGGGGCCTGGCCGTCCAGCACGGCCGTGAGCGCGAGAATCGACGAAGCGGCGACGACGGTTGGCAGCCAGCGCATACGCGCCTATTCTGCCACTGTGCCATTACGGCGTGCCGGAGGAACATGCGCATGGAGTTGTTCGAGAGCTGGCTGGACCGCTACGAGCGCGGGCTGATCGACCGACGGGCGTTTCTGGCGGGCGCGGTGGCCGCGCTGCAGGCGTCGGTGGCCGGAGCGGCGGCCCGTCCGGGGCTCGTGACGCCGGGCGGCATCCACCACGTCGAGCTGAAGACCGTGGATCTGGCGGGCACCACCGCGTTCTACGAAAGGCTGCTCGGGCCGGCGACCGTCGCCAACGAGCGCGCGACCATCCCGCTGGAGTCCGGCGGCGGGCGCGGGCACCTCCGGATCTCGCGCGGACCCATTCCGCGCACGGACCACTTCGCCATCAAGGTGCCCGGCATGTCGGCGAAGGACCCGAAGGCGATGCGCGCCAGGCTGGAGAAGCAGGGTCTGAAGGTCCGGCAGGTCGGGGCCGCGCTCTACGTGAAGGGGCCGGACGACCTCGAGGTCGAACTCATCGCGCCGTCTGCCCGGTAGCCGCCCCGGGTGCGAGGGCCGCGCGGCACCCGCGTCTATACTCGTACGTCGAGGGGGCGGATGCAGTACACGAATCTGGGGTCGAGTGGTCTGAAGGTGTCGCGGCTGTGCCTGGGCTGCATGGGGTTCGGCACGCCGCAGTGGCGGGAGTGGGTGCTCGCGGAGGAGCCGAGCCGCGCCATCATCAGCCGCGCGATCGAGTTGGGCTTCAACTTCTTCGACACCGCGGACTTCTATTCGGCCGGTGAGGGCGAGGCGGTCGTCGGACGCGCGCTCCGGGACTTCGCCTCCCGCGACCAGGTCATCATCGCGACGAAGGTGTTCTATCCGACCAGGGCCGGCGTCAACGAGCGCGGCCTGTCGCGCAAGCACATCTTCGACGCCGTGGATCGGTCGCTCCGGAATCTCGGGACCGACTACATCGACCTCTATCAGATCCACCGGTGGGACAGCGCGACGCCGCTCGACGAGACGCTGCGGGCGCTCGACGACATCGTCCGCGCGGGCAAGGTGCGCTACCTCGGTGCGTCGAGCGGCTACGCGTGGGAGTTCGCGCAGGCGCTGGCCATGGCGGACCATCGAGGCTGGTCGCGCTTCATCTCGATGCAGAACCACTACAACCTGCTGTACCGGGAGGAGGAGCGGGAGATGCTGCCGCTCTGCTGGAAGGAGGGCATCGGCGTCATCCCGTGGAGCCCGCTGGCACGCGGCGTGCTCGCCGGGAACCGGAAGCAGGGCGACTGGTCCGCCACATCACGCGCGCGTACGGACGACTTCGCGCATCACCTGTATTCGATGAAGAGTGACTTCGCGATCGCCGACCGCTGCGGGGAGGTTGCCGCGAAGCGCGGCGTGCCGTCCTCGCAGGTCGCGCTCGCGTGGCTGCTCGCGAAGGGCGTGACGGCGCCGATCGTCGGCACGACGAAGCTGGAACAGCTCGAACAGGCCGTCGGCGCCGTGGACCTGGCGCTGAATGACGCCGAGATCGCCTATCTGGAGGAGCTGTACGAACCGCACCCGGTGCTGGGCATCGAGGGGCCGAAGGACAGCAAGGCGAAGTAGCTACGCGAAGGTGACCGTGCGGTGGCTCGTGTGCGTGCGGAGGACGTCCGCCGTGAGCTGTTTGGAGAGATAGACCTTGGATTCGCGGTTGTCGGCCGGGTTCGGCGCGTACTTGATGACGTCGAACTGCAGTTGGGCGAGCGTGCCGCGCATGTCGTAGAAGCGGTTCTTCGTCTTGACGACGACCTCGTGGAAGCCGGCCGTGTGCGCCCACACCTCCGATTCCTCGGTGAGGGCCCGGAAGTGGCCGTGGCCGCGCCAGTCGCGCCGCGTGCCGCCGATCCACGTGTAGAGGACGCGCCGCCCGTCGAACACGACCACGTCGCGCAGCTTGGCGACCAGGTCCGCCAGCTTGGGGTCCGTTTCGTCGGCCTTCAGCTCGTGGACGATCTTGAACGAGACGGGGACGACCGTGCCGGCCGGGTCGCCCGGCAGCGGCGCTTCCGCCATCAGGATCAGGCTCTCGCGGTCGGCGAGGCGGTCGATGATCTCGGCCGCGGACTTCTTGCGGGGGAACTCGCCGAAGTATTCCTCGATGTACTGAATCTCGAGCGCTCCGGACTCGAGCGCGTACTGCTTGATCAGGTGTTCCACGTGGGGTCTGGGTACTATAATCCACTGGTTTGAGTCGCCCGTTGTTCCCGGCCCTGCTGGCCGGCATTGGCCTCCTCTGTGCCGCCGGGCCGTCCGCCGCCCAGGCCGTCCCCTCCGCGCCGTCGTCGGCGGTGCTGCCCGCGATCCTGGGTCCGGAGGCGCCCGAGGCGCCCGAGGTCGTGACCCGGGACGCCCAGGGCAACGCGACCGTCCGCGCGACGCGCCTGCCCGCACCGCTGCGGATGGATGGCCGGCTGGATGAGCCGATGTACGGGGTGGTCCGGGCGGTCTCCGGCACGATCCAGAACATTCCCCGAGCCGGCGAGCCCGCCTCGGAGAAGACCGACATCTGGGTGTTCTTCGATGACCAGGCGTTCTACGTGGCGGCGCGCTGCTGGGACGCGGACGGTCCCGGGGCGCTCGTGGCCAACGAGATGCGGCGGGACAACGGGCAGATCACGAACAACGACAGCTTCGGCGTGATCATCGATACGTTCTACGACCGCCGGAACGGCTACATGTTCATCACCAATCCCCTGGCCGCCCAGCGCGACCTCCAGGTGACGAACGAGGGCAACTCGAACCAGGACTGGAACCCCGTCTGGATCGTGCGGTCGCAGGTCTTCGACGGGGGCTGGGCGACCGAGATCCGGATCCCGTTCAAGTCGATCCGCTACCGGCCCGGCCGGCAGCAGGTCTGGGGCATCAACTTCCGGAGGGGCATCCGGCGGAAGAACGAGTACAGCACGCTGACGCCGCTGCCGGCCGCGGACGGGTCCGGCGCGTGGATTCGCCTGTCGCGCGCGGCCACGCTGGTCGGCCTCGAGGCGCCGTCAACGGGGCGGAACCTCGACATCAAGCCGTACGCGGTGGCCGGTGTGCGGACGGACAACACGGTGCGCCCCGTCGTGTCGAACGACCCCGAGCGGCAGGCGGGGCTGGACGTGAAGTACGGCCTGACGAAAAGCATCACGCTCGACGTCAGCGTGAACACCGACTTCGCCCAGGTCGAGGTCGACGAACAGCAGGTCAACCTCACGCGGTTCAACCTGTTCTTCCCCGAGAAGCGGGAGTTCTTCCTGGAGGGGCGCGGCATCTTCGAGTTCGGCCGGCCGAACTTCACGCGCGGCAGCGTGCCGACCGGTGGCATCGTGCCCGAACTGTTCTTCACGCGGCAGATCGGCCTCAACCGGGGTCGCGTCATCCCGATCATCGCCGGAGGGCGGGTGACGGGGCGCGTCGGGAACACGACGATCGGCGCGCTGACGATGGAGACGGACGCGGAGGCGGCGTCGGCCACGCCGAAGACGAACTTCACGGTGCTGCGCGTGCGGCAGGACATCCTGAAGCGGAGCAGTATCGGCGGCATGTTCACGGGCCGGTCCGCCTCGCTGCGCGCGCCCGGGCACGCGAACACGACCGTCGGCATCGACGGCGCGTTCTCCTTCGTCAACTATCTGAACCTGAACGGCTTCTACATGCGGTCCCGGACGCCGGGCCTGGCGGGCAGCGAGACGAGCTACCAGGCCCGGGCCGAGTGGAACGCCGACCGCTACGGGTTCGAGCTGAACCACCTGTTCGTCGGCGACGCGTTCAATCCGGAGGTCGGGTTTGTGCAACGGCCGGATATCCGGCGCACGGTGGCCTCCGCCCGGTTCAGCCCGCGCGTGCGACGGGTCAAGGCGGTCCGCCAGGTCGTCCTGGATGGCGATGTCGAGCACATCGCGAACACGGCCGGCGAACTGGTCACCCGTGTGATCACCGCGGCCTTCTCGACCGAATTCCACCGGAGCGATCGCGTCTTCGCCAACGCCTCGCGTACCCACGACCGTCTGACCGCGCCCTTCCGCCTGGCTGGCGGGCCGGCGATCGCTCCGGGCACGTACGACTTCTACAACGTGAGCGGCGGGTACGGCTTCGGGTCCCAGCGGAAAGTGTCAGGCACGGTGACCATCGGCACGGGGCGCTACTACGACGGAGACCAGACGACCGTCAGCGTCAGTGGCGGGCGCGTGCAGCTCACGCCGCAGTTCTCGCTCGAGCCGAGTGTCGCGCTGAACTGGTTCAGCTTTCCCTCGGTTGACTACACGACGCGCATCGCCCGGGCGCGGATCAACTACACGTTCACGCCGCGGATGTTCGTCAGCGGCCTCGTGCAGTACAACTCCGCCGCCAACAGCCTGAGCACGAACGTCCGGTGGCGCTGGGAATACATCCCCGGCAGCGAGCTCTTCGTGGTCTATACCGACGACAACACGGCCGACCTGCCGCCGACCGCCACGGCGCCGCGACTGCTCAACCGCGGACTCGTGGTGAAGGTCAACCGGCTGCTGCGGTACTGAGCGGCCCGAGCTGACGAAATTTTCTGAATGAATTCGTGCGAATGACGCTCGTATCAGGTTCTCTCACGCTGTCGCCGCGGCTCGTTATTGGCAAACATTGCGTGCTGAACGACGTTTGCCTTGACGGCATACCCACTTCCGGTTAAGCTCCGCCCCCAATTCGACGTTTCCTCTGGGCATATCACCGGCAGGCGTCCGGCGGGCACCACTCGGCGCTGACACCTTTCACCATGGGGGAGACAGATGACGAGACTCTCGCACTTGGACTGGGTTCGCACAGCCGGACGGGCTCTGGCGACCGTCGCCATCCTTTCGACGACGGCACTGGCTCAGAACACGGGTGGAATCACCGGCGTGGCGCGCGACACCACCCAGGCGGTGCTCCCGGGCGTCACCGTCGAGGCGGCCAGTCCCGCGCTGATCGAGAAGGTCCGCGTGGCCGTGACCGACGGCCAGGGCCGCTTCAACATCACGAACCTGCCGCCCGGCACCTACAGCGTCACGTTCACGCTGCCGGGCTTCGCCACCTTCAAGCGTGAGGGCGTCGAGATCTCGGCGGGCTTCACGGCCACGGCCAACTCGGACATGAAAGTGGGCGGCCTCGAGGAGACCGTGACGGTCACGGGCGCCAGCCCGGTCGTGGACATCCAGAACGTCCGCACGCAGGACGTGAATCGGATGGATGTCGTCGAGGCGCTGCCGACCGGCGCGCGCGACCTGACGGCCTTCGCCGGCCTCACCCTGGGCGTCGTCAACTCGACGCAGGGCCGGAACGACGTCGGCGGATCGATGGCCGAGACCAATACGTCGCTCTCCATTCACGGCAGCCGCGGCGACGACAGCAAGATGAACTACGCCGGCATGAACACGAACTCGCTGCACGGCAAGGGCGGCGGCCAGATGCGGATCTGGAAGTTCAACACCATCGGCGTGCAGGAGACCACGGTGGACACCGGAGGCGCCGGGGCAACGACCGAGACCGGCGGCGCCAACCTCAACATGATTCCGCGCGAGGGCGGCAACCTCTTCAGCATGCACAGCGTGCTCGCCTACTCGAACAACGACTTCGCGTCGGGCAAGGTGCCGCAGGAGCTCATCGATCGGGGCAGCGCCGAGGACCAGTCGTCGCTCAAGCAGGTGTCCGACTACGGGGTCGGCTTTGGCGGCGCGTTCGTGCGGGACAAGCTCTGGTACTACGGGTCCGTGCGGTTCTGGGGCGGCCACACCTACGGCACCAATACCTTCTTCAACGGGTCGCCGGACTGGTGGCGCTTCGAGCCGGACCTGAACCGGCGGGCGTTCACCGATAACTGGGCCCGCGATGTGGGCGGCCGCTTCACCTTCCAGCTCAACGACAAGAACAAGTTCTCCGGCGGCATCATCGGCCAGCGCGCGTGCGCCTGTCCCCTGGCCATCGGGCTCGGCTCGCAGGCCTCACCGGAGGCGGACGTCTACTACCACTACTCGAATCCGAGCGGTCACGGGATGCCGATGTTCCTGTACCAGGCGGACTGGAACTATGCGGCGAGCAACAAGCTCCTGGTCCAGGCCGGTGGGTCGTTCCTCATCCAGGCGGTCACGCAGGGCAACGACCTCGAGCAGCGGGTGAGCATCCTGGAGCGCACCACCAGCAAGCGCTGGGGCGCCCTGTCGGGCGGCCATGACGACGACGGCCCGCGGGCGACGAACAACTACAACCAGCGCCTCTCGGTGTCCTACATCACCGGCAGCCACCAGATCCAGGCCGGCATGGAACTCCAGCAGGGCAACTTCGAGAATCTGGCGGGTGGCGTCCGCCGCAGCTTCCTGAACGGCACGCGGATGCCGCAGTGGGACGCGGTGAACTACAACTTCGTCGGCGGCAGGCCCGAGTCGGTGACGCAGTTCTCCAGCCCGATCTCTGCGACGGCCATCGTTCGCCGGCAGGCGCTCTTCGCCCAGGATCAGTGGACGATCGATCGGCTCACGCTGAACTACGGCATCCGCTTCGACCACTTCCACGGCTGGGCGGCGGCCCTCGACCTGCCGGCGGGTCCGTTTGCGCCGGCGCGGTCGTTCCCTGAGCTCAAGAACATCCCCAACTTCAAGGACATCTCGCCGCGCATCGGCGTGGCGTACGACCTGTTCGGGAACGGTAAGACCGCGATCAAGGGCTCGTTCGGCCGGTACCTCGAATCGCTCGGCGGCGAGGATACCGTGAACCTGGCACCCTCGAACGCGCTGGTGACCAGCACCTCCCGCGGGTGGAACGACGCCAACCGTGACTACGTGCCGGACTGCGACCTGACGAACTTCGCCGCCAACGGCGAGTGCGCGGCCATCGACAATCCGCTGTTTGGCACGGCGCGCCCACAGACCACCTGGGCGGCCAACCAGGGCTGGGGCGTGCGGGAGGCCAACTACCAGATCGGCGTGGTCCTGCAGCACGAGCTGATCGAGGGCGTGGGGCTGCAGGTGGGCTACCACCGCACGTGGTGGACCAACCAGAATGCCCTGGTGGACCGGTCGCGCACCCCGGCGGACTACCAGGCCGGGTGCATCACGGCCCCCACGGATCCCGACCTGGGTGACGTGAGCGGCCAGCGCGTCTGCGGGATCTACGACGTCAACCTCGACGCGCTGCGGCGCCCGTCGCAGATCGAGCGCGTGCTCGCGAAGGACGTCAACACGAGCGGCATCGAGCCGACGGACATCTTCAACGGTCTCGACCTCGGCCTCAACGCGCGCTTCAGCAACGGGGCGATGATCACGGGTGGGCTCACGCTCGGACGGCAGGATTTCAACTTCTGCTGGCTGAACGACCTCCCGCATGTCTCGGAGACCGGCTTCAACGCCGCGCCGGGGGCGCTGCCGCGGACCGACGAGTTCTGCAGGGTGACAGGAACGCTGTGGGACGGCACCGGGTCGCAGGTAAAGTTCCAGGCGGTCTACCCGCTGCCGGGCAACTTCGTGATCAGCGGTGCGTTCAAGCACCTGCCGGGTCTGCCGCTCGACGCCAACTATGTGGCGCTGAACTTCGAGATCGCCCAGTCGCTCGGGCGTGACCTGTCGGCATGCACGCTGCGGGGCACGCCCGGCGCGACCTGCACGGCGAGCACGACGGTGGCCCTCGATCCGACGGTGTTCAACTCGTCGAAGCTGCACGATTCCCGGCTGACGCAGGTGGACCTTCGGCTGGGGAACACCTTCCGTATGGCCGGCTTCCGGATCCAGCCGGCGCTGGAGCTCTACAACGTGTTCAACAACCGGCCCCTGCAGGGCACGTCCGGTACGTGGGGGGCGGCCGGGAGCCGGAGCGCGTTCTGGAAGTTCCCGTTCTCCATGCTGGGAGGGCGGCTGCTGAAGTTCAGCGCGGTGATCGACTTCTAGTGTTCGCGTCGGCCCGGGGCGAGTGCGTTGGCCAACGCACTTGCCCCGGAGCCTGTGTCGGCGACAGCCTCAGCACCAGCGTCCGCTGGCACCGGGAGTACGTTTTGCCTCCCGGGTAACCCCACTCCTTTGTTAGACTCCGCGCGGAGGTCTTCCATGCGCACGAATACTCTGTACGTCTTTGCGGCGATCCTGCTCGCGGGTTGCCTGTCCGGTCTGATCGCGCGCGTGGACGCGCAGGGCGGTGCGGCGCTGGCCGGTACCGTCAGTTCCCAGGAAGAAGGGAACATGGAAGGCGTGCTCGTGACGGCGCGCCGTGAGGGTGCGGCGGTCGACGTCACGGTCGTCAGTGACGCCCAGGGGCGTTACGCGTTCCCCCGGACGCATCTGAAGGACGCCGGCACCTACGCGATCAAGATTCGCGCCGTGGGCTTCGACCTGGCGATGACGCCCGCGACCGTCAGCGTCGACGCCGGGAAGACGGCCACGCTGGACCTGAAGCTGCAGGCCGCGAAGGACATCAGCAGCCAGGTGACGTCGGTCGAATGGATCACCTCCGTGCCCGGCACGCCGGCCGAGAAGGCCCTGGTCATCAAGCAGATCGCGAGCTGCACCTACTGCCATTCCCTGGAGCGGGTGCTGAAGTCGAAGCACACGGCGGAGCAGTTCGTGCCGGTGATCCACCGGATGCAGAAGTACTACCCGGACGGCACCATCGCCGGAACGGAGGG
>JBFXBH010000006.1:32022-46677 GCA_050183355.1 Vicinamibacterales bacterium | reverse complement strand
CGCAGAAGGCCGACGCCGACGTGGCGGCCCTCATCGTCGTGCGTGCGCGGTTGGAGCGCTATCGGCTGGGCGGCAACGCGGCCGATCTGAACGCCGCGCACACCACGCTGCGGGCCATCGCCCGGCAACGGCTGAAGCCCCGGGAGCAGACGGAACTGCTCGTGGCGCAGGCGCTGGCCCTCTATCTCGACCAGAGCTACGGCGGCGCCGCCGAAGTGTTCGACTCGGCGCTGGCGCGTGTGGGGTTCGTCGGGCTGACCGAGCGCGACCGCCTGCTGGAGTGGTGGGCGCTGGCCCTGGACCGGGAGGCGCAGGCGCTCAGCGACGACCGCCGCCGTGCCGTGTACGACCGCATCGCCGGGCGGATGGAGCAGGAGTTGCGCGACAACCCGTCGAGCGTGTCCGCGAACTTCTGGCTGGCCGCGGCGCTGCGCGGCGCCGGCAACGTCGACCGCGCGTGGGACGCCGCCATGGCGGCCTGGGTGCGCGTGCCGATCGACCTGCCGGGCGCCGAAACGCTGCGCCGGGACCTCGACCGTCTGATCGTCGAGGCGGTCGTGCCGGAGCGCTCGCGCGAGCAACCCCGCGCCGAGTGGGACTCGCTGGCCGCCGGCCTGAAGTCCCGCTGGGATGCCTTCAAGCGCGAGTGGCAGTAGCGCGAGGCGAACGTCCTCGATCGCCTCTACCCGTATCAACGGCCAGATAGCACGTCTCTGCGCCGCCGGTGGGTCTGTTTACAACAGTCGGTGCCACAGCGGCACACCGGCCGCGGTGTAGAGCACGAGATTCCCGTCATTCTGGACGGCTACGAACGCATTCGAATTACCGGCCGTGCCCGTGAACCAGAGCGCAGCGTTCGCGCTGTTGTAGACGACAAGGTTTCCGTCCGTCTGCAGGACCGCCTGCCCGGGCGGGCCCGTCGTGCCCGTGAACCAGACGGCGGAGTTGGTCGTCGTGTTGTAGAGAACCAGGTTGCCGTCGCCCTGGTAGATCAGGCGATACGCGCCGTTGGGCGACTGGATGAACTGACCCGAGGTGAGGCGCGCGCCCGAGCGCAGGCGGTCCGCCGGGGTCACCGCGATCGAGACCGACGACGACGCGCTCGCACCCCGGCTGTCCGTGACTGTCACGTTGGCCGCGTACGAGCCGGTGGTGAACGGCGCGGTCCAGGTGGTCGAGGACAGACCGGCGTTTCCGATCGTTCCTCCAGAGCCGGACCACGCATAGCTGAGGGAATCGCCATCCGGGTCGCTCGCACTCGCCGCCAGCGCGACTGTGTTGCCGGATGCAACGGTGCACGGGCTGCAACTGGCGGTGACGCTGGGGGATCGATTGGCGGAGGGCGTCGACCCGTAGAGTGCGACGACCCCATTGATGTCGTCGGTCTGGAGTCTGTCGGTGTCGCTGATGCGGCTGTTCATGATCGCCGTCCTGGACTGGCCCGCCTCATCAGGATGATCCAGTCCAAGGACGTGGCCGAATTCGTGGACGGCCACGCGGTAGACATCGACGATCCCCGATCGGCGGTTGCCGCGGTAGGAGTTCCAGCTGTAGCTGGTATTGAAGGACACATCGCTCTCAGAGGTTCGCCCCGAGCTGATGTTGTAGGTCGACCTCGTAACGGCCAGTGTCCCGTCGCCGAAGGAGTCACCGCCGGGAGTCGTGCTTGAGAAGTAGACGTTATTGATCCCGTTGCGCCAGCCGATGCCGGACGTCGACGCCCGGATGATGCCGAAGGAAATGTTGGCGCGGTCGTTCCACGCCGCCAGCGCCCACTCGCCCACTTCGTTCCAGCTGGTGCCGCCGTCAATCAGGCTGCGGGAGTTGGAGCCGATCTGCATGTGCATCGTCACCGTGCTGCCCGTCGCCCATCTGGCATTAGTGAAGGAGTAGGCTCCACCCGGCACCGTGACCGCGGCGAGGGCCACCGCGACCGCCAGCCCGGAAACCCAGGCTCTCATCGGCGGCGATCCCGGAGCTGGTCGACGATGCGCGCACGAAACGACGAGAGCGTCATCGGCCGTGACTCCCGCACACCCGTGGCCCGCGAGCGGCCGATATCCTCCGTGCGGGCCAGCGGTTCGCCCGTGCTCGTCTGGACTACATCGAGGCCCGCATCGTCGCGCGTGATGCGCATGAGCCCCTGCGTGAAGCCCACGATGGGGTTGACGCTGCGCTCGCGCCTGGCGAAGACAACACGGCGGTCGCCAGGCTTGAAGACGGGCATCTCGGCAACCTTCTCGCCCACGTCACCGATTTCACCTCCGGCAAACTCCAGAATCTCGAGTGTGCTGGTGGTGCCCCACAACGGATCGCGCACGACGAACGTCACCCGCGTCTTGATGGAGGAGCCCTCGCGTGTCTCAGCGATGAACGGCCGCACGTCGAGGACGTCGCCGACAAAGATCATGTCGGCCTTCGCGAGCAGGTCGCTGAAGCTGACCGCTTCGTAGGAGGTGGCGGAGAGGCTCGGGATGGTCCCGATCACCAGAAGACCGAGAGACAGCCACAATCGTCGCGGGCCGACCCTGACCATGGAAGCCTCCAAGGGAGTTGTGGTGGAAACGCCGCCGCCGAGCGAGGCGCGGAGTGTCACAGCCACGCGCGCAGAAATCAAGGGAAATCCCGGGTGCCGAGCCGGGGCTCAGCCCTTCGCGTCCTTCCAGCTTCCTCCGATCCCGACATCCACCGTCAGCGGCACCGTGAGGCTCGCGGCGTCCTCCATCTGCTCCTTGACGAGCGCGGCGGCGAGATCGGCCTCGTCTCCCGGCGCCTCGAACAGCAGCTCGTCGTGCACGGTCAGGATCATCCTCGTGCGGAGCTTCCGCGCAGCGAGCTCGGCATGCAGGTGGATCATCGCGAACTTGAGGATGTCGGCCGCGGTGCCCTGAATCGGCATGTTCACGGTTTCCCGCTCGGCCTGCGCGCGGATCTGGAAGTTGGCGCTGTTCAGATTCGGCACGAGGCGGCGGCGGCCGAACAGCGTCTTGACGACGCCGGTCCGGCGGCCCTCCTCGACGGTGCCGTCGATGTAGGCGCGCACCTTCGGAAAGCCCGCGAAGTAGGCGTCGATGAACGCCTGCGCGGCATCCTTGGGCACGTTGATGTCGCGGGCCAGCGTGAAGGCTGTCTTGCCGTAGAGCAGCGCGTAGTTGACGATCTTCGCGCGGCGCCGCAGCTCGTGCGGGTCGAGCCCGCTGTTGTCGCCGAAGATCTTCGCCGCGGTGCGGTCGTGGATGTCCGCGCCCGACCGGAACGCCTCGATCAGCGTGTCGTCTCCGGAGAGGTGCGCGAGCACGCGCAGCTCGATCTGCGAATAGTCGGCCGAGATCAGCACGTGGCCGGGGTCGGCCACGAACGCGCCGCGGATGCGGCGGCCCTGCTCGGTCCGGATCGGGATGTTCTGGAGGTTCGGGTCCTCGCTCGACAGGCGCCCCGTCGCGGCGACGGCCTGGTTGAACGACGTGTGGATGCGGCCGGTGGCGGGATTGACGGCCAGCGGGAGCGCGTCGACGTAGGTGCTCTTCAGCTTGTGCAGTGCCCGCCATTCGAGCACGAGGCGCGGCATCTCGTGCGTGAGCGCGAGCTCCTCGAGCACCTCGACCGCCGTGGAGGCGGACTTCGTCTTGCCGGTCTTCTTCAGCGCGGGCAGCTGGAGCTTCTCGAACAGGATCTCGCCGAGCTGCTTCGGCGAGTTGATGTTGAAGGCCTCGCCGGCCAGCTCGTGGATGCGCGCGGTGGCGGTTGCCAGTTCCTGCTCCATCACGCGCGACTGCTCGCCCAGGGCCTGCACGTCGACGCGGATGCCGGCCCGTTCGATCGCCGCGAGCACGGGCACGAGCGGCATCTCGAGCGTGCGGTAGACCTCGGTGAGCTGGGCCTCCGAGAGCAGCGGCTCGAGGCGGGCCGCGAGTTGCCACGCCAGGTCGGCGCGTTCGCACGCGAAGTCGAGCACGGCCTCAGGTGCCAGTGACGGCAGGGTGACCGCCTTCGCGCCCTTCCCTCGGATGTCCGCCTCGGTGATGGCCTGATACTGCAGGTGCTCGAGGGCCGTCTTGTCGAGCGGGTGGCCGGGGCGCGTGGCGTCGAGCAGATACGCGGCGAGCATCGAGTCGAACGCGAGCCCGTCGAGGGTGATGCCGTGGCGGGCCAGCACGATCGCGTCGGCCTTGAGGTCGTGCCCGACGATGGCCACGGTGGCGTCCTCGAGCAACGGGCGCAGCCGGGCCAGCGTCGGTTCCAGCTCGAGCTGGTCGGGCCGGCTCGACGCCGAGAGCAGATCGCCGCCATCGGCAGGGCCGCCGTGCCCGAGCGGGATGTAGCGGGCCTGGTGTCCGGCGGTGGAGATGGCCACGCCGACGATCGCGGACTGCATCGCGGACGGCGAATCCGTCACGACGCGCAATGCGAAGCGGCGCGAGGCCGCGAGCGCCGCGACGAGCGCGTCGAGCTCGGCCGGCGTCCGCACGAGCGCGTAGTCGTGCGCCACGCTGGCCGCGCCGGGCGGCGGCGGCGCATAGGCCGCGGCGAGCGACTGGAAGTCGAGCCGCGTGAACAGCTCGAAGCAGCGGGCGCGATCCGGCCCGGTGTAGCGCAGCGTCTCCAGGTCGACGTCGATCGGCACGTCGGTGTGGATCGTGACGAGCTGCCGGCTCTGCAGCGCCTGGTCGCGGTTGGCGACGAGCGTCTCGCGGTACTTCTTCTGTGCCAGTGACGGCGCCGCCTCGAGCAGCGCATCGAGCGAGCCGTGTTCGGTGATCAGGTCGATGGCGCCCTTCTTGCCGACGCCGGGTACCCCGCCCACGTTGTCGCTCGTGTCGCCGACCAGCGCGAGCACGTCGACGACCTGGGACGGCTTCACGCCGAACTTCGTGACGACGCCCGCCTCGTCGTAGAACGTGCCGTCGTCCCGCGGGTCGAAGATCCGGACGCCGTCGCGGACGAGCTGGAAGAAGTCCTTGTCCATCGAGACGATGGCGACGTCCAGCCCGGCCGCCGCGGCGCGCCCCGCGAGGGTGCCGATCACGTCGTCCGCCTCGTAGCCCTGCGCGGTGACGATGGGCACACCCATCGCCTCGCACGCCTCGTGCACGTGGGCGATCTGCTCCACGAGGTCGTCCGGCATCGCGGCGCGGTTGGCCTTGTAGTCGGTGACGATCGCGTCCCGGAACGTCGGCCCTGCGAGGTCGAACGACGCGGCCAGATAAGCCGGCTTGTGGTCCGCGATGAGCTTGCGCAGCATCGTGACGAACACGTAGACCGCGTGCGTGGACTGGCCACTGGCGTCCGAGAGGCCGCGCCCGCGGAACGCGTGGTAGGCGCGGTACATCTGGTTGTTGCCGTCGATCAGGAAGAGCGTCGGACGCGCCATGGCGGGTGGGACCGAGGATATATCATGGGCGTTGATGTCTCTGGGGACGGCGCGCACCGTGCGCGCGTCTGCGGCCCTCGTGCTCGCGGCGCTGCTCTCGACGGCGTGCGGCGGCACGGGCCTTCTGCAGCCGCAGTACGAATACGAAGAGGATCTCTATCCCGCGCTCGACGGGAGCGTCACGCTCTACGTGAACGCGTCGCTCGCCTCGCTCGTGGCGCTGCGGGGTCTCGACCTGCCGACGGACCCCGCGGCGCGTGTCGACCGTCCGGCGATCCGGAAGCTGTATCAGGCCCCGGGCGTTGACGTGGGCACACCGACGCTCTCGCGCCGCGACGGCCGCCGCTTCGTGCACCTGCGGCTCGAGGCCGAAAGCCTGGCGGCGCTCAGCGCCGTGGCGCCGCTCTCGTGGTCGCGCTATCAGCTCACGCAGGCGGGGGAGGAATTCCACTTCCGGCATCAGCTCGGGCCGTCGGCGGGACGGCAGGTGGGCGATGTGGGATGGACGGGTCAGGAGATCGTGGCTTTCCGTGTCCACCCGCCAAGCCGCATCCTCTTCCACAACTCGAAGGCGCCGATCGCGCGCGGCAACATCCTCGTCTGGCAGCAGCCGCTCCAGGCGCGGCTCGCGGGCGAACCGCTCGACCTGCAGGTGCGGATGGAGGCGAGCTCGATCCTGGCCCGCACGCTGCTGCTCTTCGGGTCGACGATCCTGGCGGCGGTCGTGGCCTTCGGGATCGTCGTCTGGTGGGTCGCGCGCAAGGGGAAGGCCTACAGGGGCGGGGATTCGGTCAGCCAGTAGCTGGTGACGCGGACGCGCTCCGCGAGGATCCGGGCGAGGTTCCGGAAGATCACGATGGCCGCCTGGGGCCGTTCGTCCGAGATCTGCCGGATGACGTCCGCGGGCAGGCGCAGCACCTCGCCACCCGTCAGCATGGTCAACGTGGCGCTCCGCGGCCGCCCCGTCAACATGCTCATCTCGCCCGTGAGGCTGCCCGGCCCCAGCGTCGCGATGGGCATCTTCCGCCCGTCCCGCTCGGCGCTGACCTCCAGGTACCCGTCGAGCACCAGGAACATGTCGTCCCCGCCCGCCCCGGTTGCGATCAGGGTGCTCTTGCGCGGCACGCGCATCCGCTCGCACGATTCGAGCACGAAACGCAGGTCGTCGCGGCTCAACCCCTTGAGCAGATCGAGCGATGCCGCGTCGCGCCGTTCCGGGGCGCCGTCCATCGACCAGTCCAGCCGCGCCGCCTCCGGATCGGGACGATCGGCCGCGGAGCGCGTCCGGAAGAAGGCCGCCGCCTCCAGGTCTTCCGGAAAGCGGGCACTCAACACCGGGAGCAGCCGGCACCGCATGCGCCGCAGGTACTCGAGGTCGCCGGTGACCAGGCACATCGGGACCGAGATCAGCTCGCCGCCGCCGCGGACGTACCAGGGTGCATAGCGCCGGAAGCCGAGCTGTTCGTAGAACGTGACGAGGAACGGCGAGCAGCCGATGAAGCAGAACTTCGTGCTGGCGGGCGCCGTCCGCACGACCTCCTCGACGAGCATCGGGAAGAGCCGGCTGGCCCGGTAGTCGCGGAGCACGAGGGCCTTGTGGACGATCACGGAGGCTTCGGGCCCGAAGGCCGGCAGGAAATCGTCGATCCGGCAGTGCGCCATCCACTCGTCGGTGACGGGGCCATCGGCCAGCGCGTTGATCGTGACGGTGCCGACCGGGGTCTCGCCGTCGTAGCCGACGAGAATCGTGGCGTGGGCATCGCTCGGTTCTTCGATGCCGGTCTCCGCATCCGCCCCGGGGATCTCCCGGTGCAGCTCCTCGATGAAGACGCGATAGCGAAGTCTGAAGGCCGCGCGTCGCTCGTCCGGCGTCACCGCCGCGCGGATCGCAAAGACGGACGGCCGCGCGGGTCGGTCTTCGCTCATGGCGACAGCGGCGCTCCGGGCGTGTTCAACCCGCCGACGTGGCGCCCTGCGCCAGCCGGCCGGCGGTCTGCCTCAGATAGTAGGCGACCGCCCGGTCCTGCGGATTCGCGGCGCTCAGTTCCTGAAACGCGGCTCCCGCACCCCAGAGATCCCCCGCCAGGTACCTCGCCACGGCCTGCTCGAACGCCGCGAGCGTCTGCTGCTTGAGCGCGCGCTGCTCGGCGGGGTCGGCGTCGAAGCACTCGTACACGGATACCGGTTGCTCCATGCCCCGCACGCGCGTCGTGCCGAGATGGCGCAGCTTGAACCGTGTGCGGTCCGCCAGCCCCGCGAGCGCCGGTTCGGTCAGCAGGAAGGGGACGCCGTAGTCCTTGGTGAGTCCTTCGAGACGGGACGCGAGGTTGACCTCGTCGGAGATCGCGTCGCCCTGCACGCGATCCGACTCGCCAACGATGCCCAGTCGCACCGGACCGACGTGGAGGCCGATGCCGATGTGGATCTGCGGGCGGCCTTCGGTCGTGCGCTCGTCGTTGAACGCCGAGAGGGACTTCAGGATGTCGATGCCCGCCAGCAGCGCATCGTCACCGCCCTCGGGGAACCCCGCCATCAGGCCGTCGCCCATGTACTTCAGCACGAACCCGTGGTGCAGCCGGACGATGGGCCCGGTGCGCCCGAAGTACTCGTTGACGAAGTTGAAGTTCTCCTGGGGCGTCATCCGTTCGGCGAGGCCGGAGAACCCCCGGATGTCCGAGAACATGATCGCCATGACACGGTCGGTGTTCTCGCCCAGCCGCACGTCCGTGATGCTCTGCTTGTTCAGGATGCGGAGCAGATCGTGCGGCACGAAACGCTCCGCCGCATCGGACATCGCGCGCTGCGCCTGCAGCGCCTGCTCCAGCTGGGCATGCGCCTCGGCGATACGCCGGAGGTCGCGGAAGGAGCGGAGCGAGGCGACCACCGTCGTGAAGAGCTTCTGCCGGGACAGTTCCGTCTTGCTCTTGTAGTCGTTGATGTCGTAGCTGACGATGACCTCGTGCTCTGGCGCCTGGCCGGGCTGTCCGGTGCGCAGCACGATGCGCGTCATGTGGTTCTTCTGCTCGTCACGGAGGAACCGGACGACGCGGAGCCCCGCATCTTCCTCCTCCATCACGACGTCCAGCAGAATCAGCGCGGTGTCGGGGTGCTCGGTGATGGCCGCGCGGGCCTCGCGGGCCGAGTGCGCGCTCATCAGGTGCAGGCCGCGGCCTTCGAACGTGAAGTGGCGAAGGGCCAGCCGCGTGACGGCGTGAATCTCCTCCTCGTCGTCGACGATCAGCACCTTCCACGGCTCGCCGGCAGGGGCCGGCGCGTCGTCGTCCTCGGCGAAGCTGAGGCTGTCGTCGTCGGGGAGGGCGTGGGTCGACGGACTCACGCCGAATGCTACCACGCGCCTCGGTGGCGTCGGGCGAGCAGGGTGTAACCGGCGAGCGACACGGGAAGCATGGCGACGACCGCCAGCTCCGGACGGACCTCCCACAGGGCGCCGGTCGCCAGCGCGCCCGTGAAGGAGCCGAGAAACGCGCCCGCGTTGTACGCACCGTGGGCCTGCCCCATGACCGCCGCGCCGGCGACCCGGCTGACGGCTACCGGGAGCAGGGCGGAGAGGCTGAGATAGCCGGCCATGCACAGCGCCGTGCCGGCTCCCACGAGGAGCGTGCTGCCGGTGAGGAGCGCGAGAGCGGCCGGGACAAACGCGAGGAAGGCGGCCGGCGTGACGCGGTTGAAGTGACCGCGGCCCGCAGCCGTCGTGACCGCGCGCATGGCGAGGACGCCGGCCAGCGCCGCGGGGACCAGCGCTTTCCAGAGGTGACGGCCGAGGGTCGGACTCAGCAGCAGCGGCACGGCGAAGGCCACCGCCATCAGGACGTAGTTCGCCAGAAAGCCCGCCGCGACGAGCCGTCGTGCTGTCGCGGCCCGCCCGATCCCGAATTGTGCGAATGCGGCCGAAGCTGTCACGGCACCTGCCGGGGAGCGCGGCGCAGCCGGCATCGCCACCGCCACGTAGACGCCGCACACAAGCGTGAGCACCGCGCAGACGAGGAACACTCGCGGCACGGAGACCACCGCGAACAGCGCGGGCCCAGCGACGAGACTGCCCACGGCGGCCAGGCCCGTGGCGGCCGAGACGGCAGCCATGCCCCGCGCGAGCGCCGTGCCGGCCATGCGGTCGGCGATCCACGCGAGCGCCGCACCGTTGATCGCGCCAGTACCCTGGAGCGCGCGCCCGGCAATGAGCCACCAGATACTCGGCGCCCACGCCGCCAGCACGAGCCCGGCCATGAGCAGCGCCGTGCCCGCCAGCACGACCGGCTTGCGCCCGACCCGGTCACTCAGCGCACCGAACGGGACCTGCAGCACGCCCTGCATCAGGCCGTACACGCCGAGCGCGACGCCGGCCAGCATCGGCGTTCCGCCCGGCAGGCCCGTCGCGTACACGCCGACAAACGGCAGCACGATCAACAGGGCGACCTGCCGCAGGCCGAGCGTCAGACTGATGCCGGCGATGAAGCGCCCGTCGCCGGCCGCCGGCCGGTCCGGCGCGTGCGTCCGTGAACCACCCACGTCAGGCGGGATGGTATAAGGATCCGGCGCGGCGCGACACTCATGCGAGCCCTGATCGTCTCCGACATTCACGGCAACATCGACGCGCTGACGGCGCTCGACGCATGGATGGCACGCGAGGCACCCTTCGACGCCGTCTGGGTACTGGGCGATCTGGTCGACTACGGCGCGGCGCCCGCGGACGTCATCGCCTGGGTACGGACGCACGCCACTGCGGTCGTGCGCGGCAACCACGATCACGCCGTGGCGTTCGACACCGACTGTGGCAGCTCTCCGCAGTTTCTGCCGCTCTCGGTGGCGACACGTCGCTACTTCCGCGCACGCCTCGACCCGGCGGATCTCGAGTATCTCGGTGGGCTGCCGTTGCGGGCGGAGATGAACGGCCCGCACGGCGGCCGGACAGTGCTCGTCCACGCGACACCGGCCGATCCGCTGCTCGGCTATCTCGCTGCTGACGCGCCGGAGGACGCCTGGCAGTCCGCCCTCCGCGCGGCCCAGCCGGCGGCGTTCGTGCTGCTGGGTCACACGCACGTCCCGTGCGCGCGCCGCATCGGCGCGACGACCGTCATCAACCCCGGGAGCCTGGGCTTCCCGACCGACGGCGAGGCGAGTGCCGCCTTTGCCGTGCTGGACGACGGCGGGGCGCAGTTGCGGCGCGTGCCCTACGACACGGCGTCCGCCGCGGCCCGGGTGGAGGCGCTGCCGATCGACGCGGCGTGTCGGACACGCATCGCCGAGGTGCTGCGGCGGGGGCGGGTCACGTAACGTGTTCAACCGCCTGGCTCTCTGGCAGCGTCTGGTTGTGCTCTCGCTGGCGTTCATGATCCCGGCGCTGGCACTGCTCTACTTCCTGGTCGGGGAGCAGAGCCTCGCGATCGACTTCGCCCGAAAGGAGCTGGCGGGCGTGGAGTACCTGCGCGCCGTACGGCCGCTCCTCGCGAACCTGCTCGCCGAGCGTGATCTGCGGCTGGCGGCCGAGGCCGGTGACGCCTCGCGGGCCGGGGAGCGCTCGACGCGCGCCGGGGCGATCGAACGGGACATCGCCGCGCTCCGCGAACGTGCCCGCACACTGGCGATTCCGCTCGCGACGGCCGGTGAGCTCGATGCGATCCAGCGCGTGTGGGGGACGCCGGAGCAGCGCGCCAGAGAGGCCGGCACGGCGGTCATCGACGAGCTGCTGCGCCACGTCGTCGCGGTCGGCAACGAGTCGAACCTCGTGCTCGACCCCGACGTCGACTCCTACTACTGCATGGACGCCGTCGTGTTCAAGCTGCCGAAGTTGCTGAACGAGCTGAGCGACGTGCGCGGGCAGGCGTTCGGCGTGCTCGCACGGCACGACCGCGGGTCGCCTGCCGGGGATGGCGGGCGGGAGGTGCTGCAAGCGCTGCGCGTGGCGCTTCGGGAGGCCCTTGTGGCCGCTGGCGACAACGTCGAGTTCGGCTACCGCTTCAATCCCTTCGTGGAGCAGCGCCTCGATCCGTCCTTTCGCGAGACCGAGACGCGCGTGGAGCGGATTCTCGCGACGCTCGCGAGCGCCGGCCCTGAGCCGGACGCCGGCCCGGCGCTGTTCGAGGATGCCACCGCCGCCCTGGATGCCACGTTTCAGTCGTGGGACATTGCGCTCGAGACGCTCGAGTACCTCATCGAGCGACGCATCACGATCTTCGAAGGGCGCCGTCTGGCCTCGCTCTCCATCGTCGCCATCAGTCTCCTCGTCGGCGTCGGCATCGTGTTCTCGATTCAGCGGTACATGGAGGCACGCAATCGGGATCTGTCGCAGGCGCTGGACCGGCTGACCGAGACGCAGTCGCAACTGGTCGAGGCAGAGAAGATGGCGGCGCTTGGCAACCTGGTGGCCGGCATTGCGCACGAGATCAACACGCCGCTCGGCATCGGCGTGACGGCGGCGACCTCACTCGACGACGAGACGCGAAGGCTGGAGGCGCTGGCCGGGACGGGGGCGATGAAACGATCCGACCTCAGTGGCTACGTGACGGCCGCCCGGGAGCTGAGCGGCCTCGTGCTGTCGAACCTCAATCGGGCCTCCACGCTGATTCAGAGTTTCAAGCAGGTCGCGGTTGACCAGTCGTCGGAGAGCCGCCGGCG
The DNA here is from genome assembly GCA_050183355.1 of Vicinamibacterales bacterium. GTDB lineage: Bacteria > Acidobacteriota > Vicinamibacteria > Vicinamibacterales > UBA2999 > CANKJK01. The sequence goes on along the minus strand of JBFXBH010000006.1, from coordinate 34,673 downwards.
GTTCGCCGTGAACGCGTACCTTCACGAAGTGCTGCAGAGCCTGTCGCCTCACCTGAGGAAGACGGGCCACACCGTGACCGTCACGTGTGACGACGCGCTGATGCTCGACAGCTATCCGGGAGCGCTGTCGCAGATCATCACGAACCTGCTGACCAACGCGCTGGTCCATGCGTTCGAGCCCGGCGACCACGGCACGATCCGGCTGCACGCTACGGCGGTCGCGGGCGGCGTAAGGCTGACCTTCTCGGACGACGGCAAGGGCGTGCCCCGGGAGCACGCCGACAAGATCTTCGATCCGTTCTTCACGACGAAACGCGGTCAGGGCGGGTCCGGCCTGGGCCTGCACATCGTCTACAACCTCGTGACCCAGCGCATGGGCGGCCGCGTGCGCTTCGAGAGCACGGCGGGCGGCGGTGCGACGTTCGTGATCGACCTGCCGGATTTCGGCGCCGGCACCGCCGCCTGAGCCGCGACGGACCAGGGCGCGCTTACAGACGCTCGAGGTCGCGCCGCACTTCGTCCGGCGTGCGGAGCTGGTTCGTCACGCCGAACGTGTTGAACTGGCGGGCGACCATCAGCGCGATCGTGCGGTCCGAGTCGCTGTTGACGACGCCGTCGAGTGTCACGCGGCCGCGCTCGACGATCACGTGGATCGACGGGTTGGCGCCCCACCCGTACATCTGCAGCGCCGGGTTGGCGTAGAGCGCGCGGGCGATGCCGAGGCGCAGACGGTTGTCCAGCTGCGAGACCGGCAGCGTCTCGATCCGGTTGCGCACGGCGGTCACGCCGGCGATCTTCGCCACGCGCTTCCCGATGTCGGTGGCCTTGAAGGGCAGCGTCACCTTGCCTGTCAGCGTGACGACGCCGTCGTCCACGTCGGCGCGCACGTTGTCGAAGATGGTGAAGAAGGCGTAGCCGGTCACCTGGCGGGAGACGTCCTTGTAGATGTCGTAGTTCGAGCGATCGGCGGCAGACGCGGGGCTGACGAGCCCGAGCAGCACGGCGACAAACAGCAGCAGCTTGGTCATGGCGGTTCTCCTGCAGCCGGCCGGTTCAAACCAGATGCCAGCGCCGGGCGCGCCCCAGGCAGTGTGTTTCTCGTGGGAATACAGGCGCGTCGCCGGGGAGGGCGTCTGGCGCCGTCCTGATCCGGTGACGTCCGGAGGTCCGGCCCCGGGGGCGGGCGGCTATGCGTGCCCGAGCAGGAGGATGGTCAGGACGCCGAGGCCGACGAGCGCGACCTGGCGGACGGCACTCGAGTCCGTCGTCGTGCGGTGGAGCCCCGGGATCAGGTCCGCCATCGAGACGTACAGGAAGCTGGCAGCCGCCAGCGAGAGCGCGTAGGGCACGAGCGCCGGCACGAGCGGCAGGGCGAACACGGTGACCAGCGCACCGAGCGTGCTGGCCAGGCCGGACAGCGCATTCAGCAGCAATGCCTTCGTCCGCGAATAGCCGGAGTGCAGCAGGATCGCGAAGTCGCCGACCTCCTGCGGGATCTCATGGGCCGCCACGGCAATCGCGGTGCTGATGCCGAGCGGAACGGACGTGAGCACGGCCGCGCCGATCAGTGCGCCGTCGACGAAGTTGTGGAAGGCGTCGCCGATGAGCACCATCGTCGCGGCCTGCTCGTGGACCTCGCACTCGTGCGTGTGGCAGTGGCGCCAGACGACGAGCTTCTCGAGCATGAAGAAGAGCAGGATGCCGACGAGCAGCGTCCCGAACACCTGCACGGGCGGCAGCAACTCGACGGCCTGCGGCAGGATGGCCAGGAGCGTGACCCCGAGCATGACGCCCACGGCGTAGCTGACGAGCCACGGCACGAATCGGGTGCGCTGGGACGACGGAAAGAGCAGGAACAGGCCGGCGACGGCGAGCCCGCCGAGGCCGCCCAGCAGGCTGAGCCCGATGGCGATGACGGAGAGAGGCACGCGATCAGGCCTGGGGCTGAGGCGCGGGCTTGCTGCCTTCGACGAAGCGGTAGCCGTCGCGGTCGGCCAGGATGCGGACGGGCCGGAACCCGCCCGACTTCAGCGCGCCGATGGTTTCCCCCGTCGCGGCATAGTGGCCGTCCACCGGGTAGGGCCGGATCAGGCTCCCCAGCCCGCCGCGCGGCTCGGCCTCGATCACCATCATCCGCCCGCCGACGCGCAGCACTCGCAGGCACTCCTCGACGGAGCGGATCCGCGTATAGGGCGCCATGCCGGCGATCAGGCCCTTGACCGAGTGCATCACGACCAGGTCGAAGGCGTCGTCGTCGAACGGGAGCGACCGCAGGGTCGAGACCAGGCGCACCTCGACCAGCACGCCTGCCTTCTGCGCGGCCGCCCGGATCTTCGCGGCCTGCCCCTCGTCGTTGACGACGTGCGTGGCCGACCCGCTCAGGCCCACCTTGCCGGCAAGGGCGGTGGCGGTGGCCGTGTCGTCCAGGCCCACCTGGAGCAGGCGGTCGCCCATCTTGACGGCCGTCATGGTGATCGGGAGGGGTTCGATCGAAGACTTGCGGAAAAACATGAGGAATTCACGCAATGATATAGTGTTTCGCTTGTGACTCCACCACTCAACATTGCCCCCGCACGCGGGCGTCTCGGCGTGCTCCTGGTCGGCCTTGGTGCCGTGTCCACCACCACCATCGCCGGCGTCCTGGCCATCCG
>JBFXBH010000006.1:23823-31922 GCA_050183355.1 Vicinamibacterales bacterium | reverse complement strand
CTGGCCGCCCGGAACGGCTCGCCGCTGGCCGGCAACGACATGAAGACCGGGCAGACCCTCATCAAGACGGTCATCGCCCCGGGTCTGAAGGCCCGCCTGCTCGGCGTCCGCGGGTGGTACTCGACCAACATTCTCGGCAATCGCGACGGCGAAGTGCTCGACGACCCCGAGTCGTTCAAGACGAAGGAAGAGAGCAAGAAGTCCGCGCTCGACTACATCTTCCAGCCGCAGCTCTACCCGGAGCTCTACGGCGACATCTCGCACGTCGTGCGCATCAACTACTACCCGCCGCGCGGCGACAACAAGGAAGGCTGGGACAACATCGATCTGGTCGGCTGGCTCGGGTACCCGATGCAGCTCAAGATCAACTTCCTGTGCCGCGACTCGATCCTCGCGGCGCCGATCGTGCTCGACTCGGCGCTGTTCATGGATCTGGCGAAGCGCGCCGGCATGAGCGGGATCCAGGAATGGCTCTCGTTCTACTTCAAGGCGCCGATGCACGCGAAAGAGGTATATCCGGAGCACGACCTGTTCATCCAGCTCATGAAGCTGAAGAACACGCTCCGCTACATGATGGGCGAGGAGCTCATCACGCACCTCGGTCGCGAGTACTACGACTAGCGGGTAGTCCCCGTCCGCTTGACTGGCCGCCGACCACGCTGACGGTCGCCCGGTCCAGCACCGTACAGCCCAGGAGGACCGCCGCCTGGCTGGTGTCCCGTCTCGGCACCCAGCGGAGAGGCCCGCCTTCGGTTAGACTCTCGCTCCGGGAGGCTCGAAGGGGATGCGGATCCAGAAGCGTGTGTTCTGCGGACTGGTCGTGGTGGCCGGGGCGGCTGTTCTGGGCCTGTCGCTGGCCGGGGTCGCGGCGCAGGGTGGCGGCACCGTGCCCATCGACGCCGACGACATCGGCGGTGTGGTGACCGGGCCCAAGGGTCCGGAGGCCGGCGTCTGGGTGATCGCGCAGACGAGCGACCTGCCCACCAAGTTCATCCGGACGGTCGTGACCGACGATCGTGGCCGCTACGTGGTGCCCGATCTCCCTGCGGCGACCTATGACGTGTGGGTCCGCGGCTACGGGCTCGTCGATTCGCCGAAGGTCAAGGCGAGCCGCGGCAAGCTGCTGAACCTCACGGCCGTGATCGCGCCGTCGCCGAAGGCGGCCGCGGACTACTACCCGGCCAACTACTGGTACTCGCTGCTGCAGCCGCCGCCGGCGACGGAGTTTCCCGGCACGGGACGCGCGGGCAACGGGTATCCGGAATCGATCAAGACGCAGGCGCAGTGGATCGCCCAGGCCAAGATGAATCTCGGCTGCACGCAGTGCCACCAGATGGGCACCCGCGTGACGCGCGAGATGTCGGAGGGTTTCCGCTCGCAGTTCAAGAGTTCGGTGGAGGCGTGGGACCACCGCATTCAGATGGGCATCAGCGGCGCGTACATGAGCAGTTCCCTCGGGCCGGTGGGCCGCAAGTCGCTCGAGGTGTTCGCGAACTGGTCCGACCGCATCGCCGCCGGCGAGCTGCCGCCGGTGCCGCCGCGGCCCGCGGGCCTCGAGCGCAACATCGTCGTGACCCAGTGGGAGTGGGCGACGAGCAAGACCTTCGTCCACGACGAGATCGCCACCGACCGGCGCAACCCCACGATCAACGCCTACGGGCCGGTGCTCGGGGTCGAGGAGCTGAGCGGCGACTGGATCTCGCTGCTCGACCCGGTCAAGCATCGGTCGTGGCGCCTGCCGCTGACCGTTCCCAACCAGGAGGCGCTGCCCTGGGCATGGGCGCAGGACATGCCGCAGCCCTCGCCCTACTGGGGTGAGGAGATCATCTGGAAGGGCAAGCTCGCGCCGCACAACCCGATGGGCGATCACAAGGGGCGCATCTGGATCACGGCGCGCCACGGCTGCCACGTCTACGACCCGAAGACCGACCGCACGACGCACGTGCCCGAGTGCAGGCTCGGCGGCCACCTGCAGATCTCGGACGACGACGTGTTCTGGGCCGGCGGGAGCTACTTCGACGTGCGCAAGTACGACGCCGGCGACGCGAAGGGCGCCGCGGGCCGCGTGGAACCGGTCGTGGACTTCAACGGCAACGGCAAGGCGGACTTCCCGGGCACGCCCGGCAATCAGGCGCCCGAGGCCGGCAAGGACTGGGCCGTGCAGGCCGGGGGCTACAGCACGATCGTGAACCCGACCGACGGCACCGTCTGGTACTCCCGCCTCGGCACGCCCGGTTCGATCACCCGGCTCGATGCGAAGACGAAGCTCCTCGAGATCTACGAGCCGCCGTTCAACAACCCGAAGTCGAAGGTCTCCGCCTACCTGCCGCACGGCATCGACGTGGACCGGTCGACCGGCGTGATCTGGGTCGGGATGAACAGCGGCCACTACGCGGCGTTCGACCGCCGCAAGTGCGCCGGTCCGCTCAACGGCCCCACCGCGACCGGTCAGCACTGCGTCGAGGGTTGGACGCTGCATCAGGCACCGGGCCCGCAGTTCAAGACGGTCGAGTGGCCGGGCAGCGCCGACTCCTACTACCTGAACTGGGTGGACTGGCACAACACGGGCGGCTTCGGGAACAACGTCCCGATGCTGGTCGGGTCCGGGTCGGACTCGCTGATGGCGCTCGTGAACGGGAAGTGGGTCGTGCTGCGCGTGCCCTATCCGCTCGGCTTCATGGCGCGCGGCATGGACGGCCGCATCGACGACCCGAAGGCCGGCTGGAAGGGCCGCGGCCTCTGGGCCTCCCACTCCGAGCAGCCGACGTGGCATCAGGAGGGCGGCAAGAGCGAGCGGCCCAAGATCGCGCACTTCCAGCTGCGGCCGAATCCGCTGGCGAAGTAGGCGCCGGTCAGAACTTCTAAGAAAGCGCGGCGGCCTGTTCAGGTCGCCGCGCCCGCTGCCGATAATGAGGACGTCGTGATGCCCCACGCCGTCCTCGTTCTCTGTACGCTCCTCTTCGCGCTGGCCGCGTCCGGTCCTGCCGCGGCGCAGACCTCCGGCTTCACGGTCGAGTGCCGGTCCCGGGACGGGCACGACAACAACCGCACGCAGCACACGCTGACGGTCGACGCGACCAGCCCGTCCACCGTGTGGCTCGGCGTGGAGTACGGGGGCATCTTCAAGTCGCTGGATGCCGGCGAGACGTGGCAACGGGCCGATACCGGCATCACTGCCTACGCCAACAGCGCGACCGGCGAGCGGTGTATGCAGGAGATGGGGCGGATCGTCGTGGACCCGTCCAATCCGAACCACGTGCTGATGAGCCGCGTGGAGTCCCCCGGCACGATCGCCATGCCGTTTTCCGAGAACGCCGGCGTCTGGAAGACGACCAACGGTGGCGTGTCCTGGTTCCAGATCATCCGGCCCGAGATGAACGCCAGCGGCAGCAAGGCCCTCGCCATCGGACCGGGCGGCGTGATCTATCACGGCGTGAACAACAACAGGGCGTCCTGGGGCGGCGCACCGGCCGACCTCTACAACACCATCGGCGTGCTGTACCGCTCGGACGACGGCGGCGGCACCTGGCGCGAGCTTCCCACCGGCGCGCCGGAGGGGCTGCGTGCCCTGGGCGTGTGGGTGAATCCGGCCAACGCCGCCCACGTGTGGCTCGTCGTCTTCTTCGCCCCGACTGGACAGCCCATGCAGGCGGACCAGCAGTGGGTGTATCTCGAGACGCGCGATGGCGGCGAGACATGGGCACGGGGAGACAGCCGGTTTCCGGCGTCGGCCCGGATCCCCGCGGATGCCGCCGTGTCCTCCCGTGATTTCAATCGACGGTTCCTCGCGACCCTGGCGCTCGAAGGCGAACAGCAGTCCTTCGTGACGGTGGATGGCGGCGCCACCTGGCTGAAGACGAACCCGTATCTGTTCACGGCCCGGTACGACCCGCACGATGCCACCGGGATGCACCTGGTCGGCTACGCGCCGTACGCCGGCAACCCCGGCCTGTATGAGAGCCGCAATGGCGGCGTCACCTGGACCCGGCTGGCGAACACGCCGTCGGAAGTCGACCACCAGTCGAACTTCGGCGTCCGCATCACGGAGATCGTCTGGCACCCGGCGGACCCGAACACCCTCTACATGTCGGCGAGCGGCGGCTACGCGTGGAAGTCCACCGACGGCGGCCGCAACTGGCGGACCATTTTCACGGTGGAGCAGATGCGCGCCATCACGGACGTGGTCAGCGACGCCGGCGGGCCGGTGTTCTCGGTGCCGTTCGTGGACCAGGCGCAGGCGCTGGCGTTCTACGCGTTCGGGACGACATTGCCCTCCGGCGTGCAGAACCCGACCTGGGAGGTCGAAACCGCCGACCCGGCCACGCCCGTCTACGCCGCGGCGGACGGACTGGTCGTCAACGTGGCCGACACGTCACGGGGCGACCAGGCCGTGTTCATCCTGCCCTTCGAGGACGGGCCATGGGAAGTGGCTTACGACCACGTCCGCGACGTGCGCGTCACGCCGGGCCAGCGCGTGACGGCGGGGACGCAACTCGGCGTGACCGGCGTGCTGGGCAACGGCCGCGGGCGCACGGAACTGCAGATCAACAACATGCGCACGCAGCCGACGCACGCCTACTGCCCGGCGCAGTTCGGCACACAGGCCTTCAACGAGGTGTTCGTGGCGGTGGCCCGGCGCGTGAACGGCTCACCGGTCGTCTGCGCCGCGCCCGCCGCCGTACCCTGAAGGTCGCGATCGTCTGCGACACTCCGTGGTCCTCGGCGGCTTCAGCGCGGAATCACTGCGCGACCGCGCCGCACCTGAGAAGGATGTCAGGCCGCGGCAGCAAGGTGATGTCGCCGTTCGCTGCGTGCACTTCCAGCGTCGTGGGAGCGAGCTGGTTCTCGCTGTCGACGACCACAAGGAGCCGTCGCTTCGATCCGTCAGGGAGTCGGCCGCTGATCTCCATGCCCGGGTGGGCGTTGCCGACATCAAGGGGCCGCATCACGACGTCGTGAGATTTCACGGAGACGCCGTAGTCGCTCCAGGTCATCGAGTTCGAGTCGATCGTGAGCAGCGCGTCAGGTGCACCACCCTCGCACGCCGGCGTGTTCCGCTGTCCCCATGTGCCGAGGACATGCCGACGGAGGACATCCGGAGGCGTATCCGGGTCGAACTGCCTCTCGGGTCTGAGCATGGCCAGGGCGAAGCCTGCGGCGATTGCCCCACCGATCGTGACGCCGCCCACGGCGTGGGCAATGGGCCGATACGCACGGACCACGGCGTTTCGGGCGAACCGGTCCGCGAGCCGCGCCCGAAGCGGGGAGCGCTGCCACGCATCCCATCGGATCTGGACGGCTCTTCGGAAGCGACGGAGTTGTGGCCGGAGCGCAACCCACCCGAGCAGCCACAGACCAATCGTCAGGAACGGCAGCGATGTCCGCACCGTCCGGAGAGCCGGAACGCGGTTCAACAGTCGTGTCCTGTAGGGGCCGCGCGGTGCGTCGTCCGCAACTCTGAAGGCCGCACGGTCGATCCGATGCGTATCATCCACGAGCGGATGACGCACCAGGCGCTCAACACCCGGAGGGCTGTCGTCGAGCAGGGCGTACGCCCACGTCGTCCCTTCCTGGAACTTGGCACCGCCGAGCTGCAACCCGACCTCGGCGCGGTGGCGTGCCGCCTCGCTGACGGTCGCGTTCCAGCGAACGTTGACCCACGGTGCCGGCCGGCCTGTTTCAAGCAGCAATGCCGCGCCAGTCGCTCCCAGCAGCCACACCACCACGCCGATCGGCACACGGAACCGCTCAGCCAGGAGCCGATAACGGACCATCAGTGGGTGTCATGATAACCTCCACTGGCGCGTTCCAGCGATCGCCCGCCCAACTTGAGCTTCATCTCGTTCGCGTTCGTTGTCTTTCTCGCGATCACCATTGCCGCTCGCCTCACCCTGGGGCGGCGCAGCAATGCCGCGAGGTTTCTCGCCTTTCTTCTCCTGGCCAGCCTGGTGTTCTACGGTTGGCACGAGCCGCGGTACCTGCTGATCGTTCTCGCGAGTGCAGCGCTGGACTACGTCGCGGCCGGCTTGATCGCGACGCCGGGGCGCTCACCGCGCGCGCGCCGGTGGCTGCTCACCGGATCAATGGCACTGAACCTCGGCCTGCTGGGCTTCTTCAAGTACACGAACTTCGCACTCGGTACGGCAGGGGACGTCGCAGCCTGGCTTGGATACTCCCGGACGTGGATGCCAACGCTGGACGTCGTCCTGCCCATCGGGATCTCCTTCTATACGTTCCAGTCGATGAGCTACACCATCGACGTGTACCGCGGGCACCTGCAGCCTGCACCGTCATTCGCCCGGCTGCTGCTCTGCGTCACGTTCTTTCCGCACCTGGTTGCCGGACCGATCGTCCGCGCCCGCGACCTGTTGCACCAGTTCGACCGGCCCCGGCGATTGCGCCTCGTCGTGGTCGGCCATGCCGCGTGGCTTGTGGTGCGTGGCCTCTTCCTGAAGATGGTTGTCGCGGATAACGTCGGTGTCTATCTGGCCGGTGTCCCTGGCGGTGCGTCGGGTGCGTGGGCAGCCGGGTATGTGCCGGGTGCGGATGCAGCACTCCTCTGGATGGCTGTCTTCATGTTCACGATCCAGATCTTCTGCGACTTCGCCGGCTACACCGATATTGCCAGGGGCGTGGCGTATCTGGTCGGCATCCGTCTCCCGCTGAATTTCGACTATCCCTATATCGCGACGTCTTTCAGCAACTTCTGGCGCCGGTGGCACATCAGCCTCTCGACCTGGCTTCGCGACTATCTGTACATTTCACTGGGAGGCAACAGGCGATCCCGGGCCAGAACCTACGTCAACCTGCTCGCCGTGATGCTCATCGGTGGACTGTGGCACGGCGCGGCGTGGACGTTCGTGATATGGGGCGGAATCCACGGCGTGGCGCTCGTCGTCGAACGGATGCTCGGCCTCGATCGCAAGGCCGTCGGTGGCTGGCAGAGCACAGTGGTCACTCTCGCGTGGTGCGTCGTCGTGCAGTTCACGGTCATGATGGCGTGGGTGTTCTTTCGCTGCGACTCCCTCGAGCACAGCCTGACGTTCGTCCGAAACCTGTTCGGTGGTCCCTGGCACCAGCCGGCCCTCTCTGTCGAGCAGACGTTTCCGTTGCTCCTGTGCCTCCCGGTCGTCGCGATGCATCTGCGGACGTTGGTCGACGAGCGTTTCAAGCGGACGGCGCCGGGCCCGATCGAGCGCGCCGTGTGGGCGACTTGCATGAGCTACGCCGTCGTGACGCTCTACGGCCGAAGCAATGAGTTCATCTACTTCCAGTTCTGACGTGAAGGTGCGGATGAACGTCTCCCCTGGAGCGCGGACGCGCGATCGAACCCGACATGCGCTCTGTCTCTGGCTGGTCCTGACCACCGCTGTGACGCTGGCCGGCGTCAAGATCGATCGCAGTCGCCCGTACTTGCGTGTGGGGTCCGTGTACCGGCCCGAAGTTCAGGACGTTGACCGGGAGTGGTACCTCGCCGCGGATCGGGACGGACTGGACTATGACGTGCTCTACAACGGCTGGTGGGACACCGCGGGGCCTCTTCGCGCAGCGGATGTGCTGTTCCTTGGCAACTCGCGCGCGGTCTATGCCTTTCGTCCGGAGGTCTTCCAGCCCTACCTGGACCGTGTCGGGTGGCGCGGCTACAACCTCTCGTTCGCCGGTGGAGTGGACGGATTGCCTCGCGCCATCATCCGGCGCTTCGAATTGCACCCGAAGGTCGTCGTCGTGAGCTCGGACGGTTTCTTCGTCAACGGCATGAGCCGCTTCGAGCAGTGGGCGACTGAGCGATCAACATGGGAGAGCTGGCGCTTCTACCACGAGTGGGTGGCGAGCTGGACCGTGCGCCGTCATCTGCATCAGTTGTTTCCGCCGTGGCGGGACTATCTGCTGACGAGGCGGTATCAGGTCTGGTACCGGTCGCGGCTGAATGGCGGCATGCGCTGGGTCGTCGGAGAGGACAATCGGACGCCCCTGACGTTTGAGCCCCCGCGGAACCCTGATGCACGGGAGCAGGCGATCGTTGACGGCCTTGTGTCGACGCAGTTGCCGAACCTCCTCGCGTTTCGCGATGAAATGGCAGGGCGAGGAGCCGTCGTGGT
>JBFXBH010000006.1:2285-23723 GCA_050183355.1 Vicinamibacterales bacterium | reverse complement strand
GAGCCGGGCGATCGCCGGACGCTGACCTATTTCGATCTGTACCGCCAGGTCTCGCAGTTCGCGAACGTGCTGAAGGGCCTGGGTGTCAGGCGCGGCGACCGCGTCGCGCTCTATCTGCCGCTCATCCCCGAACTGGCGATCGCGATGCTGGCGTGCGCGCGCATCGGTGCCGTCCACTCGGTGGTCTTCGGTGGCTTCAGCGCGGAATCACTGCGCGACCGGATCAACGACGCCCAGGCGACGCTGCTCGTCACGGCCGACGGCGGCTGGCGGCGCGGCGCCGTCGTGCCGCTCAAGCAGATGGCGGACGAGGCGCTGCGGGACACGCCGTCGATCAGGAACGTCGTGATCGTGCAGCGCCTGCACGGAGCGCCGGTGCCCGTGCACGTGCAGGAGGGGCGCGACCACTGGTATCACCGGCTGATGATGGACGCGCCCTACGTCTCCGAGCCCGAGCGCATGGACGCCGAGGACATGCTCTACATCCTCTACACGTCCGGCACGACGGGAAAGCCGAAGGGCATCGTGCATACGACCGGCGGCTACCTCACGCAGGCCGCGGCCACGACGAAGTGGGTGTTCGACCTCAAGGAGGACGACGTCTACTGGTGCACGGCCGACATCGGCTGGGTGACGGGTCACAGCTACGTGGTCTACGGCCCGCTCGCCAACGGCGCGACGGTGGTGATGTACGAGGGCGCGCCGGACTGGCCCGCGCGCGACCGCATGTGGGAGATCGTCGAGCGCCACGGCGTCACGATCCTCTACACCGCGCCGACGGCGATCCGCGCGTTCATGCGCTGGGGCACCGAGTGGCCGGCGAAGCGGGACCTCACGAGCCTGCGACTGCTCGGCTCGGTGGGCGAGCCGATCAACCCGGAGGCGTGGGTCTGGTATCACCGGTTCATCGGCGGCGAGCGCTGCCCGATCGTCGACACGTGGTGGCAGACGGAGACGGGCAGCATCATGATCGCGCCGCTCCCCGGCCTGACCGGCACGAAGCCGGGCTCGGCCACGCGGCCGCTGCCCGGCATCAGCGCCGAGATCCGGCGGGACGACGGCACGCCCGTCCCGGTGGGCGGGGGCCTGCTCGCGCTCACGCGCCCGTGGCCGTCGATGCTGCGGGGCATCTACGGCGACATGGATCGCTACGTGAAGACGTACTGGAGCCGCTGGACGCCCGACGTCTACTTCACCGGTGACGGCGCGAAACGGGACGACGACGGGTTCTTCTGGGTGCTCGGCCGCGTGGACGACGTGCTGAACGTCGCGGGCCACCGCATCGGCACGATGGAGGTCGAGAGCGCGCTCGTCGACCACCCGGACGTGGCCGAGGCCGCCGTGGTGGGCCGTCCGCACGAGATCAAGGGTCAGGCGCTCTGCGCGTTCGTGACGGTGAAGGACGGCACGAAGACCAGCGACGTGCTCATCGCCGACCTGAAGGACCACGTGGCGAAGAAGATCGGCGCGATCGCGAAGCCCGACGACATCATCTTCGCGGCGGACCTCCCGAAGACGCGGTCCGGCAAGATCATGCGCCGGCTCCTGCGCGACATCGCCGAAGGGAAGGCGATCGGTGACACGACGACGCTGGCCGACCCGGCCGTCGTGGCGAGGCTCAAGGACCAGTACCAGGGGACCGAGTAGCAGCGGGCGCGTGCGCGCCCGGCGGTCAGCGCTCGCCGAAGCGGGCTGAGGCGTCGCGGCGGCGCTGTTCGGGCGTCAGGCCGCCCGGCACCGGCGGCATCTCGATCCGCTCCACGCGATTGCGCCCGCCGACCTTGGCGCGCATCAGTGCCTGACCGGCCTGGGCGAGCACCTGCGCGCTGGTCACGGGCCCGCTCACCACGTCTGCCACCAGCACGGCCACGCTGACCGTTACCGGCACGGCCTCGCTCGTCCGGTGGTCCTGCAGCGACAGGCGCTCCTCGACCATCTTCCGCACCTGCTCGGCGAGCGGTTCCGCGTGCGCCGTCGGCGTTTCCGGCAGCAGAACGGCAAAGCTGTCCTCGCCGTGCCGGGCCACCCAGTCGTGCTCGCGGAAGTACGAGCGCATCACGATGCCGATGCGTTCGAGGACGCGGTCGCCGAAGCCGTACCCGTGGGCGACGTTCAGGTCCGAGAGCCGGTCGATGTCGAGCAGCAGGAAGGCCAGCGGATGTCCGAACCGCTCGGCCCGGCGCAGCTCCTTCTCGATGGCCAGTTCCAGCACCGCCCGGCTGTGCAGCGTCGTGAGGGCGTCGGCCACGACCGCGGCCCCGACCTCGAGAGCGTGTTCGGCGGTGATGGCCAGCGAGTCGTAGGCCGATGTGTGGGCCAGCCGCACCACGACGGGCCACGCGTCGGACGTCGCGCCGATGGCTTCGTCGAGTGCCAGTTCGTCGACGAGCGTGCGCTCGACGAGGTGGACGAGCGCCGCGAGCTGGCGCGGCACGACGTGGTTGTCGGCACAGCAGGTGGCGAGCTCGGTCACGTCCGGCCCGCGGCGCTCCAGCCCGCCGTCGCGCAGTGACGTCCGGAGGACGGCGAGCGTCAGGTCCACGAGCCGCTCCCTGACCTCGCCGGCGGCCTCGTCCCCGGCCGCGAACGGCGAGACGGCGGCGGCGTCCGAGGCCAGTGACGGCCGCCGGAGGTCGAGGATCTCGACGATCCGGGCCCGGGTCGCGGGATGGTCTACCACTCGTGCGCTGTATCGGGCGTTCCGGTCAGCGCCGGTAGCCCCGCAGCGGGTAGGATCACCCCCGCCCTAAGGTTCGGACGGGATTTGGCCGAAACACTCACCGGATGGACCAGAGGCGGAACGGGCAGTGAGGAAGAAGCTGGGGGAGTGCCTCGTGCAGGCCGGCCTCATCAGCGAGGCGGACCTGCAGACGGCCCTCGAGGAGCACCGGCGATCCGGGCAGCGCCTCGGCATGGTGCTCGTGCGCCTCAACATGGCCACGGAGCGTCAGATTGCCAAGACGCTCGCCTATCAGCTCGGCTTCACCTACGTGAACCTGGTGGACACGCCGCCCGAGCCGGCCGCGGTGGTGCTGATTCCGAAGGACGTCGCGCTCAAGCGCAACTGCATCGCCGTGGGGCTCGAGAAGAACCAGCTCACCGTCGCGATGTCCGACCCGCTGCTGTTCTCCGTCGTCCAGGACCTCGAGTTCCAGACGGGGCACCGCATCAAGCAGGTGGTCGCCACGCGCGGCGAGATCATCGACGCGATCCACGCCGCCTACCCGGACCGCGCGCTCACGCGCGCCACGGTGCCGGGCGCCGGCGTGCTCTCGTCCCGCGGCCCCTCGACGCCCGCCGGCGCCCCCGGCGACGGCGGCAGCCTGGCGCCCTACGCGGACGCGCCCGTCGGCCCCCGCCGCGCGGAGGACGGCATCTTCGAGGCGCTCGATCCGGCCCAGGGCGGCTCCTCCGACACGGGCCCGATCATCGAGCTGGTCGACCTCATCATCAGCAGCGCGCTGAAGAGCCGCGCGAGCGACATCCACATCGAGCCGGGCGAAAAGGGCGTCACGGTCCGCCAGCGGCTCGACGGCCTGCTCAAGGAAGTGATGGACCTGCCCAAGTGGGTCCACGAGGGGCTCGTCGCGCGCCTGAAGATCATGGCGGGCATGGACATCGCCGAGAAGCGGCTGCCGCAGGACGGCCGGCTGCGCGCGCCGAGCGACGACGGGCCGGAGGTCGACTTCCGCGTGTCGACGCTGCGGACGATCTTCGGTGAGAAGCTCGTCATGCGCGTCCTCGACCACCGGAAGGGCGTGCCGCCGCTCGAGGAGCTCGGGATGTCCGCTGCGGCACTCGAGCAGGTCCGCTTCTTCCTGCGCCACCAGCACGGCATGATCCTGGTCGTCGGCCCGACGGGTTCCGGCAAGACCACGTCGCTGTGCTCGGCGCTGACAGCCGTGCGCTCCGAGCGGACGAACATCGTCACGATCGAGGACCCGGTCGAGTATCAGATCCCGGGCGTCAACCAGACGCAGATCAACGACAAGATCAAGCTGACGTTTGCGGGCGCGCTGCGCTCGATCCTGCGCCAGGACCCGGACGTCGTGCTCGTCGGCGAGATCCGCGACCAGGAGACGGCGCGCATCGCGATGCAGGCCGCGCAGACCGGCCACCTCGTGCTCTCGACGCTGCACACCGACGACGCGCCGTCGTGCATCACGCGTCTCACGGACATCGGCATCGAGCCGTACGTCTCCGCGTCGGCGCTGATCGGCGTCGTCGCGCAGCGCCTGATGCGGCGCCTGTGCACGCAGTGCCGCCGGCCCTACACGCCGGACGCCGAGACGCTTCGCGCGATGAGCGTCACGGAGGAGGAGGCCACGACGCTGACGTTCTATCGCGCCGTCGGCTGCGACCACTGCCACCATACGGGCTATCGCGGCCGCGTGGGCATCTACGAGGTGATGCCGGTCAACGACCGCCTGCGGCGGCTGATCGCGCAGCGCGGCTCCGAGGCGCAGCTGCGCGAGGCGGCGCTCTCCGGCGGCATGGTCTCGCTCGGCGAGGACGGCCTGCAGAAGGTCAAGGCCGGCGTGACCACGCCCGAGGAGCTGCTGCGCGTCGTGACGGAGGTCCGCGCCGCACGCACGAGCTGCGCCGGGTGCGGCGCCAGCGTGTCCGCCGACTTCCTCGCGTGCCCGAGCTGCGGCCACCGCGTCGGCGGCGGCTGCCCGCACTGCGAGCGCCCGCTCCAGCCCGGCTGGAAGTTCTGCCCGTACTGCTCGCGGAGCACCGAGGCCCCGAAGCGGGGCAACCGGCGGCTGCGCGACAGACGCGAAGGGCGTGAGCTGCCGGCCGGCAACGTCACGGGCTTCAAGAAGTAAGGGAGAATCGCCGGGTGGCGAAGTCCCACTACGAGCTGCTCGAGGTGGCGGCCGACGCGCCGGCCGAGGAGATCAAGCGCGCGTTCAGGCGCGAGATCGCCCGCTACCACCCGGACAAGGTGCAGCACCTGGGGCAGGAGTTCCAGGACATCGCCGCCGTCCGCGCGGCTGAGCTGACCCAGGCCTACAAGACACTGACCGACGCGACGCTGAGGGCCGAGTACGACGCCGGGCTCGGTGGTCATGGGCCCGCCGGGGGCACGGCGGCGCCGCCTCCGCCCGCCGGCGACGCGCACGAGCCGCCCGCCGGTCCCGGCGCGCACGCGCCGCACGCGCACCCCCCGCGCGCGCAGGCCGAGGCGCCACGCTCGGAGCCGGCGCACGCGGACGCCGCCCGGCCGGCGCATGCGCCCGACGCCCCGCCGGAAGCCGTCGCCTCGCAGTTCGCCAGAGACCGGGCCGGTGCCCGCCAGTTCGTCTCGCGGGCTGCGCTCGGGCGCTTTCGCGGCGCGCTCGACGCCGAGTGCCCGGGCTCGCAGGCCTGGGCCGTGCCGGGCTTCGACATGGGGTGTCTGCCGCGCGGCTCGTTCTTCGCGTTCAAGCTCCCGCCCCGGCTCCTGGCCCGCCAGACACCCGCCGTCACGGCCTCGACCGTCAACGAGACCGCCACGCTCCTGTCGCGCGTGAAGAAGGACGCCCAGCGCGACCTGTGCGTGTTCCTGCTCGGCCAGGAGCTGGCGCCACCCTCGGAGCTGGCCCCCGCCGTGGCCGACCTCCGGCGCCGGGTCACCGGGACCGGCGGCACGGTCTTCGTGGTGCCGGTCAGCACGGAAGACTGGCGGGCCCACATGCCGGCGGACGCCCCGGCGCTCGTCCGGTCCATCCTGACCCGGCTGAAACCGTAGCGCCCCGCGCCTCGTCCTACACCCCATGGCCCTGATCGAGACGCGCGACCTCTGGAAGTCCTACCGGATGGGGGACGAGGAGATTCACGCCCTCCGGGGCGTGTCGATCGCCATCGAGCGGGGTGAGTACGCCGCGATCATGGGGCCCTCGGGCTCCGGCAAGTCCACGCTGATGAACCTGATCGGCTGCCTCGACACGGCGTCGAAGGGGACCTACCTCCTGAACGGCAAGGAGGTCAGCGCGATGAACGACAACGAGCTGGCCCGGATCAGGAACGAAGAAATCGGATTCGTGTTCCAGACCTTCAACCTGCTGCCGCGCGCCACGGCCCTGCAGAACGTCGAGCTGCCGCTGGTCTACGCGGGGGTGCCGGCGAAGGAGCGGATCGCGCGGGCGAAGCAGGCGCTGGAGAACGTCGAGCTCGGCTCGCGGATGCAGCACCGCCCGAACGAGATGTCGGGCGGGCAGCGCCAGCGCGTGGCGATCGCCCGCGCGCTGGTCAACAACCCGTCGATCCTGCTGGCCGACGAGCCGACGGGCAACCTGGATTCAAAGACCGGCGTGGAGATCATGGCGCTCTTCGAGCGGTTGCACGAGGCCGGGAACACGATCGTGCTTGTGACGCACGAGGCGGACGTGGCGGCCCACGCCAGGCGGGCCATCCACATCCGGGACGGGCAGGTGGAGAAGGACGTCAGCCAGGCGGCCTGACGTGCCTACTTCTTCCGGTTCTTCACGTAGTTGATCGCGTAGTCCTTCACGCGCTGGTTGGCCATTCCGAGGTCGGTCGCTTCCTTCAGGGCCTTCTCCTCGTCCCAGCCGTCGACGACGACGCGCTTGATGTACCACATCGCCGCCGCGCGGCCGCCGCCGGCGCAGTGGATGTAGGCCGGCTGGTTGCCGGGCTTGACGATCTCCTTGAGGAACTGGTCGGCCACCGCCGGGTCGCCCTTGCCGAGGTCGAACGGCAGGTGGATGAACTTCATGCCGGACTGCTCGGCCGAGGCCTTCTCGCCGGCCACGTCGTTGCCCTGCTCCGTGTCCATCCGCAGGTTGAAGACGGCGGCGAAGCCCATCTTCTTCAGCTCCTTCAGCGCGGCCGGCGAGGTGGAGCCGCCGCAGGCGACGGTCGTCTCCGCCCGCGCGAAGTTGACGATGCCCTCGACCTTCTCCTTCGAGACGTTCTGCGCGAACGCCGTACCCGCCAGGGCCGCGACCAGCGCCGCGGACAGAATCTGCACTCTCATGGAATGTCCTCCCAGGCCGCTAATCATAGCGCCGGTCCTCGCCGCGGCCATCACACGGCATCCACCGGATCGTCGCCGGCCCGCGGACGACCGTACCGGAGGTACACCGCCGGCATCAGCAGGACGTTGAGTGCCGTCGACGTGACCAGGCCGCCGAGGATCACCACAGTGACCAACGCGGATTACACCCGCGCCCAGTGGCCGGGCACGACTTCCCGCAGGGGCGACGGGGCGTCGTCAGCGGGCACGCGCGCGATCGGAGGCAGGCGGCGGTCGGGGTCGAGCGACGGGATCGCGCCGAGCAGCGCCCGCGTGTAGGGGTGCCGGGGCGCCGAGAAGACCGCGTCGGCCGGGGCCAGCTCCACGATCTGTCCGGCGCGCATCACGGCCACGCGGTTGCAGACGTCGGCGACGAGCCGCAGGTCGTGCGAGATGAACAGATACGTGAGGTGGAGGCGCGCCTGCAGCTCGCGCAGCAGTGCGACCACCTGGGCCTGGATCGAGACGTCGAGCGCGGACACGGCCTCGTCGAGGATGACCAGCGCCGGCTCGAGCGCGAGCGCGCGGGCGATGCCGATGCGCTGGCGCTGGCCGCCGCTGAACTCGTGCGGAAACCGCTCGCGGTGCGCCGGGTCGAGGCCGACCAGCGCGAACAGCTCGGCGACGCGGGCGTCCCGGCTGGCGGCCGTGCCGATGCCGTGGATCTCCAGCGGCTCGCGGACGATCGCGCCGGCCCGCATCCGCGGGTTCAGCGACGAGTACGGGTCCTGAAAGACGATCTGCACATCGCGCCGCCAGTGCCGGAGCCGCGCCGCGTCGAAGGCCGTCACCTCGTCGCCGCGGAAGCGGACGGACCCGGACGTGGGCTCGATCAACCGCAGGATCGCGCGGCCGGTCGTGCTCTTGCCGCAGCCGGATTCGCCGACGAGGCCGAACGTCTCACCCTCGCCGATGTGGAACGAGACATCGTCCACGGCGCGCAGCGGGTCGAGGGCCTGCCATCCCGCGCGCCGGGGAAAGTGCTTCGTCAGGTGCCGGACGTCGAGCAGCGGCGTCACAGGCGGGCTCCGGGCACCGCGGCCAGCAGCGCCTGCGTGTAGGCCTCGCGCGGTTCGCGGAGCACGGTCCTGACCGGGCCGGCCTCGACGATGCGCCCGTGATGCATGACGGCCACGTCGTCCGCCATCTGGGCGATCACGCCGAAGTCGTGCGTGATGAGGAGCAGCGCCAGCCGGTACTGCTCGCGCAGGTCGCGGAGCAGCGCGAGCACCTCCGCCTGCACGGTCACGTCGAGCGCCGTCGTCGGTTCGTCCGCGATCACCAGCGCGGGCCGGCACGCGAGCGCCATCGCGATCACGACGCGCTGGCGGAGGCCGCCCGAGAGCTGGTGCGGGTAGTCCCGGGCCCGCTGGGCGGCGTGCGGCACGCGCACCGCGTCGAGCAGGTCGACGGCGCGGGCCATGGCGCCGGCGCCGCGGGCGAGCCCGTGGATACGGAGCACTTCGGCGATCTGGTCGCCGACGCGCATGACCGGGTCCAGCGCGGTCATCGGTTCCTGGAAGATGAGCGAGATCCCGGCGCCGCGGACGGCGCGGATCTCCGCGTCGGAGAGCGTGGCGAGGTCGCGACCCTGGAAGCGGACCGTGCCGGCCCGCAGGCGCGCGGTCGGCGGCAGCAGCCGGAGGATGGTGAGCGCGGTCAGCGACTTGCCGCTGCCCGATTCGCCGACGACGCCGAGCGTGCGGCCGGCGTCGAGCGCGAACGACACGCCGTCGAGCGCGGGCCGGGGCGCGCCGTCGAAGGTGACGGTCAGCCCGGACACGTCGAGCAGCGGCTCGTGCGGCACTAGTCCCCCCAGCCGGCGCCGGCAACGCCGCGGACGCTCCCGGAGGCGGCTGCATCCCGCCCGAGCAGCAGCGCAACGGCGAGCGCGGCCGTGGCGACGGCCAGCGCGATGAGCGCCATCTCTCCCGAAATCTGCGTCACGGCCTCGAGCGCGACCCGGGCGGTCTTCTCCAGGTCCAGCGCGTCCTCGGGACGGAGCATCTCGCGGGCGAGGACGGTCGTCCGCCCGAGCCCGTAGGCGGTCAGCCAGCTCATGCTGACGCTCATGCCGATCAGCCGGAGGATGATGACGAGCGACGACGCCATCCCGCGCTCCTGCTCGCCCACGCTGTTGATGACGGCCGCGCCGATGGGCGCGATGGTCAGGCCGATGCCGATCCCGGCCAGCGCCAGCCCGCCCGCCATGAAAAGCGTCCCCCGCAGGTCGGCTGCCGCGGGTGCCGTCACGCGGTCGAAGAAGGCCACGGCCTGCCCGGCCATCTCCACCCTCCACAGGCTCATCAGCCAGAAGCCGGCCACGGTAATGACGAGGCCGAGCAGCACCGGCGCGCGATAGCCGACGCGCTCCGAGAGCCAGCCCCCGGGGATGGCCGCCAGCGCCATCGGTATCGTGAAGGCGCAGAGCAGATACCCGGTGACGAGCGCCGCCTTCATCGTGTCAGCGCCGCCCGCGACGTTGATGAAGAGCGGCACGCTGACGAGGCCGGCCATGATGCAGAAGCCGACCAGCAGATTCACGCCGCTTGCCGCCGACACGTTGCGGCTCGAGAAGATCCGCAGGTTCAGGATCGGGTCCCGGATCCGCCGCTGGGAGAGCAGAAAGAGCACGAAGGTCGCCGCGGCCGCCGTGACCCAGTACGCGCGATAGGGCGACGCGGCCGCCACCTCCGAGCCGATCTCCGGAGAACCGAGTCCGACGTTGAGACACGTCAGGGCCGTACCGAGCAGCGTCACGCCCAGCCAGTCGATACTCCCGCGCACGTGCGTGCGTGGCAGGCCGGCGAGTCCCCACCACGTGATCCCGAACATCACGAAGGCGATCGGGAGGTTGATCCAGAACAGATACGGCCAGCTCATGAACTGCACCATGATGCCGCCGTACAGGTGACCGAGGACCCACCCGGCCGTGTCGATCGCGCCGATGATCCCGAGCGGCAGCGCGCGTTTGCCTGGCGGAAAGAGATCCGCGACGAGTGCCATGCTCACCGGCACCATGGCTCCTGCGCCGAAGGCCTGCACGACGCGACCCGCGATGAGCGCGTAAAGCGGCGCGAGGCTCGTGTCGGGCTGCGTCTGGACGGCCTGCATGAGTCGCGCGGCAATGTCCGCCGGCCAGTCGGGTGACGCCGCGACCAGCCACGACCCCGCGAAGAAGATCGCCAGACACGTGAGGTAGACGACGCGGCGCCCCGCGAGGTCGGACACCTTCCCCATGAACGTCATGCTGATGGCGTACGAGACGAAGTAGCCGGTGACGACCCAGCCCGCGAGATCCAGCTTCTGGATCTCGATGGTCATCGACCGGATGACCTCCGGCAACACGGCGGAGACGATGGTGAGATCGAGCGCGCCGATGAAGACGGGGAGGCAGATCAGCGCGAGGATGAGTCGCGGGTACCGGTGTGCCCGCGACATGTCAGGCCGGAGGTCGCGGCGCGGTGGCCGGGACGGGGGGCGTCGGAACCGCGACCGGTTCATTGGCGCCGGACAGCACGATGAGCCAGCCGTTGTTCCCGGGTTCGGCGATGTGGAACTGCACGGCGACCGCGGAGGCTGCGTCCATCCACAGATCCACCGGGTAGGTGAGCTCCGGCCTGACGGTGCCGCCCATCAGCGGACTGAGCCGCTTGCCGCTCACCTCACCCTTGACGTGCAGCGTGTCCCGTCCGCCGATCTTCTCCCGGCCGACGGTCTGCGCCTTCTGCACCGCCGTGCGGAGGACGCCGGGAATGCCGGCCCGCGCAAACAGCACGTTGCCGTCGAAGCTGGAGTCGGGCGGCAGCTTCGCGAACTGCTTCGTGAGTGGATTCGACTGGAACGTTCCCTCGGGCACCCACACGCGCGTCAACTGCACGATCGTCCCGCCCTTGAGCGCCACCTTGATGTTGCACGAGACGCGGTCCGGTGCCGCATACAGGCAGTCGGCGGTGGTGAACGTGACACCAGTCTTCTGATCGAGAAACGCCGGCGTGCCCTCCCGCGTGAGCGAGAACCGCGCGCTCTTGAGCGCCAGGAGCGCGTCGGCCGCACGGGTGAGAGACGCCTGGGGCGAACCGGCCTCGGGCGCGCGCGGCGCAGGGCGCTGCGCCAGCACCGGGGCGATCACGGCCAGGATGAGGAGGAGGCCGGGTACGGCGCGTCGACGCACGGGTGAACTCTACTGCTCCCGGAACTCGCCGAAGACGCCGCGCAGCGTGTTGGCGATCTCGCCGAGCGTCGCGCGCTTCTCGACGGCCTCGATGATGGCGGGCATCAGGTTGCTGCCGTTCTTCGCCGTGGCCTCCACCCGCTTGATCGCCGCGGTCCACTCGGCCTCGCTGCGGCTGGCCCGGAGCTGGCGCACGCGCGAGACCTGCTGGCGCTCGAGCTCGGGGTCGATCCGGAAGACTTCGGGCTTCACGGCGTCCTTCGTCTGGTACTTGTTCACGCCGACGACGACGGCCGCGCCGCTGTCGATGGCCTGCTGCGCCTGGTAGGCCGAATCCTGGATCGCGCGCTGGATGAAGCCGGCCTCGATCGCCGCGAGCGTGCCGCCCATCTTGTCGATCTGCGCGATGAGCGCCGTGGCACCATCCTCGATGCTGTTGGTCAGCGATTCCACGGCGTAGGAGCCCGCCAGCGGGTCGACGATCTGCGACACGCCGCTTTCGTGGAGGATCACCTGCTGCGTGCGGAGCGCCAGCGTCGCGGAGGCTTCCGTTGGCAGCGCGAGCGCCTCATCCTTGCCGTTGCAGTGGAGCGACTGCGTGCCGCCGAGCACGGCCGCCAGCGCCTGCAGCGTGACCCGGATCACGTTGTTGTCCGGCTGCTGGGCGGTCAGCGTGCTGCCGGCCGTCTGCGTGTGGAAGCGGAGCGCCTGCGCCTTGGGGTTCGTCGCGCCGAAGCGGTCCTTCATGATACGCGCCCACATCCGGCGTGCCGCGCGGAACTTCGCCACTTCCTCGAGGAAGTTGTTGTGCGCGTTGAAGAAGAACGACAGGCGCTGGCCGAAGCTGTTGACGTCGAGCCCGGCCTCCACGGCGGCCTGCACGTACGCGATGCCGTCCGCGAGCGTGAACGCCACCTCCTGCACGGCCGTCGAGCCGGCCTCGCGGATGTGGTAGCCGCTGATCGAGATCGTGTTCCACTGCGGCACTTCCTTCTCGCAGTAGCCGAAGATGTCCGTGATGATGCGCAGCGACGCGCGGGGCGGATAGATATAGGTGCCGCGGGCGATGTACTCCTTGAGTACGTCGTTCTGAATCGTCCCGGACAGCTTCTGCGAGGGCACGCCCTGGCGCCGGGCGACGGCGATGTAGAGCGAGAGCAGGATGCTCGCCGTGGCGTTGATGGTCATCGACGTCGACACGGTGTCGAGCGGGATGCCGTCGAAGAGCACCGCCATGTCCTCGATCGAATCGATCGCGACGCCGACCTTGCCGACCTCGCCCGCCGCGAGCGGGTCATCCGAGTCGTAGCCGATCTGCGTGGGCAGGTCGAACGCGACGCTCAGGCCGCTGACGCCCTGCGAGAGGAGGTACCGGTAGCGGGTGTTGGACTCGGCGGCTGTCGCAAAGCCGGCGTACTGCCGCATGGTCCACGGCCGGCCGCGGTACATCGTCGGCTGGACGCCCCGCGTGAACGGGAACTTCCCCGGGTCGCCGAGCGCGGTCTTCGGGTCGAAGCCGGCCAGATCCTCGGCGGTGAAGACGCTCTTGTCGGTCTGCTCTGTGCTCACGGTGTGTCGTCGCCCTCTGGATTCGCTGTCGCGCGATTGTGGTACAACTGCGGTGTTCCTTCTCCACTCAGGAGGTGCAGGTATGGATGATGTCGTCAACCGCCTTGCCAGGGAACTTGCTGACGCCATCGCCGCCGCCGTGGCCGAGAGCCCGGAGGTTGCGGCCTCCCGCCACCACGCCCGCGAAGCCGGCTACGACCTGCGCGTCTCGCTCGAGGCGGTGGTCGGCTTCGTGCAGCGCGGCGACGGTGCCGGCCTTGCCGAAGTGACCGCACCCGCGCGCGTGATCACCACCGCGCCTCCCACCGAGTTCACCGTCAACGACCGCCGCTTCCTGCGGTCGCTCCGGATCGGGCTGCCGCCTCAGGCCCTGCCCTGATTCGCGACGGCCTCGGCCGCCTTGCGGATTGCGTCCTGATCGCCCAGATAGTACTTCCGTTGCGGGCGCAGCCGTGAATCCAGCTCGTACACGAGCGGAATGCCGGTGGGAATGTTCAGCTCGACGATATCGGCTTCCGAGATGCCGTCCAGGTGCTTCACGAGCGCCCGGAGGCTGTTGCCATGGGCGGCGATCACGACGCGCCGGCCCGCGAGGATCTCGGGCGAGATGGTGCTGTTCCAGTAGGGCACCACGCGCGCCACGGTCTCCTTCAGCGACTCGGTCAGCGGCAGCATCGCGGCCGGGAGTCCCGCGTAGCGCCGGTCCCGCGAGGGGTGCCGCTCGTCATCGGCGGCCAGCGGCGGCGGCGGCGTGTCGTAGCTCCGGCGCCAGATCTTGACCATCGCCTCGCCGTGCGCCGCGGCCGTCTCGGCCTTGTTCAGGCCCTGCAGCGCCCCGTAGTGCCGCTCGTTCAGCCGCCAGTCCTTGATGACGGGCAGCCAGAGGGCGTCCATCTGCTCCTGGACGATCCACAGCGTGCGGATCGCGCGCGTGAGCACCGACGTGAAAGCGACGTCGAATTCGAAGCCCTCGGCCCTGAGGAGCGCGCCGGCGGCCGCCGCCTCCGTGCGGCCCTGGTCGGTCAGGTCGACGTCGGTCCAGCCGGTGAAGCGGTTCTCGCGGTTCCAGGTGCTTTCGCCGTGGCGGAGCAGGACGAGCTTGAACATGGCGGGTGACGCTAGCTCCGGTTGGCGAACTGGCGGATGGCGGTGCGGCCGGCGTACTGCGCCTTCGCGCCGAGGGCTTCCTCGATGCGCAGCAACTGGTTGTACTTCGCGGTGCGATCGCTGCGGCTGGCTGAGCCCGTCTTGATCTGGCCTGCGCTCGTGCCGACGGCGAGATCGGCGATCGTGCTGTCCTCGGTCTCGCCGGACCGGTGCGAGATGACGTTCGCGTAGCCTGCCTTGCCGGCCATGGCGATCGCGTCGAGCGTCTCGGAGACCGTGCCGATCTGGTTCAGCTTCACGAGCAGGGCATTCGCCACGCCGTCCCTGATGCCCCGACCCAGAATCTCGGGGTTGGTCACGAACACGTCGTCGCCGACGAGCTGGACGCGGTCGCCCAGTGCGGCGGTCAGGGCCTTCCAGCCCTCCCAGTCACCCTCGGCCACGCCGTCCTCGATCGAGATGATCGGATACTGCCGGACCCAGTCGTCGTACATCCGCACCATCTCGTCGGGCGTCCGCGTGGGCTCGCCGGACTTCCGGAACACGTAGCGGCCGTCGCTCCAGAGCTCGCTCGACGCGACGTCGAGCGCGATGAACACGTCGCCGCCCGGGGTGTAGCCGGCCTTCGTGATGGCCTCGAGGACGACGTCCACCGCCTCGCGGTTGGACGTCAGGTTCGGCGCGAAGCCGCCCTCGTCGCCGACGCCGGTCGAGTGGCCGGCCTTCTTCAGGATGCCCCGCAGCGTGTGGAAGATCTCCGCGCCGGTCCGCAGCGCCTCCGCGAAGTTCGCGGCGCCGACGGGCATCACCATGAACTCCTGCAGGTCCACGCTGCTGTCTGCGTGTGCGCCGCCGTTCAGGATGTTCATCATCGGGACGGGCAGCAGATACGCCCCGGCGGCGTCGGTGCCGGCCAGTTCGCCGAGGAAGCGGTAGAGCGGCAGGCCCGCGGAGGCCGCGCTGGCCCGCGCCATGGCCATCGAGACACCCAGCAGCGCGTTGGCGCCGAGCCGGCCCTTCGTCGGCGTGCCGTCGAGCGCGATCAGGCGGGCGTCGAGCGTGCGCTGCGTGAACGCGTGGCCGCGAAGCGCGGACGCGACCTCGCCGTTCACGTGGGCGACGGCCTTCCGGACGCCCTTGCCCAGATACCGGGCCTTGTCGCCGTCGCGCAGTTCAAGGGCCTCGCGTTCGCCCGTCGAGGCGCCCGACGGCACTGCGGCGCGGCCGAATCCGCCGCCGGCCAGCTCGAGATCGACTTCAACCGTGGGGTTACCCCGCGAATCCAGAATCTCGCGGGCGTGGACGCCGGCAATCTGCAGCATGGGACCTCGTCAGGTGCGCCTGTCCGGTTCGCACGTCCGGCCACGGCCGGGGGTGCGGGCCCGTGGCGGCGCGGCGGAGTCAGGGCAACCCACCGATGGTAGCAACGGCCGGCCTGCCGGGGCCAGAAAAAGCCCGCGGACGCGCGGCGAAGAAGTCCCGGCCGGCGTTTGACTTGCCGTCTTTCGAGCGCCTATGATCGGCCGTTCAGCTGCCCCGCCGCAGGGGTGTCAGATTAGCCGCGTTTTCCGAGATTCTGGAGAGTTTGCACCATGCAGTTCCGCCGCGTTGCCGCGTCCCTGACCGCACTCTTGCTGGTCGCCGGCGCGTCGTCTCTTGCCCAGGCCCAGGAGAAGAAGAAGGAGCGCAAGCTCAGCAAGCAGGAGCAGCAGGACGCCCAGGCGCTGCTGAAGCTCGTGGATGCCGGTACGGCCGTCGCCGAGCTGCCGTTGACCTGGGAGCAGCACCACTTCGTGAAGGCGGCCGACGGCAAGACGTTCATCCCGTTCACCGTGAAGGCCGACACGAAGTCCGAGCTCTCGCTGTACGTGCGCGCCATCGCGAAGGGCGCCGCCCCGGCGAAGGACAAGAAGGTCGAGTATCCGTGGGACGACATCCAGTTCCTGCCGAACGGTCCGGACGGCCGCTTCTCGCGCGCGCTGTCGGTGGCGCCCGGCGAGTACGACCTGTTCGTCGCGGTCAAGGAGAAGAGCACGGGCAAGAAGGGCGAGGTCACGAAGACCACGGTTCTCAAGCGCGACCTCTCCGTGCCCGACTTCACGCAGCCCGAGCTCAAGACGAGCAGCATCATCCTGGCGACGAACGTCGAGGCGGCCCAGCCGCTCGACATGGACGGCCAGCGCGCGAACCCCTACACGTTCGCGGG
The DNA here is from genome assembly GCA_050183355.1 of Vicinamibacterales bacterium. Classification (GTDB taxonomy): domain Bacteria; phylum Acidobacteriota; class Vicinamibacteria; order Vicinamibacterales; family UBA2999; genus CANKJK01. Next base: position 7,646 of record JBFXBH010000006.1, on the reverse strand, counting down.
GATGAAGGTCACGCCGTCGCTCGACGCGAAGTTCAAGAAGGCGGGCGAGCTGAGCCTCGTGTTCTGGATCTACGGCGTGGCGCCGACCTCCATGCAGAAGCCGGACGTCCAGGTGGAGTATTCCTTCAGCAAGAAGGACGGCGCCGACTGGAAGTACTTCAACAAGACCGCGCCGCAGATGCTCAACGGCAGCACGTTCCCGCCGGAGTTCAGCCTGGCGGTGGGGCACCTGGTCACGGGGTCGCTGTCGATCCCGCTGTCCAGCTTCGAACCGGCGGACTACAAGCTCGAGATCAAGGTCACGGACAAGGTGTCGGGCAAGAGCGTCACCGAGAACGTGCAGTTCAACGTCGGCGCATAGACGTCGTCCGCGCTCTCCGCGCGGGACGAGCGGAGCTGGCATGACCGGAGCCCGATTCGCCTCGATCGTCACCCTGCTGTTCGTGACAGGCGTGTCGGGGTCTGCCCGGGCGTCCTCGCCAGCTTCCGCTCCCTCCCAATCCTCCACTGCGCCGGCCGCCGCGGCGACCCTGCACGGCACCGTCGCGGATGAGCAGGGCCGGCCCGTGGCTGGCGCGCTCGTTTCCGTGACTGGCGACGCGAACGCCGTGGCGCTCACTGACGGCGCCGGCCGGTTCGTCTTCGAGGGGCTGTCGCCCGGCCCGTATCTCGTGCGCGTCCATCGCCGCGGCTTCGTGCCCGCGCGGGCGGCGCTCGTGCAGGCCGTGCGCGGACGCACCGACGTGCCCCTCATCCGCCTGACGGACCCGGGCACGACGCGCCTGCTCGCGGCCGGCGTCGCGGGCGATGCCGGCCAGGGCGACGCCGGCCGGGACGAGCCCGACAGCGCGCGGGTTGCGGACCCGGCCGATGAATCGGACCACGACCACGAGGCGCGCGCGTGGCGGCTCCGGCATGCCCGGCGCGGCGCACTCGACGACGTGACAGTGGCGGCGCGGCCCGCGGCCGGGTCCGAATCCCGCGACGCGCGCACGTCGTGGCTGCCGGTCCTGCCGTTCTCCGGCGAGTTCAACCTGCTGACGTCGGCCTCGTTCGACCGTCCGCAGGACCTGTTCCTGAACCGGCTGGCGCCGGCGGGCCTGGCCTATCTCGCGCTGGAGTCTCCGGCTCCCGGCGGCGAGTGGCACATGCACGGCACGCTGATGCAGGGCGACCTCTCGGCGTGGATGGCGTCCGGCGGCTACAGCCGCGCCGCGTCCGCGGCCCACGCCTACGAGGCGGGCGGCTCGTTCGCGCGCCAGCGGTACGACGGCGGCAACGCGGCGGCGCTCGCGGCCATCGGCGACGGCGGGCGCGTGGCCGGGTCGCTCTACGGGTACGACCACTGGCGGCTCGGCCCGGCAGTGGTGACCTACGGTGGGCGCTACGACCGCTACGACTACCTGCACGACCGCGGTCTCCTCAGTCCGAGTGCGTCGATCTCGATCAAGGCCGGCGGCGGCCTGCGTCTCCACGGCTCGGCGTCGCAGGCACGCCGGGCGCCCGGCGCGGAGGAGTTCACCGTCGCGGAGACCTTCGGCCTCGGCGTGACCCCGGTGCGCACGTTCTCGTCGCTCGCGGCGGATGGCGGCTTCACCCCGGAGGACATCCGGATGTTCGAGGCCGGCGTGGACCAGTCGATCGCGGGGCTGTTCACGATCGGCGGGCGCGTCTTCACGCAGCGCGTGGACGACCAGATGGTCGCGGTGTTCGGCGTGGACCGGCCGGGCCGGGCGCTGTCGAGGACGGGGCACTACTTCGTCGGCGGCGCCGGCGACTATGCGGCCAACGGCGTCGGCGTCAGCCTGCGGCGCGAGATCGGCGCGTATGTGACGGGCGCCGTCGAGTACTCGAACACCGCCGTCACGTGGACGGCGCCGGGCGCGGACCGGCCGGCGATCGGGTCGGTGGCCGCGATGGCGCTCCGCGCCGTCCGCGACCGCGTCAACGACGTCCGCACGTCGGTCAACGCCGAGATTCCCCAGACGTCAACGCGCATCATCGTCGTCTACCGGATGCTGCAGGCGTCCGCCACGGACGATGCGGTGACGCCGCTGTCGGCGACGCGCTTCGACGTGCAGGTGCACCAGACGCTGCCGTTTCTCCGGTTCACCAACGCGCAGTGGGCGGCGCTCATCGCGGTGCAGAACCAGGCCCGCGACGCGCAGTTCGACCAGTCGGTCTACGACGAACTGCTGGCGGTGCAGGTGCCGACGCGGCTGATGGGAGGGCTGACGGTCCGCTTCTGATCGAGTCTGGTTCGATTGGCAGGGCGCTCCGCGCCCTTTTTTCGTCGGCGTTTTCGGTATTCGCTCTGTTGGATGGATTTTTCGATTGCTTGGATGGGGAAGATGGTGACTGAGACTCAGGCGCATGCGTTCGCGAGCGGCCGGCAACAGCGGCCGTGGACGACGCTCGTCGTGTCGGTCGCCACGCTCCTGCTGATCGCGCTCGGCGTCGCGAACATCGTCGTCCGCGCGACGTTCCACGAAGCCGAGGACGGCGTGCTCTGGGCCGACCGCGCCGAGGGCGTGGTGGCGGTGGCCGTCGCCGGGGAGGGCGCCGGCGCGAAGGCCGGCATCGCTGAAGGCGACGTGCTGCTGGCGATCGACGGTGAACCGATCGCGAGCGCGGCCGATGTCACCGGCGTCCAGCATGCGGTGCGCGCGGGCCAGCGGGCGAAGTACTCGGTGCTCCGCCCGGACGCCCGGGCGATCGTCGACGTCGTCTTCGAGTCGATGCCGCACGGCTCCAACGCGATCTACTTCGCGCTGGCGGCCGTCGGGCTGTTCTCGCTGCTGGTCGGCGCGGCCGTGCGCCTGCGCCGGCCGAACGACCCGGCCACGCTCCACTTCTACTGGCTGACGGTGGCCTTCTTCGGCGTCTTCACGTTCTCGTTCAGCGGACGGCTCGACCGCCTCGACTGGGCGTTCTACTGGGCCGACCACGTGTCGCAGCTGCTGCTGCCGCCGCTCTTCCTCCACTTCGCGATGGTGTTCCCGGCGCGGCCGGCCTGGTTCGCCCGGTCGCGGTGGCGGGCGGCGTTTCCCGTCAGCTACGTGCCGGCGTTCGCGCTGGGCGGCGCCCTGATGGTGCTGATGGCGCAGGGCACGGCGGGCGACGAGGTGTTCGCCGGCCGCCTCGCCCTGCTCTCCCGCGCCACGTATCTCCACCTCGCGGTGTATCTCGCGCTCGGCGTCGGCGTGTTCACGGCCGGCCTGCTCTCCACGCAGACCCCGACGGCGCGCAGACAGCTGCGGTGGATCGGCTGGGGCACGGCGCTCGGCGGGCTGCCGTTCGTCGTCGTGCACGCCGTCCCGCTCGCGCTCGGATTCGACCCGGCGGCGTGGACGGACCTCTGCGCGATCCCGCTCGGTCTCGTGCCGCTGACCTACGCGTCCGCGATTGCGCGCTACCGCCTGATGGACATCGAGGTGATCGTCAAGCGGGCGCTGGTCTACGTCGCCGCGGTGGCGGTCATCGTCGCGGTCTACGGCGCGCTGCTGCAGGTGATCAGCCGCTTCCACCTCGGTGGTGCCACGGCGCGGGAGTGGCTCACCGCGCTGGTGGGCGCGCTCGTGGCGCTGCTGCTGGCCCCGCCGATCAAGGCCGCGACGCAGAACGCGTTCGAGCGCGCGTTCTATCGTGACCGGCTGGACTATCGCCGCGCGCTGGTGGGCTTCGCGCGGGACCTGAACCGCGACCTGGACCTCGCGAGCCTGTCCGCCCGGCTCGTCGGCCGCGTGTCGGAGACGCTGCAGATCGAGCGGATGGCGTTGATGCTCATCGGCGACGACGGCCGGTCGCTGGTCGCCATCCGGCAGGAGGGCGCGGCGGCGGCGCCGCCGTACGTGATCGATCTCGATTCGCCGATGGGCCGCGCGCTGGCGGCCGGCCAGGTCATAGCGCTGGACGACCCGGCGGCGGTGGCCCGGTTCCCGGTCGAGGACATCGACGCGTGGCGCGACCGCGGCCTGTTCTCCTTCATCCCCTGTGTGGCGGCGGACGGCATCACGGCCGTCCTCGCGCTCGGGCAGCGCGAACGGGCGGAGCTGCTGACGAGCGAAGACTTGACGCTGCTGGTGACGGTCGCCGGCCAGATCGCGACGGCGCTGGAGAACGCGCGCCTCTACCGGCAGCTCCAGACGAAGGCCGCCGAGCTGGACCGGCTGCGCGAGTTCAACGAGGGCATCGTGGAGTCGCTTGAGAGCGGCCTGCTCGTCGTCGACCTCGAGGAACGGATCGTGAGCTGGAATCACGCGATCGCCACGCTGTACGGCGTGACGCGGGAGCAGGCCCAGGGTCGTCATCTGGGCGAACTGTTCGACGCGCCCGTGGTCGACGCCATCCGGGCCGCGCGCGCCGAGTCGCCCATCGGCGCCACGCTCAGCCGTGTGCCGCTGACCACGCGGACGGGGGGCGACGACCGCCGCCTCCTGGTCAACGTCACGGTCGTGCCGCTCCGGCCGCTGGCCGGGGCGACCACGGTGCCGCAGGGCACGCTCGTCCTCGTCGAGAACATCACCGGCCGCGTCCGCCTCGAGGAGCAGCTCCAGATTTCCGAGAAGATGGCGTCCATCGGCCTGCTGGCCGCCGGCGTGGCGCACGAGGTGAACACGCCGCTGACGGGCATCTCGAGCTACACGCAGATGCTGCTCGAAGGCGCGGCGGCCGACGACCCCCGCCGCGGGATGCTCGAGAAGATCGAGAAGCAGACGTTCCGCGCCTCGCGCATCGTCAACTCGCTGCTGAGCCTCGCCCGCCGCGGCGGCAGCCCGGCCGACACCGCCCCGGTCGACCTGAACCGCGTCATCACCGACGTGCTCTCGCTGCTCGAGCACCAGCTCGCGCAGAGCCGCATCACGGTGCGCCGGGAGCTGACGCCGGAACCGGCGACCGTCCTCGGCGCGGAGTACCAGCTGCAGCAGGTGCTGCTGAACCTCGTGCTGAACGCGCGGGACGCCATGTCGACGGGCGGCTGGCTGACGGTGGCGACGCGCCGCGAGGCCGGCCAGGTCATCGTCGACGTGTCCGACACCGGCGCCGGCATCCGCCCCGAGCATCTCGCCCGGATCTACGACCCGTTCTTCACGACGAAGAGCGGCGCGCAGGGCACGGGCCTCGGCCTCTCGATTGCCTACGGCATCGTGCAGGATCACGGCGGGACGCTCGCGTGCGCGAGCACGGAAGGCACGGGCACGCGCTTCACGATCGCGCTGCCCGATATCCACGCCGGCCAGACCCAGGCTCCCGTGAAGGTGGCCCGGTGACCCTGGCCGCGGAATCCGGCGCGATCCTCGTCGTCGACGACGAGGAGATCATGCGCGAGATCCTCGAGACCCTGCTGACGCGGGAGGGATA
>JBFXBH010000006.1:0-2185 GCA_050183355.1 Vicinamibacterales bacterium | reverse complement strand
GCCTTCACCGGGGCGGTGTACCCGAAGAAGGGCCTCTGCGACATGGCCGACAAGGGCACGATCTTCTTCGACGAGATCGGCAACGTCCCGCTCGAGACGCAGGCCAAGCTGCTGCGCGTGATGCAGGAGCGCGAGTTCATGCGCCTCGGTGGCACCGAGACGATCAAGGTCGACGTCCGGATCGTCGCCGCCACCAACTGCGACCTGAAGCGGATGGTGGACGAGGGCCGGTTCCGCGAGGACCTCTACTACCGGCTGCACGTGATCAACGTCTACCTGCCGCCGCTCCGCGAGCGGAAGGACGACATTCCGCTGCTGGCCCAGCACTTCCTCGAGAAGTACCGCGAGGAGAACGAGCGCGGCCCGATCGAGCTGGACCCGGCGGCGCTCGATCAGCTGATGAGCTACGACTGGCCCGGCAACGTGCGCGAGCTGGAGAACGTCATCGAGCGTGCCGTCGTGCTGGCCACCGGGCCGCGCATCGGTCCGGACCTGATTCCCGACCACGTCCGCCAGGCGTCGACGTTCGAGATCCCGCAGTTCGTCGTGCCGCCGGAGGGGCTCTCGCTGAAGGACGCCGTGACGAACCTGGAGCGGCGGCTGATCGAGACGACGCTCGCGGCCGCCGGCGGCGTCCAGAAGCGCGCGGCGGAAATGCTGCGCGTGAAGCCGACGACGCTGAACGAGATGATGAAGCGTCACGACATCCGCCCGAAGCGCCGGCCGGCCGACGCCGCCGGAGACGCCACCCCCGCGCCGCGACCGTCGCGGATCGGCGGCGTCGCGGCGCGGGAGTAGAAGCCATGCGCGGCCGCGTGGTCGCCGTGCAGGCCGCGCGCTTCCTGGGGTTTCTCGCGGCGGTCGTCGCGCTGCAGGTGGCGCGCGGGGCGTACGGCGCGGAGCTGAGCGGCGCGGACGAGCCCGCGCACTTCGTCACCGCGCTGCTGATCCGCGACTACGTCAGCCAGGGCCTTCCGGCCTCACCGCTCGCCTACGCCGAGAACTACTACCTGCACTATCCCAAGGTGGCGTTCGGCATGTGGCCGCCCGTCTTCCACACGACCGCGGCGGCCTGGATGCTGATCCTGCCGGCCACCGTCTCGTCGGTCCGCGTGCTCATCGCGATCGTCACGGCGGTCGCGGCGCTGCTCGTCACGCGTCTGGTGGAGGACGACATCGGTTGGCGCCGGGCGGTGGCCATCGGCCTCGCGTTCGTCGTGCTGCCGCACGTGCAGGTCGTCACGCAGCAGGTGATGGTGGATGGCCTCGTCGTGGCCCTCGGCGTGGCCGCGGCGCTGGCCTGGCGGCGGTACGGCCGGACCGGGTCCGCGCGGCACGCCGTGGTGTTCGGCGCGCTCGGCAGCGCGGCGATGCTGACGAAGGGCAACGGCGTGGCACTGCTGGGCCTGCCGTTCGTGTGGGCCGCCATCGCCGGCCGCTGGGGGATCCTCGGGCGGGCGGCCACCTGGTACGGACTCGGGCTGATGCTGGTCCTCGGAGGACCCTGGCAGCTCTACTCGGCCGGCCTGCTCTCGCGCACGGTCATCCGCGAGGGCGCCAGCGGCACGCTGCTGACGCGCGCCAGCGCCTACGGGAGCTACCTTGTGCAGGGCGCCGGGCCGATCGTGGTGGCCGTCGCGGTGGCGGGCGCGCTGGTCCTGGCGGTCCACCGTCTCCGCCACAGATCGGTGCCCGAGGCGTGGGCCACACCGGCCGCGCTGGGCCTCAGCGTGCTCGCGTTTCACGTCGTGCTGCCGCAGCCCCCGAACGTGCGCTACCTGCTGCCGGCGCTGCCGGTCGTGCTCTGGCTGGCCGTCCGCGGCGTGGACGCCGCCGTCCGCGTACTGCCCGCCCGCGCACGAGGCCCCGTGACGGCGGCCGCTTTGCTCGCGCTCGCGCTCGACGTCGGCCTGGCCGCCGCGCGGCTGGAGCCGCGGACGCATCACGGGATCGGCGAGATCGCCGACTGGGTCCTGACGCGGCCGGCCGGCGTCGTGCTCGTCTCGGACGGCGATGCCGGCGTGAACACGTCCGGGATGTTCATCGCGGAGCTGGCGGTGCGCGAGGCCCGGCCGGGGCACGTGATCCTGCGGGCGAACCAGACGCTGAGCTCGTCCTCGTGGGACGGCGAGGACCGGCGGATGCTGCAGGAGTCCGCGGAGCAGGTCGCGGCGTTCCTGGCCAG
>JBFXBH010000005.1:0-47839 GCA_050183355.1 Vicinamibacterales bacterium | reverse complement strand
CTGGGCTCGTACACTTCAGTCGCGCTCCGCGCCGCATTTCCTGGGGGGCGCCGCGGCTACCTCGATGACCGTCTCGGTGACGTCACCGAGGCGCGGGGGGCGGCGGCTGCCACGGCTCGCCGAAGTCCGCCAGCGGCCGCAGGCTGAGGATGGTCTGCGCGCCGGCAAACGCGGCCGTGTACCGCTCGTGCAGGTCCTGCACCTCGTCGAGCGGAAACGCCTCCAGCAGGATCTTGCCCACGGTGTAGTCCGCCTTCGGCACGGCCGGCGACAGGACGGACACGTAGATCACACTCGACGACGGACCGGCCTCGGTCGCCCGATAGAGCCGCCAGCCCGCCGCCTGCCGCCGGCGGGTCTCGTCCGTCGATGTCGCCAGCGCCTGATGCAGGCGCGCCATCACCGCCTCGAAATCCTTCACGCGGTCGGCCTTGATCGGGCTGATGAGCATGCCGGCTTCGGTCGCGAAGATCCGATCCGGCGCGGGGGCACCCGCGGCCGGCGTGACGCCGGGCGCTGGCGGAAGCCCGCCCGGCGCCTGCACCGTGGCGGCGTCCGGCTGTGCCGTCGTCGCCTGCGCGAAGACCGGTCCCGCCAGCAGACCTGAAAGACAAACGGCGCCGGCCGCACACCGTGCAGCCAGCGCCGGAACACACACGAACATCAGAACAACGGGACGGACCGACCCCGGATTACTGCCCGAGGTTGACCGTCGAATAGCCGGCCGCGCCCAGGTTGGCCGCGAACGCACCCCGATACAGGTCGTACAGCTCGCGCTGCACGGTCGGGTCGGTGTTCGCCTCGTAAAGGATCGCCATGACCGTGTAGTCGGCGTCCTTCACGACGGGGCTGATCACGTGGATGTACGGGATGTTGCCATCCGGCATCGCCTTGGGCGACTTGACGATCTTCCAACCGTCCGCCTGCGCCTTGCGCTCCAGCTTGAGGAGCGCCTCCTTCACCTTCCCCATCAACTTCTCGAAGTCGGCCGTCTTGTCCGGCTTGATCGCCACCGTCCACAGGGCGGTGTCGCCGTCAAACGTGAACTTCTGAGCCGCCTGTTCGGCAGCACGCACATGACTCTGCGAAAACACCGGCAGCATCATCAGAGCGCCAGCCAGCAACAGTCCGGACAGTCGTCGCATCGGAATCCTCCTGAACCAAAGGCGCCTACTCTAGCACTACCGGGCCGAGCAGGACGGCCATCACTTCATTCGCCAGCAGCATCCCCCGGCGGGAGAGTCGCAAGCGGCCGACATCATACGTCAGGATGCCGGCATCGACGAATGGTGTCAGGGCCTCCCGTCGCGCGGCCCACAGATCAACGCCGTAGCGGCGGCGCACCGCGTCGAGGTCGACGCCCCCGGACAGGCGCAGGCCGGTGAACGCCGCCTCCTCCGCGCGCTCCTGTGGAGACAGGATACGGACATCGACGGCCAGTGGCGCATTCGCCGTCACGGCGTCGACGTAGTCACCGGTCGCGGACACGTTCTTCCAGCGCCGGCCGTCCCGGGTGGAGTGCGCGCCGCAGCCGAAGCCGAGCCACTCGCCGTCCTCCCAGTACTTCAGGTTGTGACGGGCCATGCGTCCGGCACGCGCGACATTCGAGATCTCGTACTGCTCGTAGCCCGCGGCGTCGAGCCGCGCCATCGCCGCGAGGTACATGTCGGCCGCGTCATCGTCCGGTGCCAGCGACCAGCGCTCCCGCGCCATCGCCTCGCGCAGCGGCGCGTTGGGATAGAGCTCGAGCAGATAGAGGGACGCGTGGTCCGGGGCCACCTGGATCAGCCGGTCGACCGAGGCCAGCCACTGCGCGATGGTCTGCTGCGGCAGCCACATCATCAGGTCCAGACTGACGTTATCGAAGCCGGCCGTCCGCGCTTCGCCGACCGCCGCGGCGGCCCGGCCGGCCGAGTGCAGCCGGCTCAGCCGCACGAGCTCCTCGTCCCGAAACGACTGCGCGCCGAAGCTGACGCGGGTCACACCCGCCTCGCGATACCCGGCCAGCCGGTCCACCGTCACGGTCTCGGGGTTCGCCTCGAGCGTGACCTCCGCGTCCGGGGCGACGGCGAAGGCCTGGCGCAACGCCGCAACGATCGACCCGACTTCGGCCGGCTCGAGCAGCGACGGCGTGCCGCCGCCGAAGAAGATCGTGTCGGCCGGCGACCCGTCGGCAGCGCGGGCGATCTCGGTCAGCAGCGCGGCCACGTAGCGCGTCTTCAGCGCTTCGTCGAACAGGCCGCGGTTGAAATTGCAGTAGTTGCAGATGGCCGCGCAGAACGGGACGTGGACGTACAGCCCGAGCACGGTCGTCGTCGTGGTCCGCTACGAGCCGGCCCGGCCGCCCGGCCACTTCAGGTCGAGCTGCTCGCCGTGCTTCGGGGCGCGCGGTCCGCGGAGCTGCGCCCGCATCTGACCGCCGGCCCTGGCCGGCAGCGAGCGGCGGGAGCGCCCCTTCCAGAGCTGCTCGATCTCCTCCGGCCCGACGTTGGACGGAAAATCCCGGAAGTCCGGCGTGTCGTACTCGAGGAAATCGCACATTTCCCTGAGCCGCGAATGGATGCGGAACCCGACCTTGGCGATCAGCGAGTCCGGCTCACCCTGCTCGGCCGGCGTATCGAGGCAATTCGACGTGAAGATCGTCAGGCGGCGCTCGTTGTACCGGGCGTTCACGATCAGGGTCATCGTCTCTTCGACCCAGTCCGTGAACCGCTCCGACCCCAGGTCGTCGAACACCAGCAGCTCGGCCTGCATGATCGGACGCAGCACGTCCATTTCCGCCGCCTGGGTCGTGGCGTTGTAGGTGTTCTTGATCTCCCGCAACAGTTCCTTCGTGTCGCAGAAAACGGCCCTCGCGCCCGTGGCCATGACGACCTGCCGCAGTACGGACACGGCGAGGTGGGTCTTGCCGGCGCCGGCGCCCGCGATGAACATCAGCCCCTTCGGGCAGGCCGGAAAGGCGTCGGCGAACCGCTTCGCCTTCTCGACGGCGTTCAGCAGACGCTCGTTTCTGTACGTGATGAAGTTGCCGAAATCCGCGCGCAGGTACCGCGGCGGGATCCGCGCCTCGCGGAGCCGGCGCTCGACGAGCGCCTCGCGGCGGCAGTCACAGCGAGTGACACGGCTGACCCCGTCGGTGGTGATGGTCTTCCAACCGGAGTCGTCGCAGTACTCGCAGGGCACGCCGCATGGTAACGCAGATCGCGCTACAGATTTTTCTTGACGCCTTCGTGTCGAACGAGATCCGTCGGCGACGACTTGACGAGCGCGGTCGACAACCGCTGCTCCCAGTCGTCGAGCCCGCGCGCCATCTCCTTTTTCACGTAGTCCATGAACTCGTTGACCTCGTGCTGCATCGCTTCGATCTTCCGTCGCATGTTGAGGATGATCTCCACGCCCGCGAGGTTGACGCCGAGGTCGCGGGTCAGCGTGAGGATGGTCTCGAGCTGCTCGAGGTCCTCGTCGGTGTAGGTCCGCGTGTTGCCCTCCGTGCGCGACGGCTTCAGCAGACCTTCGCGCTCGTAGAGACGCAGCGTCTGCGGATGGATGTTGTACTTCTCCGCCACGGCGCTGATCATGTAGTAGCCCTTGCCGCCCGCGCGCTTCGCCATCATGCCCCCGCTTTTCCGGCCGTCTCCAGCCGCGCGGCGCCGCCGGAACCGTCCCGCACGCTGCCGCCCTGCAGCCGGCCGAGCTCCCGGAGCAGTTCCCGCGAGCGCTCGTCGAGCACCGGGGGCAGCATCAGCCTGACTTCCACCACGAGGTCTCCGGCCGGCCCCCCGCGCGTCGACGGCGCCCCGCGGCCGCTGATCCGAAAGCGCTGGCCCGTCTGCGTCCCGGGCGGAATGCGGACGCGCGCCGGCCCGTCCAGCGCGTCGAACTCGATCCGTGCGCCCAGGGCCGCTTCGTGTACGGCCACCGGCAGCGTCATGATCAGATCGTCGCCCTCGCGGCGGACGGCGGCATGGGGCGTCACCTCGACCGTGATGTAGAGGTCGCCGGGCTCGCCTCCGCGGACGCCGGCGTGTCCCCGCCCGGCCACGCGCACCCGGTCACCGTGGGCGACGCCGGCCGGCAATCGCACTTCCGTCGTCTCCGCGCGCGTTTCGAGACCGAGCCCGCCGCACGCCTCGCACCCGCGCGCCGGTTGCTGCCCGTTCCCGCCGCAGCCCGGGCACATCCGTGAGAAGACCATGTGGCCGCGCACGGACCGCACGGCGCCGCTCCCCTGGCAGGTCAGACACGGCAGGCCCGCGGCGCGGGACGTCCCCGCGCCTCCGCACCTGCGGCAGGCGTCCCTCCGCGTCACGGTCACCGTGCGCCGGGCACCCCCGAGCGCCTCCTCGAACGACACCGTCAGGGTCAGGTGCAGATCGGCTCCGCGTTCCGCGCGCGGGGGACGGCGCGTCTGCCGCTCGGTCAGCACCTCGGCCACCAGGTCGCCGAAGGTGCCGCTGTGGTCGGAACCGGCCGCCGTGAAATCGAACCCCTCGAAGCCGGCGGCCCGTGGCGTCTCCCCGGGGTCCGCGGCACCGCGGTCGTAGCGGGAGCGCCGGTCGGGGTCCACCAGCGTCTCGTAGGCGGCGAGGATCTCGCGGAAGCGGCGCTCGGCTGCGCGATCGCCCGGATTGATGTCCGGGTGAAAGCGGCGAGCCAGACGGCGGTAGGCGCGCTTGATCTCCGCCTCGCTCGCCGTCGGTCCCACGCCGAGCACCACGTAGAAGTCCATCGGCCTGCCTGTGCGCTGCTGTCCCGCCGCTACTTCTTGTCGTCGTTGACGACTTCCGCGTCGATGACGTCGCCGTCGTCACCGGCGGCGCCGGCCGCCGCGCCCTCGCCGGACGGCCCTCCGGCCGCGCCGGCGTCACCGGCCCCCGGAGCCGCGCTCGCGCCCTGCTTGTAGAGCGCTTCGGCCGCCTTGTGCTGGACCTGCGTCAGCTCGTCCATCGCCTTCGCGATCGCCGCGACATCCCCGCCGGACACCGCGGCCTTCAGCGCGTCGACGGCCGCCTGGACGCCGGTCTTGTGCTCGGCCGGCAGCTTGTCACCCGTGTCCGCCAGCATCTTCTCGGCCGCGTAGACCGCCTGGTCCGCCCGGTTCCGCGTCTCGATCTCCTCGCGCCGCTTCTTGTCGTCCTCGGCGTGCGATTCGGCTTCCCGCATCATCCGATCGACCTCCTCCTTGCTGAGGCCGCTCGACGCGGTGATCGTGATCTTCTGGTCCTTGCCGGTCGCCATGTCCTTCGCCGATACGTTGACGACACCGTTGGCGTCGATGTCGAACGTCACCTCGATCTGCGGCACGCCGCGGGGCGCCGCCGGAATCCCGCTCAGGTTGAAGCGGCCGAGCGTGCGGTTGTCGCGGGCCAGGGGCCGCTCGCCCTGCAGCACGTGCACCTCGACGCTGGTCTGGCTGTCCGCCGCCGTGGAGAACGTCTCGCTCTTGCGCGTCGGGATCGTCGTGTTGCGGGGGATCAGCGTGGTCATCACGCCGCCCAGCGTCTCGATACCGAGCGAGAGGGGCGTGACGTCGAGCAGCAGGAGGTCTTTCACTTCGCCGGCCAGCACGCCCGCCTGAATGGCGGCGCCCACGGCCACGACCTCGTCCGGGTTCACCCCCTTGTGCGGCTCCTTGCCGAACAGCTCGCGGACGATCTGCTGCACGCGCGGGATCCGCGTCGAGCCGCCGACCAGCACGACCTCGTCGATCTTCGCCGTGGTCACCCCCGCGTCGGCCAGCGCCTGCTTCGTCGGGCCGACCGTCTTCTGGAGCAGGTCCTCGACGAGCTGCTCGAACTTCGAGCGCGTCAGCTTGAGCTGCAGGTGCTTCGGGCCGCTCTGGTCCGCGGTGATGAACGGCAGGTTGATGTCCGTCTCCATCACCGTGGAGAGCTCCATCTTGGCCTTCTCCGCCGCTTCCTTCAGCCGCTGGAGCGCCATCCGGTCCTTGCTGAGGTCGATGCCGTCGCTCTTGCGGAACTCCGCGATGATCCAGTCGATGACGCGCTGGTCGAGGTTGTCGCCACCGAGGTGGGTGTCCCCGTTGGTCGCCTTGACCTCGACGACGCCCTCGCCCACTTCCAGGATCGAGATGTCGAACGTGCCGCCGCCGAAGTCGTAGACGGCGATCGTCTCGTCCTTCTTCTTGTCGAGCCCGTAGGCCAGCGCGGCCGCGGTCGGCTCGTTCACGATGCGCATGACCTCGAGGCCGGCGATCTTGCCCGCTTCCTTCGTGGCCTGCCGCTGCGCGTCGTTGAAGTAGGCCGGCACCGTGATGACGGCCTTGGTCACCGGCTGGCCCAGGTACTCATCCGCGGCCTGCTTGAGCTTCTGCAGGATCATCGCGGAGATCTCGGGCGGCGCGTTCTCCTTGCCCATGATGTTCACGCGCACGTCGCCGTTGGGCGCGGCAGCCACCGTGTAGGGCACCGTCTTCATCTCTTCGTTGACTTCGTCGAAGCGCCGGCCCATGAAGCGCTTGATGGAGAAGATCGTGTTCTCCGGATTGGTGACGGCCTGGCGCTTCGCGACCTGGCCCACGAGCCGTTCGCCGCTCTTGGCGAAGGCCACGACCGACGGCGTCAGCCGGTTCCCCTCCGGGTTGGTGATGACGACGGGCTCGCCGCCCTCCATGACAGCGACCACGGAGTTGGTCGTGCCCAGATCGATCCCGATAATTTTGCTCATGGCGACAGTATGAAATCTGAGCGACGTACAGTCAAATGACGCCGCCGGTTCGGGCATTCGACCAGCCCGTATACTTCGAGGGTGACTGACAAGCCGGACGCACCGGCGCGCCCCCGGTCGCGCCCGCTGGTCCGCTGGCTGCTGATCGCCGGGCTCTTCGTGGGCGCCGCGGCGGCGGGCCTCGCCACCGGCGGGCTCTTCGCCTTCGCCGACGACCTGCCGGCCATCAGCGCCCTCGACGACTATCGGCCCGGCACCATCACGCGGGTGCTCGCGGCTGACGGGCAGGTCATCGGCGACTTCGCGACGGAGCGCCGGGAGGTGGTCGGCTACGACGACATCGCGCCCGTCCTCCGCGATGCCGTCGTCGCCGTCGAGGACGCGGGCTTCAACCAGCACGTCGGCCTGAGCATGTCGCGCATCGCCATCACCGCCGCGAGCGATGTCCTGACCGGCCGCCGCGCCGGCGCCAGCACGCTGACCCAGCAGCTCGCGCGCGACCTCTTCCTCCGCGAGTACCGGCGCAACGGCATCTTCGAGCGGTCGCTCGAGCGGAAGATCCGTGAAGCGCTCGTCGCCGTCCAGATCGAGAAGCGCTACACCAAGCGCGAGATCTTCACGCTCTACGCGAACCAGATCTACCTGGGGCACGGCGCCTACGGGCTGGAGTCGGCCGCGCGCCTGTACTTCCAGAAGCCGGCGAAGGCGGTCACGCTCGAGGAAGCCGCGCTGCTGGCGGCCATCATCCAGTCGCCCGAGCGGCTCAGCCCGTTCGTGAACCCGGCGCGCGCGCGCGCCCGCCGCGACTACGTGCTGCAGCGGATGGCGGACGAGCGGCTCATCACGGCCGCGGCCGCGGCGACCGCCGCGGCCCGCCCGCTGGTCACCCGGGGCCGGCCCGCACCGGATCGGTCGGCGGCGCCGTACCTGGTCGAGGAGGTCCGGAAGGGGCTCGAGGCCCGGTACGGGGCCACCGCCATCTATGACGGTGGCCTCACCGTGCAGTCGACCATCGACGCCGGCCTCCAGGCGGCCGTCAACGCGGCGCTGGACCGCGGGCTGCGTGCCCTCGACAAGCGGCACGCCGCGTATCGCCCGCCCGCCCGCAACCTCGTCAGGGAAGGGCGTGCGCCGGACGCCGCGGTGTTCGACCGCTGGTCCTTCCCGATCCGGACCGGCGACGTCGTGCCGGCCGTCGTGCTGGACGTGACGGCCGGCGCCAGGAAGGCCGGCGTGCGCGTGCGCGTCGGCGGCGCCGAGATCGTGATGCCCCCCGCGGCGTATGCGTGGACCCGGCGCGCCGCGGCGCGGCTCTTCTCGGTGGGAGACGTCATCGAGGTGCGGGTTGGCGCGCTCACCGACGGCGTGCCGGCCGCCGTGACACTGGAACAGCCGCCCACGGTGGAGGGCGCGGTCGTCGCCATCGAGAACCGGACGGGACGCGTGCTCGCCATGACCGGCGGCTTCAGCTTCCGGCGCAGCCAGTTCAACCGCGCGATGCAGGCGCGACGGCAGATGGGCTCGGCCTTCAAGCCCGTCGTCTACGCGGCGGCGCTGGACCGCGGCGCCACGCCCGTCACGCAGTATCTCGATGAGCCGGTGTCCTATCCGGCCGGGCCGAACCAGCCGCCCTACGAGCCGCTCAACTACGACCGCCGGTTCGACGGGCCCGTCACGCTGCGGCGGGCGCTCGAGCAGTCGCGCAACATTCCCGCTGTCAAGGCCATGATCGACGCGGGGCCCGAGGTCGTCGTCGACTACGCGAAGCGCCTCGGCTTCGGCTTCGCGGCGTCGGCGCCGCCGTACCTCTCGCTCGCCCTCGGCGCGGCCGAGGCCACGCCCCTCGAGCTGACGAGCGCCTACTCCGCGTTCCCGAACCAGGGCGTGCGCATGACGCCGTGGTTCGTCGCCAGCGTGCGCGACCGTGACGGCACGCTGCTCGAAGAGCACCGCGGCGCGCCCCAGGAGGCGCTCGGCGCGGGGACCGCGTTCCTCCTGACGAGCCTGCTGCGCGGCGTCGTGGAACGCGGCACCGCCACCGCGGCGGCGGCGCTCCACTGGCCGCTCGCCGGCAAGACCGGGACGATGGACGAGTACACGGACGCGTGGTTCATCGGCTTCGATCCGGAGATCACCGTCGGCGTCTGGATCGGCCACGACGAGAAGAAGCCGCTCGGCCGGAACGAAACCGGCGCCGCGGCCGCGCTGCCCGTCTGGATGGAGATCATGCGGTTCGTGATCAGCCAGCGGCGGGACGCGACGAAGCCGCCCACCTTCGACGTGCCCGCCGGCGTCGAGTTCGCGCAGTTGCCGGATGGCAGCACCGAGGCGTTCCTCGCCGGCACGGTACCCGAGGGGCTGCCCATCAGCGCCCCCGACGACGAACCCGTCGACGGCCCGGCCGCCCCGCACTAAACGCCCGGCCCGCGACAGTCGTAGTCCGACTGAACGCTCACGCCAGCCGGAGGCCGCCATGCGCCTGTTCGCCACCACCCTCACTGCCGCCCTGACGCTTGCCGTCTTCACCGTCCCGACGCGCGGCCAGCAGCCGGGCCGCGCCGTGTCGCTCGCCGAAGGCGACGGCAAGGCCGCCGTCGAGGCGACGTGCGGCAAGTGCCACGGTCTCAATCTGATTGCCGCCTCGCGCGGCTACACGCAGGACGGGTGGAAGGCGCTCCTCGCGTCGATGGTGCGGCTGCCGGAGGCGGACGCGGCCGTCATCACCGGGTATCTCGCGCGGAGCTACGCGCCGAAGCCGGGCGCGGACGCCGTGATCGTGCCAGGACCGGTGAAGGTCACGTTCCGGGACTGGCTGGCGCCCTCGCTCGGCTCGCGCCCGCACGACCCGCTGGCCGCCCCCGACGGGTCGCTCTGGTGGTCGGGCCAGTTCGCGAGCGTCCTCGGCCGCGTCGACCCGAAGACCGGCGCCATCCGGGAGTTCCCGCTGAAGACGCCGGACTCGGGACCGCACGGGCTCGTGGCGGACGCGGCCGGCGCCATCTGGTTCACCGGCATCTCGAAGCACTACATCGGCAGGCTCGACCCGGCCACCGGCGCCGTGACCGAGTACCCGCTGCCGGAGGGCAAGGCCCGCAGCCCCCACACGCCCATCTTCGACCAGCGCGGCCGGCTGTGGTTCACGATGCAGTCCGGCATGGTCGGCCGGCTCACGCCCGCCAGCGGCGAGATCCGCGTCAGCGCCACGCCGTCCTCCGGCACCTATCCGTACGGCATCGCGGTCAACTCGAAGGGCGTGCCCTGGTACGTCGATTTCCGCGGGAACCGGCTCGGCAGCGTGGACCCGGAGACGCTCGTCATCACCGAGCACCCGCTGCCCGACCCGGCCGCGCGGCCCCGCCGCATCGCCATCACGCCGGACGACGCCGTCTGGTACACCGACTACGCCCGCGGCTACCTCGGTCGCTTCGACCCGGCCACCGGCCAGGTGCGCGAGTGGCCGTCACCGAGTGGGCCGCGGTCGCAGCCCTACGGCATCGCGACCGTCGGGTCGATCGTCTGGTACAGCGAGTCCGGCGTGCGGCCCAACACGCTCGTGCGGTTCGACCCGGCCGCCGGCACGTTCCAGACGTGGGCGCTGCCGCACGGCGGCGGCGTGGTGCGGAACATGATGGCCACGCGCGACGGACACCTCGCGCTCGCCCTCTCCGGCGTCAACCGGGTCGCGCTGGCTGAAGTCACCCGCTGATCTACCGCTTCTCGACGTTCACGTAGAACAGGTCCGTAGCGACCTCGAACGCGCCCCGGGCGATCGCTGACGGGAGGCTCTGCCAGTCTGCGCGGGGTTCGATCCGCATCCAGGCCTCCTGCTTCCCTACCAGCACCGGCATGTTGAACCCGGGCTCGTCCGCGCGCCACCGGTAGCGGACCGCGCCCGGCGTGTCGAACGCCAGTTCCAGCGTCGGGATGGCCGCGTGCCGCAGGTACTGATTGAAGACCGCCGTCAGGTCGCGCCCCGTCTCCCGGTTGAAGAACGCGAGGACGTCCTCCGTCAGGATGTTCCGGTAGCGAAACCTCCGGAAGTACGCGCGCACCAGGCGGAACCAGCGGTCGTCGTCGCCGACGATCGACCGCAGCGTGTTCAGGAACAGCGTCCCCTTGAAGTACTGGTCGTCTGAGGTCGGCGGCTGGTGCACACCGCGCGGCTGCAGCATCGGCGCCCCGTTCTTCACCTTCGCCTTGTAGCCGTTCGTGTAGGCGAGCATGTCCGCCTTGCCCCACCGGTGCTCCACGTAGAGGCTCTCGAGGTACGTGCCCCACGCCTCGTGGAGCCACATGTCCGACACGTCGGCCGCCGACACGGCGTTGCCGAAGTACTCGTGCGCACTCTCGTGGACGATGATGAAATCGAACCGCGGGCTGATGCCGACGCCGGTGAAGTCGCGGGCCCGATAACCGTTCGCGAAGCCGTTGCCGTAGGCAATCGCGCTCTGGTGCTCCATGCCCGCATACGGCACCTGCACGAGCTTGTAGCCGTCCTTCGGGAACGGATACGGCCCGACGAACCGCTCGAAGGCCGTGAGCATCTCCGGCACCTGGGCGAACTGCGGCCGGGCACGCGCCTGATCCTCGGGCAGCGTGAAGAACGTCAGCGGGAGGTTGCCGTGGCGCGCCTCGTACTGCACGTAACGGCCGATGTTCAGCGCGACGCCGTAGTTGTTGATCGGATAGTGGACCTTCCAGTTCCACCGCGTGAAGCCATCGGCGAGAGCTGTCTTCCCCTCGAAACGGCCGTTGGACACCGCCACGAGCGGCGCCGGCACCTCGACACCGATCTCCATCCACTGCACTTCGTCGCGCCACTGGTCCTTGTTGGGCCACCAGAGCGCCGCGCCCTCGTCCTCACAGGCGGTGTAGATCCACGCCGCGCCCGTCGGGTCGCGATCGAAGACAAACCCGCCGAAGCGGCCCGTCTGGAGCGGCGTGCCCGACCACACGACGTCAACGGCGTACGTGCGCCCGGCTTTCAATGTCGTCGGGAAGAACACCAGCACGCGGTTCGCGTCGCGCTCGTAGCGCAGCCCGTCGCGACCCAGCGCGATCCGGTCAATCGTCAGGTTTGCGTAGAGGTCGAGCTGGATGCGGTCCGCCGCCTGCAGCACCCGGAAGCGAATCCGGTTCGTGCCCTCAATCCGCTTCGCCGCCGGGTCCACGCGGACGCGCAACTGGTAGGACAGGAGATCGTTATTGGCTCTGTCCGGGCCGTAGGCTCCGCGGAGCGGCCCACTCCACTCCGGCGGCTTGTTACCCGGGTCGACAACGGGCGTCGTCTGCGCCGCTGCCGGCGCGGCAATCAGCCACAGGAGACCCGCGAGCACGCCTTGCACGACGACGCGGTGCACACCCGATGCTATCGCGCCGCGGCACTCCATTGGGATTACCCGTCCATCCCGCAGGCGGCAATCCGGGGCGGCCTGGCGGCGTGCGCTAGAATCACGGCCTCGAACTCTTTTCAGGAGCCAGACATGACCCGACGACTTGCCGTTGCCCTGCTCGCGTTTCTCATGATCGCCCCCCTCGCGGCCCAGGGCACGAAGGGCTGGAAGCTCCGTGCGGACAGGAGCACCAGCGCCTCGGACCCGGACGCGGCCGGTGAGATCAAGCTCATGGCCATGGGTGGCGGCTTCCACGCCATCAACCCGCAGGCGGCCGTCTACTGGAACCCGGCCAACACGGCCACCGGCACCTACACGCTGAAGGGCAGCTTCAAGCTGATGAGGCCGAGCGGCCACACAAACTTCTACGGGCTGGTCTTCGGCGGCGCGGATCTCGACGGCGCGACACAGGCTTACTCCTACTTCCTCATCGGACAGGACGGAAGCTGGATGCTCAGCACGCGCAACGGCGACGCCGTCGTCCGCGGACAGAACCCGGCCCCCGTCGCGCCGAAGACACCGAACGCGGCCGTGGCGAAGCCCGGCGCGGACGGCACCTCCATGAACAACCTCGAAGTGCGCGTCCAGGGCGACAAGGTGGACTACGTGGTCAACGGCACCGTGGTGCACTCGACGCCGAAGAGCGCCGTCCGCACGGACGGCCTCTGGGGTTTCCGCGTGAACCACCAGCTCGAGGTCGTGGTCGAAGGACTCGGCGTTTCGAAGTAGCGAAGCGTCCGACCTGAGCGAGTTCGTGGGTGGCACCGAGCGGCACCTGCCGCGCGCAGCCCGGTGAGGGCGAGCACGGCAGGTGCTGTTCGGTGACAGGACCCGCGAACGAAGGGGGCTCCTTCCGCGCTTACTCCTCGTCCTCGTCCGCCGCCGCCTGCCCGAGCGTCCCGCTCGCCTTCTGCATCAGATACGTCTTGATGAAGCCGTCCAGGTCGCCGTCCAGCACGCGCTGGATGTCGCCGACGGACATCTTCGTGCGGTGGTCCTTGATCATCTGATACGGCTGCAGCACATAGCTCCGGATCTGGCTGCCGAAGCCAATCTCCTTTTTCGCGCCGGTAATCGAATCGAGCTTGGCCTGCTGCTCCTTGAGCTTCAGGTCGAACAGGCGCGACTTCAGCACCTTCATCGCGCTCGCGCGGTTCTTGTGCTGCGACCGTTCGTTCTGGCACGAGACGACAATGCCCGTCGGGATGTGCGTCAGCCTCACGGCCGAATCCGTCACGTTGACGTGCTGCCCGCCGGCTCCACTCGACCGGTAGGTGTCGACGCGAAGGTCCTTCTCCTCGATCTCGATCTCCGAGTCGTCCTCGAGTTCCGGCCAGACGAAGACGGACGCGAACGACGTGTGCCGGCGCGCGGCCTGGTCGAACGGCGAGATCCGGACGAGGCGATGTACGCCGGCTTCGGCCGTCAGCAGGCCGAAGGCATACTCCCCCTGCACGAGCATCGTGACGCTCTTGATGCCCGCTTCTTCGCCGGGCTGGTGGTCAATGACCTCGCGCTTGAAGCCGCGCCGTTCCGTCCACTTCACGTACATGCGGAACAGCATCTCGGCCCAGTCCTGCGACTCGGTGCCGCCGGCCCCTGGATGAATCGTGACGATGGCGTTGGCCCGGTCGTGCGGCCCGCCGAGCATCTTCTTGATCTCGCCGGATTCGACGGTCTGGGCAAGTTCGGCCAGCCCGCGCGTCAGGTCAGCGTCGACATCCTCCCCGCCCTGGGCCCACTCGACCAGCACGCCCACGTCATCCACGCGGGCCTTGAGCGAGGTCACGAGCGCGACCTCCTCCTCGATCTGCCGGCGCCGCTGCATCGTCTTCTGCGCGGCGGCCTGGTCCTTCCAGAAATCCGGCGCGGCGATGCGCGCCTCAATGGCGGCTACTTCTGAGTCGGAGTGAGCGGCCTCAAAGATACCTCCGGAGATCCGCGGCCCTGTTCTTCAGGTCGTCAAACTGACGGACTACTTCCTCGATCACTACGGCCACGGTCTCTCCCCTGCGGATGAAGGCGTTCCGTCAACGATAAACGAAAAGGGCCACGGTCGGTGGACCGTGGCCCTGAACATGCCGCCGACGGGCGTTCAGCGCGCGGGGGCGGCGGCGGCCGGCTGGGCCGCGGCGGGTGGCGTCACCGGGGTGCCGCTGGCGTCCCGCGTGAAGCCCTGGCGCCAGAGGTCCTGAATCGCCTCTTCCTGTTCCGTCTTCCAGGTCTCGGGTATCGACAGCACGGGTGACGGCCAGATCTTCTGGTAGGAGCCCACGTGCAGGTCGCTCTTCCAGTGGCGCTCCTTCATCCTCCAGCCCTGCGGGGTCTTCACGTAGACATCCTCGTACTTGCCCATGAGGTCGATCGTCGGCTTGCCGCCCGGTTCCTTGATCGAGACGCCCATCATCATCGACGACCCCCGCGCGGTGCCGTCCGGCATCCCCACGACGATCGGCGCGGTGTTGAAATGCCGGTTGCCGCCCTTGCTGGCCTGCCCCGTGGGATGCGCCACCAGGCTGCCATAGAACTGCTTGAAGTCCGCAGCCTTGACCATCGGCGCCCCCCCGATGATGGACCGCGCCCCGGGCATGAACATCCACGACGCATCACGTACGGAGCCCGGGTCGACGTCGCGCGGATACTCGTACTGCAGACCGAGGATCTCGATGTAGTCCTCCGGCGCAATGTTCACGTGCGTGCCCTTCATGATCCCGGGCTTCGCGTCGATCACGGCCGTCGCGTACGACGCGACGATGGCCACCAGGGCCCCGGCCAGGAAGTTTGCCAGCTTCGACGTCACTACGGCCTCGCGTCCGGCATGGTCCAGGGCGCCCGCGGCGGCGTCCAGTTACTCGGTGCGCCCTCGGGCTTCTTCACCGTCGACGGCTGCGCCGTCGACGTGCTCGGCGCGCCATTGACCGCGACCGGGGCTCCGCTCTCATCGCGCGCGATGCCGCGTCGCCACAGATCCTGGATCACCTCTTCCTGATTCGTCTTCCAGGTGCTCGGAATCGCCAGCACTGGTGAGGGCGCGATCTTCTGGTAGGACCCGACGTGCTGGTCGCTCGTCCAGATGCGCTCCTTCATCCGCCAGCCCTCGGGCGTCTTCACGTAGACGTCCTCGTACTTGCCCATCAGGTCGATCGTCGGCTTGCCCCCCGGTTCCTTGACCGAGACGCCCATCATCATCGAGGAGCCTCTGGCGGTACCGTCGGGCAGCCCGATGATGACCGGCGACATGTTGAAGTGCCGGTTGCCGCCCTTGCTCGCCTGCCCGGTCGGCGACTGCACGAGCGCACCGTAGAAGTTCTTGAAGTCCTGCGGCCGCACCATCGGCGCCCCGGAGATCACGGACCGCGCGTCCTTCGTGAACATCCACGACGCGTCGCGGGCGGATCCCGGGTCGACGTCGCGCGGGTACTCGGACTGCAGCGCGAGGATCTCGATGTAGTCCTCGGGCGCGAGGTTCACGTGCGTGCCCTTCATGATCTTGGGCTTTGCGTTGAGCTGGTGCGTCGTGTAGGACGAGATCACCGCGACCAGGGCGCCCGCGAAGAAGTACGAGAGTCTCGACTGCATGGCGCGCGAGTCTAGGTCTTCAGCCGCTGTCCGTCAAACGGGTTCCTGGACGAACCCGCGACGGCCAGCAGCACGGCGAGCACGGTCACGGCCATCGCCGCCCACGCGACCACATCGCCAAGCCGGGTATACAGCGTGCGCCCGGTCAGCAGGCGCACGTCCGCCACGAGCGCCGTCCGTTCGAACAGGCCCGACCGCGCCGTCACGCGGCCGTAGGGGTCGATCACACCCGAAATGCCCGTGTTCGCCGCCCTCGCCAGATAGCGCCCGTGTTCGATCGCACGCAGCGAGGCCAGCTCCCAGTGCTGGAACGGCGCGGACGTGCGGCCGTACCAGGCGTCGTTCGTGATGGTGGTCAACAGTTCGCTGCCCTTGAGCACCGCGTCCCGCACCAGTTCCGGATAGACGACCTCGTAGCAGATTGACGTGCTCGCCAGATGTCCGTTGACCGGGAGCAGCACGGTCTCGGTGCCAGGCACGAACTCGGCGAAGCTCTCGACCAGCGGCGAGACGAACGAGATCACGTTCTTGAGCGGGATGAACTCGCCGAACGGGACGAGGTGCATCTTGCGGTAGACGGCGTCGGTCGCGCCGGTCGTGCCGATCAGATGCGCCGCGTTGTAGAGGCGCAGCGGGAGCCGCTTCACTTCGTCGCTCCCGACCAGCAGCGGGACGCGCAGCTCGCGCGCGAGATCGTGCACGTGCTGACCCGCCGGGTCCTCTTCGAGCATGAAAGGCGTCGACGATTCCGGCCACAGCACGAACGCCGCGCCGCGGCTCACCGCCTCCCGCGTCAGCGCGATGTGGTCCGCGAGAATCGCGTCCGCCAGCCGCGGGTCCCACTTGTCCGTCTGTTCGATGTTGCCCTGCACCAGGCCGACGGTCAGCGGCGTGCCCGCGCCGGTCAGCCGGTTGTCCGCCATGCGGGCCGAGCCCCACGCCCAGCCCCCCGCGAGCAGCGCCACGGCGCACCCGCCAGCCAGCAGGCGCACCCGCGCGCGGCCCAGCAGCACCAGCACGGCCAGCACGTTGACGGACACGACGAGCCCGCTCAGACCGTAGACGCCGACCACGCTCGCCGCCTGCGCGACCGGCAGCACGGTGGCCTGACTGCTCCCGATCGGCGTCCAGGGAAAGCCGCCGAACGCCCAGCCGCGGGCGTACTCCCCCGCCACCCAGGCGGCCGGCAGCAGGGCCAGCCCTCGCGTGCCGAGGCGCCCGACGAGCAGGGCCGTGGCGGCGGTCGCCGCGCCGGCGTAGACCGCCATGTACAGGGCGAGCAGCACCATCGCGAGCGTGGCGAGCGGCAGCGGCAGGCCGCCGAACTGCTGGACGACCTCGCGCGTCCAGTAGATCGTGCCGGCAAAGCCGACCGCGCCCGTCACCAGACCAAGGTGCAGGCCGGCGGCGACGCCCCGCGTCGCTGCGAGCGCCACCAGCAGCGGCACGAGCGCCACCCAGGCGGCGGCCGGATGCCCGAAGCGGGGAAAGCTGAACGCGACGAGCAGGCCTGACAGGGCCGCGAGCGCGTAGGAGGCCATGGGAAGACGGGATGACAATCCGGTCCATTCTAGTGGCCCGCTCGGGAGCCGGCGTGCACGTGTCGACCTGACGTAACGCCCGCGCGGAAGATCGGCGATGATCCGTGGCCGTGCTGCACGGAAACCCCGGGTCGCGGTCGCGGATGCGCCGGACCGTCTCACCCGCACTGCTCCTGATCGGCCTGGCGCTGCCCGCCGCCGCGCAGACGCGGCCGGCGCAGATGACACGGGACGCCGAGGGTCGCGTCACGGTCCACGCCATCCGCACCGACACGCCACCACGGATCGACGGCCGGCTCGATGAGCCGCTCTACGCCACCGTCGACCCGATGTCGGACTTTATCCAGACGGAGCCCTCGCCCGGTGCCCCGGCGACCGAGAAGACCGAGGTCTGGCTGTTCTTCGACCGGACGCACATCTATGTGTCCGTGAAGGCCCACGAGACGCATCCCGAGCGCCGGATCGCCAACGACATGCGCCGCGACAGCTCCGCCGTCGCCCTCGGCAACGACAACGTCTCGTTCATGTTCGACACATTTCACGACAAGCAGAACGCCAATACCTTCGCCGTGAACTCGCTCGGCGGGCGCAACGACGGCCAGGTGACGAACCAGCGGCAGTACAACGGCGACTTCAATCCGATCTGGACGGTGAAGGCCCAGCGCGGCAGCGACGGCTATTCGTTCGAGGCCGCGATTCCCTTCAAGTCGCTCCGCTACGCGCCCGGGCGGGAGCAGACCTGGGGCTTCAACGTGGTGCGCACGGTGCGCTGGAAGAACGAGACGTCCTTCCTCACGCGCGTGCCGCCGGCCATCGGCGGCAACTCCGGCATCATGTACGCGTCCTTCGCCGCCACGATGACGGGCCTCGAAGCGCCGGCCAATTCCGGCCACCTGGTCGAGATCAAGCCGTTCGTGACCGGCAGCGCCACCACGGACCTGACGGCGAATCCCCAGGTGCGGAACGACCCCGGTGCCGACGCCGGCCTGGATGTGAAGTACGGCGTGACCGGCAGCCTGACCGCCGACTTCACGCTCAACACGGACTTCGCGCAGGTGGAGGCCGACGAGCAGCAGGTGAACCTGACCCGCTTCAGCCTGTTCTTCCCCGAGAAGCGGGAGTTCTTCCTCGAGAACCTCGGCATGTTCGCGTTCGGCGGCACCGGGGCCGGTGGCGGCGACGTGCCGCTCGTGTTCTACAGCCGGCGCATCGGCCTCGATGCCGGCCGGGAGGTCCCCATCAACGCGGGCGCCCGTCTGTCGGGCCGGGTGGGCCGCTTCAACGTCGGCGCGCTGCACATCGGCACGCGGCGCACGCCGGAAGCGCGCGCGGAGGCGACGCAGTACTCGCTCTTCCGCGTGAAGCGCGACCTGCTGCGGAAGAGCAACGTGGGCGCCATCGTGACGCACCGGTCGCACCTGCAGGGCCGGGCCGGCACCAACACGGCCTACGGCGTGGACGCCGCGTTCAACTTCTACGACAACCTGTTCTTCAACTCGTACTGGAGCGAGACGCAGACCACCGGCATCTCGCACGACAACCGCAGCTACCGCGCCCAGCTCGACTACGCGGCGGACCGCTACGGCCTGCAGGTGGAGCGTCTGCACATCGGCTCCGGGTACATGCCGGACGCCGGCTTCGTGCGCCGCCCCGACCAGCGGAAGAACTATCTGCTCGGCCGCTTCAGCCCGCGCCTGCTGGGCAACACCACATTCCGGAAGCTGTCGCTCGTCGGCACGTTCAGCCACGTCAGGAACGGCCGTGGCCGGCTCGACACGCGCGACGGCGACGTCGCCTTCAGCGTGGACCTGCAGAGCAGCGACAAGTTCGCCGTCGGCGCGCACGACTACTACGAGTTCGTGCCGGCCCCGTTCCGGGCGGCCGGGGCCGTGACCGTGCCGGTCGGCCTCTACCGGGCGAAAACGGCGCGCGGCAGCTACACGTTCGGGCCGCAGCGGAACATCTCCGGAACAGTCAGCGTCGAGGGCGGCACGTTCTACGGCGGCACGCGGCTGACGACGACCGTGAGCGGTGCCCGGGCCCGCATCCTGACGCCGCTGGCGGTCGAGCCGAGCGTGTCGGTCAACCGGCTGCGGATGCCCGGCGGCAACGCCACCGTGAAGCTGTTCGGCGGCCGCGTCACGTACACGCTGACGCCGCTCAGCTTCGCGAGCGCGCTCGTGCAGTACAACTCGTCAACCCGGGCGTTCAACATCAACGCACGCCTGCGGTGGGAATACGTACCGGGCAGCGAGCTCTTTGTCGTCTTCAACGAACAGCGCGACACGACGGGCGCGGGCTATCCGGCGCTGTCGAACCGGTCGTTCATCGTCAAGGTGAACCGGCTGGTCCGGTTCTGACCGGACGCGCGGGCCGGAGCCGAAAGGGACAGCGGGCGCTACAGCGCGGCGCCGATGGCCGCGCCGGCCCGCACGGCAGCCAGCCCGGCCACGACGCTGCCCGCCGCGTACAGCATCGCCATCGGCCAGTCATCCGTCTGGATCAGGTGATTGGTCTCGACCGAGAACGTCGAGAACGTCGTGAACGCGCCGAGGAAGCCGACGCCGAGCGCGAGGCGCACCGGCTCCGGCGCGCCGATGAGGCCGCGGGTCGCCGCCGTGCCCAGCGCGCCCAGCAGCAACGAGCCGCTCACGTTGATGACGAACGTCGCCCACGGAATGCCGGAGGCGCTGGTGCCGATGGCGTTGGTCGTGAGGTACCGGGCGATCGCCCCGAGAAACCCGCCCGCGCCGACGAGCAGACTGGCAACCAGGGCCGGCGGCATGGCCTTACCGCGTGATCCAGGGCTTGAACTGCTCTTCCTTCTCGAGCCGCGCGGCGGCGGCCTGAGCGTCACGCAGTTCCTCGAACTTCCCGACGCGCACGCGGAACATGCCGGGTGCGGGTGACGTGATGTAGGCCGAGTACCCCTTCCCCTTCAGACGGGCCGCGATCCGATCCGCGTCCCCGCTGTCGCGGACGGCGGCCACCTGGACGGCGTAGCCGGGGCCCGCCTCGCCCGTCGGCCGCTCTACCCTCGGCACCACGCTCTTCCGAACCGGCGTACTGGGCGCCGGCATCTCCGCCGGCTTTTCGGCGGGCTTCGCCGCCGCCTTCTCCGCCCGCTTCCCGGTCGCCGTCGCGGCCGGTGTCTCCGGGGCCTTTGGCGTCGCGCGACCCAGCACTTCGGCCGTGGGATCCTCGGCCGGTTCAGCCAGCACGTCCGGCGGATTCAGATCGCTCAGCTGGCTGGGATACGTGAGCCCTTCGCGGCTGGCGGGAGACGGTCCCTGCGCGGTCGTACCGGTCGGCGCCGCGAGCGGAGGTGCCGGGTCGACCGTCGGGTCCGCGGCCATCTCGCCGACCGCAAAGCCTCCGCGCTGCAGGCGGACGCCGCGGCCGACCATCACACCCGCCAGAAACACGACGACCGCCGCCACCGTCGCGGCCATGAACAGGAAGACGAGCTGCTTGCCGTGCACCTGCGGCTCCGGATCGCGCGGCTCGCTCATCGACGCGAGTCTAGCAGGTCTACGGGCGAGCGTCCCCCGCGGCAAAGGCCGCAAGTGTCTCGGCGTCGGCGCTCTCCGTCGCGCGTCCGGCCGCGTGCGCCGCCGCGGCTACCAGACGCAGCGTCACCGGATCGTAGGGACGCAGATACGCCGCGCGTCGAAACTCCGCCAGCGCCGCGTCGTGACGGCCCTGCGCCATCGCCTCGCGCCCGAGCCGCCGGTAGTCCTCGGCCAGGGCCTCCTGCGCGCGGGCTCGCGACGCCGCCAGCGCACGGCCCATCCGGGCCAGCCCCGGCTCGCGGGGATCGGCCAGCATGCGTTCCCACGCGCGCGCGTCCGTGGGCACCAGCGTGGCCAGTTCCTCCGAATACCGGGCGGCCATCGCCTGTTCCGCGGCCGCCTCGACCGTCCGTCCGAGCGCCGTGAGCGCGTGACCGAGCGCGTAGTGCGCCTGGCCGTCCTCGGGCCGGAGGCGGACGGCCTCCCGCAGCGAGGCCACGGCCGTCGCCGGCTCGCCGCGCTGCCACGCGGCATAGCCGGCGTTGAAGCGGATGTCGGCGTCAGCCGGGTCAATCGCGCTGGCTTCGGCCAGCGCCGCGGCGCCGGATTGCCCCATCGCGGCAAGCACCCACGCCAGATTGCTCCACACCGCCGCGTCACGCGGACCGCGGCTCAGGATCGTCAACTGGGCCCGGGCCTCGTCGAGCCGGCCAAGCGCGGCGAGCGAAATGGCCGCGCGCAGTTGCGCCGTGCGGGCGAGGGGCGTGCCGTCCGGCACGCGCCTGGCAGCCGCCAGCGCGGCCTCGTGCGCGTCACGTTCGTCGTGTACCCGCCACAGTTCCAGGGCCGCCTGATGCAGCGTCGGGGCGATCGCGAGCGCCTGCGTGAAGTGGGTGAGCCGCGCCTCACCCGAGGCGGCCAGCAGCCCGCGCACGAACTGTTCGACGGCGGCGGCGGGATGGGCACTGAGCGGCCCCATCAGTGGCGTGCCGCGGCCGGCCAGTCTCGCGCTGATGCGGCCCAGAACAGCCAGCAGATCCGGCAGGGGGCCCGCCTCCTCCACGGCCTCCGCCATGGACGGACCGGCGGTCTCGATCACGCGGCCGGTGATCCGGATCCGGCCCCCCGTCACGACATAGGTGCCTGAGACGACGTGCGTGGCAGCCGCGGCGCGGCCGATCGTGATGAGCGTGGCGTGCGAGACCGTCGCCGCCGGGCTGATGCCGTGCTCGTCCCAGGCGTCGCGTCGGTCGGACGCGCCGTAGACCGGGATGCCGGCGGCCGCGAGGGCGTCCGTCACGAGCACGGCGACGGCCTCCCCGATCCAGCGCTCCTGCAGCCCGGTGCTCGTCTGCTCGAACGGCGCGACGAGCCAGAGCGGCGCCGCCGCCTGCGGCGTCTGGCGCGGCACCGCACCGGCCGGCGCCGCCAGCATCGCCAGCACCACGACGAGGCCGAGGCAGGGGCCCGGCCTTCCGCCGCTCACCGCGCCTCCGCCCCGATCCGCAGCACGCAGGCCGTCGCGCCCATCGCGTGGCACGAGGACGCCTCCACCGTGGCCGGCAGGCCCAGCGCCGGCAGGACGACGCCGAACGCCGCGACGTAGAAACCGCAGAGGGCACGCCCGCTGTCGTGTCCCCGCACGTCGCAGAACACGGAGTGCCCGAGCGCGACCTGTCCCTGCCCGCCGCTCCAGCTCGACGTGACGGCACTGTCGCGGAACGTCTGCCGGACGAAGTCCGCGCAGAGTCCAGCCACGAGCCGGCCCCGCAACCACAACGGCCCGGTGCCGGCGGACGACCGGCGGATCCCCGGCAGTTCCGCGAGCCACCAGTCGGCCGCGAGCTCACCCGCCCGCCTCATCACGGTCTCGTAGGCCTCGCCCTCCTGCCGCAGGAAGCTCAGCACGGCCTGCAGCGGTGCGAGGCCCATCCGGCCGTCGCGCAGGCCTCTGGGTGAGAGCCACTCCTCGTAGAAGTCGACCCGCGTGGGCAGATGCTCCGTGATCGCGTGGTGCAGGCTCGCGACGAGCAGGCGACCGATGCCGGCTTCGATCATTCGGTGATAACGTTGAAATCGAGAGCGTGACCGAGCCGACGTTCAGTGTGGCGCTGCTGGTCGGCGGACGCGGACGCCGGCTCGGCGGGACCGACAAGAGCGCGCTGGTGGTCGGCGGCCGCACGATTCTGGAGCGGCAGGTCGACGCCGCCCGTGCGGTCACACCGTCCGTGCTGGCGGTCGGCTCGATGACCGGTCACGGCCCAGCCGGCCTGCCGCTGGTGCCCGACCTGCTGCCCGACGGCGGGGCGCTCGGCGCGCTCGTCACCGCGCTGGTGGCAGCTCCCGCCGACGTGGTCGTCGTGGTGGCGGGCGACATGCCCTTCGTCACGGGGCCGTTCCTCCGATGGCTGGCGGAACGGCTCGGACCGGCCGACGCCGTGCTGCCGCAGGACGCGGGCGGCCGGCATCCGCTCTGCGCGGCATATCATCGACGTGCGGCGGCGCCACTCCGGGTGGCGGTCGACGCGGGCGTCCGGCGCGTGCAGGACGCGGTCGGCACGCTGCGGTGCGTCACGGTCGGCCCCGAAGACTACCGGGAGTTCGATCCGGACGGCCGCCTGCTGCTGAACATCAATACACCCGGGGACTATCACGCCGCGCTCGACAGACACCCATGATATTGCCTTTCCAGCAGCAACTCCGCGCACACGTCCATCAGGTGCTGACCGCCCTCTACGGGCTCACGCCGGACGCGCTGCCGGCCATCGTCCTCGAATACCCGCCCACGCGGGCGCTCGGCGACCTCGCGACGCCGGTCGCGTTCGAGCTGGCGCGCCGGCTCAAGAAGGCGCCGCGCGTCATCGCGCAGGAGATCGTCGCCGGGTTCGGCACGCTCGACGGCGTGCGCGCGATCCAGGCCGCGCCGAGCGGGCACCTGAACGTGTTCCTCGACCGCGTGCCGTTCCTGCTCGCCCGCCTCCGGCACGAAGCCCGCACGCTGCCGCCGCCGGCCGGCAAGGCGATCGTGGAGCACACGGCCATCAACCCGAACAAGGCGGCGCACATCGGCCACCTCCGGAACTCCGCGCTCGGCGACACGCTCGTCCGCGTGCTCCGCTATCGCGGCGTGCCCGTCGAGGTGCAGAACTACATCGACGACACGGGCGTCCAGGTGGCGGACGTCGTGGTCGGCTTCCGCGTGATCGAGGGCCGGACGCTCGACGAGATCCGGCAGATCGCCGACACGACGCGCTTCGACTACCACTGCTGGGACCTGTACGCGCGCGTCGGTGAGTGGTACGAGGCCGACAAGACCCGCCTCGAGCACCGGGCCCGCATGCTGCACGACATCGAACACGGCGGCAATGAGAACGCCGACGCGGCCGCGTTCATCGCGGACCGCATCGTACGGACCCACCTCGCCACGATGGCGCGCCTGAACGTCGACTACGACCTGCTGACCTGGGAGGGCGACATCCTGCGGCTGCAGTTCTGGGCGCGGGCGTTCGAGGTGCTGAAGGCCAGTGGCGCCGTGTTCTTCCAGACGGAGGGGCGGCTGAAGGGCTGCTGGGTGATGCCCATCCACGAGGACGTCTCCGACGCCGCGCCGCAGGCCGACGACGCCCCGACGCCGGACGAACCCGCCGACGAGGACGGCGAGGGCGAGGACGACCAGCGGGAGAAGGTGATCGTGCGCTCCAACGGCACGGTGACCTACGTGGGCAAGGACATCGCGTACCAGTTCTGGAAGCTCGGCCTGCTCGGCCGCGACTTCCAGTACCGCGTGTTCGCCGAGCGTCCGCAGGGTCCGCTGTGGGCCACGTGCTCCACCGGGGGCGTGGACGGCCATCCGCCGTACGGGGGCGCAGCGTACGTCTACAACGTGATCGACGTCCGGCAGTCCTACCTGCAGAAGCTGCTCAAGCAGGCGCTCGTGGCCGCGGGCCACCCCGACGCCGCGGAGCAGTCGCACCACTTCTCGTACGAGATGGTGGCGCTCTCTCACGCGACGGCGCGAGAACTCGGCCACGCGCCTGCGCCCGACTCGCCCGCGGCCCGGAAGCCGTTCGTGGAGGTCTCGGGCCGCAAGGGCCTGGGCGTCAAGGCGGACGACCTCATCGACATCCTGATCGGCAAGGCGCGCGCCGAGGTCGAGAAGCGGAACCCTGAGGCCGCCGAGGCCGACGTGGCCCGCACGGCCCACACAATCGCGGTCGCCGCCGTCCGCTACTTCCTCGTGAAGTTCACGCGCGGCAAGGTCATCGCGTTCGACCTGGACGAGGCGCTGAGCTTCGAGGGCGAGAGCGGCCCGTACGTGCAGTACGCCGTCGTCCGCGCGAACAACATCTTCCAGAAGCTGCAGCAGCGCGACGGCCTCGACGAGGCGGCCGTCGTGGCGTCCCTCCCGTCCCTGCCGCCGGACGAGCTGACCGGTGAGCACGGCGACCACGAGCTGTGGGCGCTGGTGCTGGAGGCGTCGCGGCTGGACGAAGTCGTCGATCAGGTGATCCGCTCGCTCGAGTTCTCCGTGCTGGCGAAGTACGCGTTCTCGCTGGCACAGGCGTTCAACGCCTTCTACCACCGGTCGCAGATCCTCAATGAGGAGCGCGACGACGCCCGCCGCTGGCGCGCCGCGGCGATCGTCTATCTGCGGCGTCAGCTCACGCAGGCCCTGGACCTCATGGGCATCGGCGTCCCGCCCCGGATGTGACGGGCACGCCGCCGTCCACGCCGCCTTCCACGCGGCCGCGCATCGCCGTCACGGCCTGCGCCGCGCACAAGCAGGCGGACTACCTCGACGCCGTGCGCGCAGGCGGCGGCGATCCGTTCGTCGTCGACTTCCGTGGCGGTCTCGAGGCGCTGGCGGGCGCGGACGGCGTGCTGCTCACCGGCGGCGTCGACGTCGACCCGGGCCGCTACGGCCAGATGGCGCATCCGGCCACGAATCCGCCCGAGCCGGAGCGCGACGCGTTCGAGCTCGCCGTCTGCGACGCCGTGTCCACCCGGGGCCTCCCGGCGCTGGCCATCTGCCGGGGCCTGCAGGTGCTCAACGTCGCCCGCGGCGGCACGCTCGTCCAGGACGTGCCGTCCCTGCGTCCCGGCGGCGTCACGCACGAGGACGACGCCACGCCGCAGACACTCGCCCACCCGCTCACGGTCGAGCCGGACACGCTGCTCGCCCGCGTGCTGAGCGCGGCGCGAGCTGATGAGTGGGCGCTGGTCAACAGCCGCCACCACCAGGCGATCGACCGCCTTGGCACAGGATTGCTCGTC
Organism: Vicinamibacterales bacterium; assembly: GCA_050183355.1. Taxonomy (GTDB): domain Bacteria; phylum Acidobacteriota; class Vicinamibacteria; order Vicinamibacterales; family UBA2999; genus CANKJK01. The sequence continues at coordinate 21,853 of JBFXBH010000005.1, read as the reverse complement.
GCGGCGACCGCGCCCGACGGCATCGTCGAAGCCGTCGAAGACCCCGCGCACGCGTTCCTCCTGGCCGTGCAGTTTCACCCCGAGAACTTCTGGCGCACGGGCCAGTTCCGCTGCCTCTTCGCGGCCCTCACCCGCGCCGCCGCCGGGCGCCGAGATGGCGCTATCGGGCCGGGTGCGTCTCGGCGTCGAACGAGCCATGGCCCGGGCCGCGGCTCTGCGGTGTCATCCGGGCGTACTGGTGATTCCGGCCTGGGACCTGCCACCTGAGGCGGCAGCTATTCGATCACCAGGCCGAGGCTGTCGGTCCAGTCGAGATAGGCGAACGGGCCGCTGTTCGGGACGACGCCCCGGCCTGGAATCGAGCCGTTCGTCCACTTCGCCCCGGTGGCCATCCCCATCTTCACCCACGCCTCGTACTCGTGCTTCCCGCGTCCCACGGCAATGTGCTGGAACGTCGTCCCTTTGTACTTCTCGACCGCGTCCGTCCACGGCGTAGGCCCGCCCAATGACTCGATGAGCTCGATGCCGACGCTTCCCAGGCGAAGAATGACGTGCCGCAGCTTCACGTTCGGATTCCATTTGCTCCCGGGCGGGTAGGGCCACGTCATGTCGGGCACCTGGCGCGGCACGATGCCAATCGGCAGGTTCGCCACACCGAGGATCTCGATGAAGCCCTTGTGCGTGTCTTCGATGTTCGTCGTCGCGACGCCGACGTGTCCCAGCGGACGGCCGCCGAAGATGCCGGTCTGCTCGGGAAGCGGATCCGGCCTGGCAGGCACCGGCTCGCGGACGACCTTGATGGTTCCGCCGAGCCGTTCTTTGAAGTCGAGATACGCGTAGTCCCCACCCGCTTTCCCGGCGGTCCATATCCCGCCCTGCTTCTGCATCGTCTGCCGGATCTCGTCGACGTTGCCGCTGACGCTGAGGCCCATGGAGTAGTGGCCGCGTCCGTACTTCTGCAGGTACTCGGCGATGGGGCCGGTCTTGCCGATCGGTTCGTAGATCTCGAACTGGAAACCGGGCTCGACGAGGCGGGCGACGTTGACGTCCACCTTGGATCCATTCGGAAGGTCGATCGACTCCTTCTGAATCCGCGGGGCCGTGGTCCCGAATACTTCCGCGTACTTCTGGACGGTCTTCTGGAGATCGGGCACGACGACACCGAGGCGCGTGATTGCCGCCCCCTCGAGCGGGCCCGACGACTGCGTGCGGACGTCGCGCGTCGTCGCGAGCGCGCACGCCGCCAGCACGGCGGCGAAGGCCAGGGTGTTCAGACGATATCGGCGGGTACTCATGACTGGTCCTCTCTCAGCGCGGGAGCGCGACGACGGTGATGGTGTTTCCGGCGCGGGGACGCGGGACATCGGGGATCAGCCCCTCGAGGCGCCCAGGTTCGAGCATGGATCCGCCGGTGCCTGCGGGCATCGCCATGTCGGCATCAGTTCCTGGCGGGCAGGCCGCCGAAGCCGGGCTGAAACGGCATACCGGCACTGTTCGTGTACATCGCGTTGAGATGGTAGTTGCCGACCGTGAACATCAGGTCGATCATCTGCGCCGTGTTGTAGTACGTGGTCAGCGTCTTCCATGTCGCATCGGTGAGGAACTGGTCGGTGTGGAGCTCATCCGCCGCCTTCAGCAGCGCGCGATCCTTCTCACTCCAGCCCGCCGCGGCCGGCCCTTTCGGAATGCGCGCGATGTCCTCGTCGCTGCGCCCTTCGCGCTTCGCGATCGGCACGTGCTGCCCCCACACCCAGTCGTCGTTGCAGTTCCAGTTGGTGCGGAGAATCACCAGCTCCTTGTCATGGAGCGTGAGCGCATGGTCGCCGCGGCCGTTCGGACTCCAGATGAACGTGAGCCAGCTCCACCACCGCTTCCCGAACTCCGGCGCGTACAGCGCCGAGCGGAAGTTGAGATTCGGGTTCTTGTTGTCGCCGACCGCGGCCTTCTGCTCCGGCGTGAAGTCCTTGATCTCGATGGGCACGATCCGCGGCGTCGCCAGCCTGACGTACTTCGCGGCCAACGGCTTCGGCCGCTGCCCGTGCGCATCCGCCGGCATCCCGTCGACGCCGTCCATCGGCATGCCGACGCTGTTCGTGTACATCGCGTTCAGGTGGTAGTTGCCGACCATGAAGATGATGTCGAGCATCTGCGCCGTGTTGTAGTACTTCGTCAGGATCGTCCAGGTCGCGTCCGTGATGAACTGATCGGTGTGGAGCTCATCCGCCGCTTTCAGCAGCGCGCGGTCCTTTTCGCTCCAGCCCGGCGCGTCCGGCCCCTTCGGGATGCGCTGAATCTCCGCATCCGTCCGCCCTTCACGCCTGGCGATCGGTACGTGGCGGCCCCAGACCCAGTCGTCGTGGCAGTTCCAGTTCGTCCGGAGAATCACGAGCTCCTTGTCACGGAGCGTGAGCGCGGCGTCGCCGCGGCCTTCCGGACTCCACACGAACGTGAGCCAGCTCCACCAGCGTTTGCCGAGCTCGGGCTCGTAGAGCGCCGTGCGGAAGTTCAGGTTCGCGTTGGTGGTGCCCACCGCGGCCTTCTGTTCGGGCGTGTAGTCCTTCGCCTCGATCGGCAGAATCCTCGGCGTCTTCAGGCGGACGTATTTCGTCGTCGCCGGCACAGGGCGCTCCTGCGCGACCAGGCGCGCCTCGTTCAGCAGGAGCACGCCGGCCATGCTGCCGGCAAGAACCCCGATGCAGAGCGCGACGGAGCGGAATCTCATGGCTTCTCCTTGAACGAATTCATGGTCACTTTAGACCGAACCGCCGGCTAGCGCCGGTCGAAGACGCCGACCGACTCGATGTGCGCGGTGTTTGGAAAGAGGTCAAAGACCGTGAGTGATGAAAGGCTGAAGCCGCCCTCGTCGAGCAGCTTCGCGTCGCGCGCGAACGTCGCCGGGTCACAGGACACGAAGACGATGCGGTCGGACGCGAGACGGCCGACGGCGCGGGCCGCTTCCGGCAGCAGGCCCGTGCGCGGCGGGTCGACGATCACGGTTCTCGGCGCGAACCGGCTGGCGGCCGGACTGCTGACGTAGCGTTCGACGGGCGCATGTACGGTCTGCACGTCCGCGAACGGCGCCGCATTCTCGACGAGGTCAGCACCACTCACGGCGTCGCCCTCCACGCAGACGACGGGGCCGCGCCCCACGGCAGCGGCGCCGAGACCAAACACGCCGACGCCCGCGTACAGATCCAGCACGGGTCCTGACGTGCTGGCCGCGACCACGTGCTGCACCAGCGGCGCGAGCAGATACCGGTTCCCCTGGAAGAACGCGCGCGCATGGCGCCGGAGCGGCACGCCGGACGCGCCGGGTGCCGGCACCACGGCGTCCACGAGGCTGGCATCGCCGGTCACCGGTCCGCCGTGCCGCGCGGCCCCGCCTGGCCGCCGGCCACGCGGACTCGTGTCGGACGGCGCGGGCGACCACGAGACGGGCCCCGCGGCTCCGGCCACGCGCAGCAGTGCCGCGGACGGCGTGCGGCTCACGTCGAGATGCGCGGCCCGCACCGCCCCGCTGACGTCTTCAGTCAGCTCGATCGCCGAGACGCGCACGCCGTCCGTCGCGGCCTGTCGCTCGAGATCCTGAACCCAGGCCACCGTGCCGGGCAGCAACTGCCCCCCGGCGTCCGGGCCACACACCTGATGCGTGCCCTCCCGGAGGAATCCGATCCGGCCATCCCGGCCGTGCAGCCGCGCGCGCATCCGGTAGCCGTGCTCGGGCGACGCGGCCACGGCCGGCGTACCCGGCCACGCCAGCCGGGCAATCCGCTCCCACGCGTCCTGCACGATCGCGGCCTTGAGCGCCGTCTGCGCCGGATACACGATGTGCGCGAATGCCTGTCCGCCGCACGCCGGGTCCGGTGGGCCCGGCCGCCGTGAGGGCGACGGCTCGAGGACGTCGACGACCGAGGCGCGGGCGGTGCGCGCCACGACGCGGTCCATCCGGGCCCGGACCAGTTCGCCCGGAATCGCGCCGGCCACCAGGACCACCTGTCCGTCGTGCCGGGCGAGCATCTCGCCGCCGGCCACGGCCTTCTCGATCCGGAGCGTGAGGCTCGCGCCGATGCCGGCGTCAGACATCGAAGGCCACCACGGGCAGGCGTGCGCGGTCGCGGAGGATCCGGGCCACGCAGGCGTCCCGCGCCCGCTGCCAGGCCTCGGGCGTCATCCGGTCGCGAAACGGCGCGAGCTCGCGGTCGGCATCCTCGCCCATCGCCGCGCGCGACGCGTCGTCCACCTGCGCCCACGCGGCGTCGAGCAGCGCGCGGTCGAGCCCGGCCAGCCGCGCCACCAGCGCCGCGCGGGCGTCGCCGCGCACGCCCCGGGCCTGACTGCGCATCGCATCCAGCTCGCGGACCAGCGCGTCGAGATGGCTGTCGAGCGGTCCCGCCGTTCCGCCGCGCCGCCCGGTCAGCCGGGCGATCACGCGATCGAGATGACCGCCCACCGACGGCGCCCGGCGTGCCTCCGCCGGCTCGCTCGCTGCCTCCGCGACCCCGCCGGTCAGCCCGGACACGCCGACGGCCCGGCGCCACTCCTCGAAGACGTCCAGGATGTCGGCCTCGCAGAAGTCGATCGGCAGCGGCCGGCGCGCCCCCTTCGCCCGGCGCCGCTCGACGGCCCGGTCGATGCCCGCGCAGACGATGCGCAGCGGAATCCCCGTCGCCTCCCACCCGCAGACGCGGTCGAACGACGGGCCGACGATGCGCACGAGATGACCGCCGTTGACGCGGCACAGATACGCCTCGACCGCGCGGCAGTACTCGCCCGTCGTCATCGCCACCGCACCTCACCGGCCCGGAGCCGCACCTCGCCCGTGGACGTCTCGACGATCAGCGCGCCGTCGTCGGCCAGGCCGGCCGCACGACCGTCGCGCACAGCGTCGCCGGCGTCCCACTCCACGCGGCGCCCCATCAGCGGCGCGGCCAGCTCGCGCCACGTCGTCAGGATGCCCGCCTCGTCTCCCGCCACGAGACCCGTCACGCGCCGTTCGAGCGCGACCAGCAGTTCGGCGAGCAGCACGCCGCGGTCCACGGTCCGGCCGAGTTCACCTTCGAGCGAGGTCGCCAGGGCCGCAACATCCGGAGGCAGCGCCGCCGCCGTCACGTTGATGCCGATGCCGACCACGATGCGGGATCCGGCTCCCCCGGTCTGCGCCACCTCAGCCAGGATCCCGCCGAGCTTGCGGCCATCGGCCCAGAGGTCGTTCGGCCACTTGAGCTGCACGGTGAACCCCGTGGTCTCGCGGATCCCGTCCGCGGCGGCCACGCCTGCCATCAACGTGACGAGCGGCACGGCGCGGGCGGGCACCTCGAGCACCACTGAACAGTACAGCCCGGCGCCGGCCGGCGACTGCCACACCCGCCCCTGACGGCCACGGCCGGCTGACTGGGCATCCGCGACGTACACCGCACCGTGCGGCGCGCCGGCGGCCGCGGCTTCGCTCGCGCGGTCGTTGGTCGACGACGTCGCCGCGTACCACGTGACCGTCGCGCCCATGGCGCCGCGGGCCGCGCGCGTCCGCGCGAGGGCCTCGGCGGCCTCCGGCGGCACCGCGACGTGTTCAGAGGAGCTCAAGTTCGAAGCTGAGATCGATGGCGGGCGCCGAGTGCGTCAGCGCGCCGACCGAGACGTAGTCGGCGCCGGTGGCCGCCAGTTCGGGCATGCGGGCCAGCGTGACGTTGCCGGAGATCTCGGTGCGGACCCGGCCGTCGCATCGGCGGACGGCTTCGATGATGTCGGCCGTCGTCATGTTGTCGAGCAGCACGAGCTCGGCCCCGGCGGCCAGCGCCTCGTCGAGCTGCGCCAGCGTGTCGACCTCGACCTCGGTCACCAGGTCGCGCCGCCGCGTACGCATCGCCGTCACCGTGGCCATCACGCCGCCGCCGAGGCGCAGATGGTTGTCCTTGATCAGGATGGCGTCGTCGAGCCGGAACCGGTGGTTCACGCCGCCGCCCGCCCGCACGGCGTACTTCTCGAGCGCGCGCAGCAGGGGCGTCGTCTTCCGCGTGTCGAGCACGGTGATCCGGCCGGCCGCCGCGTCGACGAACGCGCGGGTCAGCGTGGCGACGCCGGACAGCCGCTGCAGGAAGTTCAGCGCCACGCGCTCGGCGGTGATCAGGGCCGTCGCCCGTCCCGTCACGGTGGCCACGGCCTCGCCGGCCGCGCACGCGGCGCCGTCCGCGCGGTGCACGGTCAGCACGACGGCCGGGTCGAGCTGGCGGAAGGCCTCCGCCGCGACGTCGAGGCCCGCGACCGTGCACGGCGCCTTCGCCACCACCACCCCGCGCGCCATCGCGTCGCCGGGCACCAGCTCGTTCGTCGTCACGTCGCCCCAGCCGATGTCTTCGGCCAGCGCCCGGCGGACCAGGTCGCGGAACTGCCCGGGGTCGAGCGGCTCGAACGGCACGCGCTTCACGGCGCCGCGTCCTCGGCGAACGTCAGCTGCGGCTCGGCCACCTCACCAAACGTCAGCGCCTGGATGTGCAGCGCCGCGGAGAAGTCCTGCCGGGCGAGGCGGGCGTACGACGCGGGAATCTGCGCCGCGGCGATCATCGACTTGCCGCCGCGCTTCTGCGCCGCGCGGATCCGCCGCACCTCGGCCAGCGCGGCCTGCGTCTGCTCCAGCACGCCGACCGCGTCCAGATCCTGGCCGCCGATCTCACGCGTGACCTCCGCGGCCGTCGGCCACGACGCGCGATGCACGGAACCGGGCTGCCACCACGACCAGACCTCCTCGGTGACAAACGGCAGATACGGCGCGAACAGGCGCAGCAGCGCGGAGAGCGCCACCCGCATGGCGCTGTTGGCGGACGCGGCACCGGCCGGTGTGAAGTCGCCGTACCGGCGGCCCTTGACCAGCTCGAGGTAGTCGTCGCAGAACGACCAGAAGAACCGCTCCGTCCGTTCCAGGACGCGGGCGTAGTCGTACTGCTCGAGCTGCTCCGTCGACTCGTCGACGAGCCGCGCGAGCGCGGTCAGCATGCCGCGGTCCAGCGGCTCCGTGATGGCCCCGACCGGCTCGGTCTGCAGCAGCGCGAAGCGCGACGCGTTCAGCAGCTTGATCGCCAGGCGGCGCCCCACCTTCATCTCGGCCGGGTCGTAGACGCAGTCGGCGCCCGGACGGGCACTGGCGGCCCAGTAGCGCACGCCGTCAGACCCGTACTCGTCGAGCAGCGCCTTCGGCGTGACGACGTTCCCCTTCGACTTCGACATCTTCTTGCGGTCGGGGTCGGTGATGAAGCCGGAGATGGCCGCGTTCGCCCACGGCAGCGTGGCGCGCTCCGCGTGCGCGCGCAGCACGGTCGAGAACAGCCACGTCCGGATGATGTCCTGCCCCTGGGGCCGGAGGTCCATCGGAAACACGCGGCCCAGCAGGTCTTCGTCCTCCAGCCACCCTCCGGCGATGAGCGGCGTCAGGGACGACGTCGCCCAGGTGTCCATGACGTCGGGGTCGCCGGTGAAGCCGCCGGGCACGTTGCGCTGCGCGTCGGTGTAGCCCTCCGGCACGTCCGTCGAGGGGTCGATCGGCAGGCGGGCCTCGGCGGGCACGATCGGCCGGCCGTAGTCCGGACTGCCGTCGGCGGCCACCGGATACCAGAGCGGGAACGGCACGCCGAAGAAGCGCTGGCGGCTGACGCACCAGTCGCCGGCCAGGCCGTTGACCCAGTTCTCGTAGCGGACCCGCATGAAGTCGGGGAACCACCGCAACTCGCGCCCCCGGGCCAGCAGTGCGTCCTTGAACGTCGTGCTCCGGATGAACCACTGCCGGCTCGTCACAATCTCGAGCGGCCGGTCGCCCTTCTCGAAGAACTTCACCGCGTGCGTGATCGGCCGGGGCTCCCCGAGCAGGGCGCCCGATTCACGCAGCAGTTCCACGATCTTCGTGCGGGCCTTCGCGGCCGCGAGTCCCGCGAGCTGGTCGTAGGCCGCCTGCGCCACGGCGGCATCCGTCGACTCCCATCCGGCCGCGCCGAACGTCACCGGCCTGAGCGTGCCGTTCGCCTGGATGACGGCCCGCACCGGCAACCCGAGCTCGCGCCACCACGTGACGTCGGTGAGGTCGCCGAACGTGCAGATCATCGCGATGCCGCTGCCCTTCTCAGGGTCGGCGAGCGGGTGCGCGAGCACGGGCACACGCACGCCGAACAGCGGCGTCACGACGTCGGTGCCGACAAGCGGCCGATAGCGCGCGTCGTCGGGATGCGCGACCAGTGCCACGCACGCCGGCAGCAGTTCCGGCCGCGTGGTCTCGATCTCGACGCCCGCGCCGGGTGTCACCGCCGATGGGAAACGCAGGCGGTGATAGGCGCCGGGCTGTTCGCGATCCTCGAGCTCCGCCTGCGCCACCGCGGTGCGGAAGTCCACGTCCCAGAGCGTCGGCGCCTCCAGCTGGTAGGCCAGGCCGCTGCCGAGCAACCGGAGGAACGAGGCCTGCGACACGCGCTGCGCGCGGCGGCCGATCGTCGCGTAGGTGTGCGACCAGTCGACCGAGAGTCCGAGCTGGCGCCAGAGCTCCTCGAAGGCGCCCTCGTCCTCGGCCGTCAGCCGGACGCACAGCTCGATGAAGTTCGGACGCGAGACCGGCACGGGCTGCTTGCCCGGTGCCGCGGGCGGCTCGAAACCCGGCACGTACGGCAGCGACGGGTCGCACTTCACGCCGAAGTAGTTCTGCACGCGGCGCTCGGTCGGCAGCCCGTTGTCGTCCCACCCCATCGGATAGAACACTTCGCGGCCGCGCATGCGCTGGAAGCGTGCGATGACGTCGGTGTGCGTGTAGGAGAAGACGTGTCCGACGTGCAGCGATCCGCTGACGGTCGGGGGCGGGGTGTCGATCGAGAAGATCTGGTCGCGCCGGCGGGCGCGGTCGAACCGGTACGTGCCGTCGGCGTCCCACCGGGCACGCCACTTGGCTTCCAGCCCTTCGAGGGCCGGCTTCTCAGGGAGATTCACGGGAAGAGCGTATCAGGGACGCCGGATCCGTTCGATCTCTTCCGCGATCACCTTCTTCGTGAGGGTCGTGACGACTTCGGACATCGCGTCCCGGACCGCGGCGGTGTCCAGCTGCGCCAGCACGCGCTCGACCGCGCGCTCGACGAGCAGTTCGTCGTCCGCCCGGAGTGCGACCACTGACGGCCGTTGTTTCGGTTCCTGGAGTTGCTTCATCAGCGCGTCGTAGGCATCGTCGATCGTCACCGAGGCGGCCGGTGCCGGCCGCGGATCCGGCGGCTCGAGCCGCAGGGTCGAGAACGGACTCACCGCCGGGCCGCGGTCCTCCGCGGTCTCGACCCGCGGTTCGTCGGTCTTCCGCCGCTCGACGAATGCCTGAGGCGGCGGAGGCATCAGCGGATCGCCGGGCGGCGGTACCGGCACAGCCGGGGACGCCGCCGGTGGCTCCGGCGGCGGGGGGGCCGCCCGCCGCTGAGGGGCCCGGGGCGGCGGAGGCGGTTCGGGCGGCGGCGCGTCCGGTGCCCGCCGGAACGACGTGTCCCCACCGGACGCGAATGCCGCGTCCAGCTGGTCGAAGTAGTCGTCGAGCGACGGAATCAGGTCGCCCAGGTCGTGGCCGGCGCCGCGGTTCGCCGGCACGGGTTCCGGCGCCGGGCCAACCGCGTCGGGCTCAGGGTCCGGTTCGTCAGGCACCGAAGGCGGCGGCACGAGCCGCATCGCCTTGTTCGTCAGCGCGAGCATCTCGAACGACGGCACAGGCTCCATCGGCGGGGGCGGCTCCGCCGGCCGCCGAGTCACCCGGGGTGCTTCGCTCGACCCGGGTCGCATCCGGTCTGCAAGCACCGGGGGGAGTTCGGCCGGAATCGACGGCGGTGGACTCACCGGCTCTGCCGGGGGTTCCGCCGCGAGCACCGCCGGCGGCGGCACCGGCGCGGGGTCGGCCGCCGGGGGCGGACGCCGGAGCGTCAGGTCTCCCACGCGTGGCATCGAGTACAGCCCCGAGGGATCGGCATCCGGCGAGGCGGCCGCCGGTGGGGGCGCCGGTGGCGCCGGGGGCGGCTCCTGCGCGGGCGATGAAAACCCCGCCGGTTCGACCGGCGCAGCCTCGTGGGGCGCCACCTCCTGCGGCGCGCCGGCCACAGCTGCACCGGCCAGCAACCCCTTCACGTGCGCGAGGAGATGGCGCGGCTCGAACGGCTTGCTCAACACCAGGTCGCAGCCGCTCGCGGTCGCCCGGACGGTATCGACACGCTCGAACGCGCCGGACAGCAGCACGACCGGCACGCCGGCGAAGCGCGGGTCCCGCTTGAATTGCGCCGCGAGGTCGTACCCGTTCATCCGCGCCAGCGCCACGTCGGCCAGCACCACGGCCGGCCGCAGGCGCTCGGCCTGCTCGAGCGCCTCCGCTCCGTCGGACGCGACGACGACATCGATGTCCTCGTTCGCGAACGTCAACTGAACAACTCGCTGGATGGTGAGACTGGGTTCGGCCAGCAGCAGGATGTGCGCCATGCGAAGCGGACGGCTCAGGCGTGCACGGCGCGCGGACGCACGTGTCCGCTGATGTAGTTGACGACGTCCTGCATCGGTGTCCCGGGCAGGAACACGCCGTGAATGCCGAGGCCGTTCAGGACCGGGATGTCGGCGTCCGGAATGATGCCGCCGACCACGACGGTCACATCCTCCATTCCCTGCGCCTTGAGCAGTTCCATGATCCGCGGGCAGATGTGCAGGTGGGCGCCCGAGAGAATGGACAGGCCGATGACGTCGGCGTCCTCCTGCAGCGCGGTCGAGACGATCTGCTCGGGCGTCTGCCGCAGGCCGGTATAGACGACCTCCATACCGGCATCCCGCAGGGCCCTGGCGATTACCTTGGCGCCCCGGTCATGGCCGTCCAGGCCCGGCTTGGCGATGACAACTCGGATGCTCTGCCCCATAGAGTCCGTTCATTATAACTGCGCGGGCCCCGTCACCGACCTGTTCCGACGGGGTCGGGCCACCCCGCCGGACTCCGACGCGGACGCTCAGGCGCCGACCTTCAGGGGAACCAGTTCCCGCGCGGAACCCGACGCGAGCTCGATCAGATACTCGCCGGGCGCCAGCGCGGCCAGCACGAGCTCGAGGTAATACGCCGGGGCGGTCAGGGCCTGCACCGGCACCTCGGCCATCCGCTCCCCCGCGCGATTCAGCAGCACCGCCGTCGGCGCGCCGTCGTACGCCTCGACGCGGACGAGGACGCGCTCGGCCCTGAAGAACTCGCGCGACAGCGTCGGGAGCGCTGCCCAGTCCCTCACGAGCGTCTGGACGTCGCGGACGGTGCGCGCACGAAACACCCGGGGCGTGCTCAGGCCCGACGCCACCGGCGGGACGACCCACTCCCTGATCTCGCTGTCCAGCACGCTGCCCGATTCGGACTCCACGCTGATCCGGAGCTGCAGCGGCCCCGGGGCGGCCTCGAACGACACGCTGCCCGCGGGCGCGGGCGGGCTGCCGGCGGACGGCGGCGCCGTCACCGCCGGGACCTTGCCGCGGAACACGAGCGAACCGGCCGCCGTGGCCGCGATGAGCGAGACACGCGCCGGGGGCTCGCGCCGCGCGCCGGGAATCGCCGGAAGGGCCTCCCACAGAAACGTGACGGCCGTCTTCCCGTCGCGGCCACGCGACGCGACGAGGCTGTTCCGCGCGACCTGATGCGAGGCCGGCCGCGCGGACAACGACGCCACGGCCTCGGCGACCGGCTTCGGCACCACCGACACCGGCGCGGCCGTCACGCGGCGGACGTCCTCGGCCGTCGGCGCCAGGTACCCCCGGCGCGCCCGGAGCTGGAGGCCGCGCCTGCGCGCCCGCTCGGACAACGTGACCTTGATGGTGTGGAACCGGCCGTCGGACGGCGCCTGCGTGGAGTTGTAGCCGAGCAGGTAGTACGCGCTGGAGTCCTTCACCGCCTGCGCCAGCCCCTTCGCGATGTCGTTCCGGCCGACGATGGCGCGCCCGTCCGTCTGTTCGGCAAACGTGCGCAGGATGTCCTGCGTCTGCTGCAGGATCCGGCGGTCCGCCTCGAACGAGGCGATCTCGTCGATCTGAAACTCGCTGACCGCCAGTCCGCGCGGATCGACCGTGTAGAACGACGTGTTCGTGCGGTTCGCCGCGTCGGTGATGTCGCGCACCCGCTGGAGCACGTCCGTGTAGTTGAAGAACGCCGCGGTGTCCTCGATCGGGCTGTCCTGGCGCGCGCTCAGCGGGTTCGCGAACTGCGCGTTCTGGTTCCGCATGCTCGGCGGCAGCGAGGTGCTGAGCCCTTCACCGACGTAGATGATCGCCTTCCGGCCGTCCCCTATGCCCCCGAGGAAGGTGGCCAGTCCGCGCAGGGCCCCGACCACGACCTGGTTCCGGATCATCTCCACCTGCTCGGTCGGCGCGTTGGCGTACCGCTGCTCGAAGACGTTCAATGGCTCGTACTTGTACTTGCGCCCGACGAACCGGTCGATCGCCGACGCGATGCGCCGCTGGTCGCGGGTGAAGGTGATCGTGTCGAGCGGCGACAGCGGATACATGAACGCCACCATGTCGGCCGGCCGGAGTTGCGTCGCCACGAACTCCTGCAGGTACCGGCGGATGGACATCGCGTTCAGGTCCCGCGTGTGGTAGTCGTCGAAGAAGAAGACGAACACGCGGACGTCGTCATACGCCGCCTCGCGCTCGACGTCGTCGCGGTCGCGGATCTCGCGGATCGGCTCGTCCGGCGGACGCGACGACTTGTCGACGCGGATCAGCTTGAACTGTTCGATGGTCTGGGGCGCGCCGTCTTCCTGGATCTGGAAGTCGTCGATCGTCAAGTCGTCGACCGGCTCGCCCTTCCGGTCCGTGACGATGGCGTCCACACGGACGAAGTTGATGCCGGATCGAAAGGTCGGGATGACGTCCTGCCCCGGCACCTCGACGGGAGGCGGCGTCTGCGCGGGCGGACCACCCTGAGCGGCGGTCCCGCCCTGCTGCTGACCTGAGACAGGCACGCCCTGCACGGCGAGCGTCAGCGCCGCGAGCAGCAATCCGGTGCGCGTGATCAGCGTGCGCATCTGGCCGGATGATAGCACCCGGGAATCAGGACCACGGCCCGCCGTGACGCGCGCCGCTCGCGGGTGGCCGCACACGGGGTGCCCCACTGAGCGCGCAAGGCCTCAGCCGTGACACGCGCACATGGCCGAGCACTCAGTGGGGCTGTGTGCGGACAGGACCCGCTGCTCGGCGCTCTTCAGTGAACGCCAGAACCACCAGCGCGCTGACCTGCGTGTCGCTGCAGTTGTTGTCGCTGAGCAGCAGCAGCGTGCGGCGGCCGTCGGCCAGTGGCGGACCGAAGCTCATCGCCTCGAAGTTCTCGAGGTTCGCCAGCCGAGGGGGCAGGCGCGGCGCCAGCGTCGCGAGGTCGAGTACCAGCGTCTTCTTCAGCGGCACGACCGCCGGTTCCTCGGCGAGCGACCACCGCCCGGACACCTCCGATGCCGCATCCAGGCGCACGTGAAAGATCCGGATCGCGTTCGCCGACCGGCCGCCCGTCCCCTCCTCCTCGACGTAGGCGCGCTCCAGCACGAGCAGGTCCGCCGGACCGAGCGCGAGCACTTCGGGGACGCCGTTGTCGCCCTTCACGTTTGCCCCCTCACGCAGCAGGGGAACCGGCTCCGTGCGGTAGGCGTACTCGCGCGGTCGCGTGAGCCCTGTCGGATCGAGGCTGAGAATCCGGGTGAGCGCGCCCTGCGCCGTCGTCGCCGGCGCGCCGTCCTGGCGCAGACTGCCCTCGGCGGCGGCGAAGACCCGGCTCCCGTCCGGCGCGGCCGTCAGGCCCTCGAATCCGAGGTTCGACCGGAGCCCGAGATACGCCGCGGGTATCGGGAGCTGGCGGACGAACCGGCCGTCGCGCGTGTACTCGAACACACCGGGCGATGGCGCATCAGGATTGCCCGTCTCACCTTCCGATGAGATGAAAACATTCCCCCCGGGGGCCCGGGCGATGCCCTCGAGGTCCATCGTGCGCTGCGCCAGTGCCCGCTCCACGCGGACCGCGCGGACCGGCGTCAGCGTCACCTGCGGCTCGACGCGGAGATCCATCGCGATGATCGCTGACTGATCCCGGCGGTCGATCACGGTCAGCAGTTCCCGCCGATCCGGGTCGTACCACGCGCCCGACAGTTCGGCGATGACGGTGCTCATGTCCCCGATGCGCGTCTCCGGCAGCATCGCCGCGCCGACCACCTCGAACGCCGCCGGCACGGATACCGGCGCCACGCGCGCGGGCCCGCGCAGAGCGCAGGACGTGACACCGGAGAGTGTGATAAGCAGGAGGGCGAGGCGAAGCGAGGGCACCATGACTCAGACGATAACCCTGAACGTGTCCGGCATGACGTGCGGTGGGTGCGAGAACGCGGTCAGACGCGCGCTCGGCCGGCTCGCCGGAGTCGACGCGGTCGAGGCGTCGCACACGGCGGAGCGCGTGACCGTGACGTTCGACGACGCGCGTGTCACGGTCGCGCAACTCCGGGACGGCATCACCGAGCTGGGCTACACGACGCGGTAGAGCTACCGTTCCATCACGGCCCGGAAGATCGGCCGCAGGCGGACCGCCGCGTCCTCGAGCGCTTCCGGCAGCACGCGCGTCGCGCCGATTGACGTCATGAAGTTGGTGTCCCCCGCCCACCTGGGCACCAGGTGCACGTGCAGGTGGTCGTCGATGCCGGCGCCGGCCGCCTTGCCGACGTTGATCCCCACGTTGATCCCGGCGGGGCCGTAGCCCTCCATCAGCACCGCCTCCGCCCGCTGCGTCAGCAGCGCCACCTCCTGCAGTTCCGCGCCGGTGAGCGCGCCCAGCGACGAAAGATGCCGGTGGGGCACGACCATCAGGTGGCCGTTGTTGTACGGGTACTTGTTGAGGATGACGAGGGCGGCCGTGCCGGCCCAGACGACGAGCGGGTGCGCGCCGCCCGCGTCACGCGCCGCGCAGAACACGCAGCCCTGCTCCTTCGGTCCGGTCACGTAGGGCAGCCTCCAGGGAGACCAGAGCCGGTCCATGTCCGCAGGCGCCGCTCAGCGCCCGGACCGGCGGTCCGGAACGCCCGGCGTCATGGCGTCACCGCGTGCGGTGCGCCGGCATGTCCGGGACCGCCCGCGTCGGCGTCCTCGCCGGTCCGGTTGATGAGGTCCTTGAGTTCCTTGCCCGGCTTGAAATAGGGCACGCGCTTCGGCGGCACGTCGACCTTGTCACCGGTCTTCGGGTTGCGGCCCTTCCGCGACTCGCGCTTGCGCAGGCGGAAGCTGCCGAACCCGCGGAGCTCGATCTTCTCGCCCCGGTGCAGCGCGTCGATGATGCTCTTGAAGACCGTATCGACGATGACTTCGGCGTGCTTCTTGGTCAGATCGGAGACGCGGGAGACCTCCTCGACCAGTTCCGCCTTGGTCATGCTGCCGCTTGTGGGTGTGGTCACGGCCACTCCTGCTGCGCGTACGCCACCCCGGGCCGCGGGCCCGGGATGGCGCGTTGCGGTGAACTACCGGTTCTTGAAGTGATCGCCCAGCGTCGCGGTGCCCGTCCCCTGACCCTCGTCGTAGGTTTCCCAGTCGGCGCGGAACTCGTCCGACTTGAGGGCGCGGATGCTGAGGCCGATCTTGTGGTCAGCCGGGCTGAGCTTGATGATCTTCATCTGGTAGCTCTTCCCCGGCTCCAGCTCGATCTTCTCCCCGCCGTAGGAGTCGTCGAACTCCGAGACGTGGATCAGGCCCTCGATGCCCTCATCCAGCTCCACGAAGGCGCCGAAGTTGGTCATGCGGGTGACCTTGCCCTCCACCACCTGGCCGACCTGGTGACGACCGAAGAAGTCGTCCCAGATATCCGTGGCGAGCTGCTTCAGGCCGAGCGAGAGGCGCTGGTTCTCGGCGTCGATGCTGAGCACCATCGCGTCGACCACGTCGCCCTTCTTCAGGACCTCCGACGGGTGCTTGACGCGCTTGCTCCACGACATGTCCGAGATGTGGATCAGGCCGTCGATGTCGTCCTCGACCTCGACGAACGCGCCGAACTCGGTCAGGTTCCGGACCTTGCCCTTGATGCGCGTGCCGACGGGGTACTTCTCCACCAGCTCGTGCCACGGGTTGCTCTCGACCTGCTTGAGGCCGAGCGAGATGCGGCGCGCGGCCGGGTCCACGCCGAGCACCATCGCGTCGACGGAATCGCCGACGTTCAGGATCTTCGACGGGTGCTTGACGCGCTTGCTCCACGACATCTCGGACACGTGGATCAGGCCCTCGACGCCCGGTTCCAGTTCCACGAAGGCGCCGTAGTCGGTCAGGCTGACGACCTTGCCGGCCATGCGCGCGCCGACCGGGTAGCGGTTCTCGACCGTCGCCCACGGATCCTGCACGAGCTGCTTGTGGCCGAGCGAGACGCGCTCGGTCGCCGGGTCGTACTTGAGGACGATGACGTCGACTTCGTCGTTGACCTTGAAGAGCTCCGACGGATGACCGACGCGGCCCCACGACATGTCCGTGATGTGCAGCAGGCCGTCGATACCGCCCAGGTCGATGAAGGCGCCGTAGTCCGTGATGTTCTTGACGGTGCCGCGGAGCGTCTTGCCCTCGGCGAGCGTCTCGAGCGTGGACTTCTTCTTCTCGGCGTTCTCCTCCTCGAGGAGGGCCTTGCGCGAGAGGACGATGTTGCCGCGCTTCTTGTTGACCTTGATGACGCGCATGCGCAGTTCCTGGCCGCGCAGGGCGTCGAGGTTGCGCACGGGGCGCACGTCGATCTGGGAGCCGGGCAGGAACGCGCGGACGCCGATGTCCACGGCAAGACCGCCCTTGATGCGCTCGATCACGCGGCCGATGACGACCTTGCGATCCGCATAGGCTTTCTCGACCTCGTCCCAGATCTTCATCTTCTCGGCCTTCTCGCGCGAGAGCACGATGTGGCCTTCACGGTCCTCGGTCCGCTCGAGCAGGACGTCAACGACGTCGCCCGGCATCACCGTGACCTGTCCTTCTTCATCGAGGAATTCGCTGATCGCGATCACGCCCTCGGACTTGTAGCCCACGTCCACCACGACTTCGCTGCCGGTGACGCGGAGGACGGTGCCCTTGACGACTTCCCCTTCGGCGATGTTGCGGAAGCTGCTGTCGTACAGCCCCATCAACTGCGCGAATTCGGAAGCCTCCATGTCGCGATGCATGGGCTTGAACGCCGGCCCCGCGGGCTTGCCCGCGCGTGTCCGGCCAGGTGCCACGGGCTGTACACCCGATTCGGGTGTGGCCAACCCGGTATCTCCATTTGCCATTGCTGCTTGCGTCCTCCTCGGACAGATTCACCGGCTTCGAAGCCACCCGGCCCGGACGAGGGTCATCCTGCGTCCGCACGAATGGAGTTGCGGGGACCGGCCCCCCGCGTTTATAACGGCCTCAGGCGACCGCGACCGCGGGCGCGCCGCACGTGCGGTGCGCCCCATGGCCGTCATTGCTCAAAGCCGATAAGTTTCAGAGCTTAAGGCACTTAACGGCACACTGTCAAGGTTTACGGAGGAGTTGGTCATGGCCAAGCGGAAGCCAGCGGCGCGAGCCAGGAAGCCGGTCGCCACGCGCACGAAGCCGGCGCGGGCCGCCGGGCGGAAGAAGGCCGTGCCCGTTCGCCGGGCGGGCAAGGCCGCCGCGAAGACGGCGGCGCGGAAGGCCGCGGCGAAGCGGGTCAGGACGGGGGCGAAGAAGGCGAAGGCCGCGGCCCGGAAGCCGGTCAGGAAGGCGGCGCCGAAGCGGACGGCCGCGAAGGCGGTGAAGGTGGCGGCCCGAAGGACCGCGCCGAAGAAGCCAGCCCCGAAGAAGCCGGCCCCCCGGAAGGCCGTCGCGAGCCCGGCCGTTCCGAAGAAGGCGGCCGCCGCCCGGGTGGCGCGGAAGGTGCCGGCCCTCGACCGCGAGCGCCGCACCATCGCGGACGTGGACGCGCCGGCCGGCCCGCCGTCATCCCTGGATCTGGACCGCACGGCCTCATCGGTCCGGAGCGGCCGCCACGAGGCCGCCGCGCACCGGAAGGAAGTCACGCAGACGGGACCGGACATCACCGCCGGCGACGTGGACGCCGACTGGGAGTCCGCCTACGCTGTGGGCGACGAGGCGCCCGGGGGCGACAACCCGACGCCCGACCAGGACGTGGTCGACGAGATCGGTCAGGCGCTCGGCATGGAGTACGCGGACGACGAGGAACTCGGCGGCGAGGGCAAGCTCGCCGGGCGCGACGACGACCGCTGGGAGCTCGACCCAGAGTCGAGCGAAGACTTCGACGAGCGCGACTAGCCGAGAGCCGCGCGGACCAGCCCCATCACCCGATCGACGACGGCGTCGATCGTCAGGTTGGTCGTGTCGATGTAGACCGCGCCCGGCGCGAGCGTGAGCGGCGCCGTGGCGCGCGTCCGGTCCGCCTGATCCCGGGCGGCAATCGCCTCCGCCACCGCGGCCTGCCCCGCCGCGCCCGCGTAGGCGGTGTCCTGGCTGCGCCGCCGGGCCCGCTCCGCCTCGGACGCATCCAGGTAGACCTTCACGTCGGCCCCGGGGAACACCACGCTGCCGATGTCACGGCCTTCCATCACGACGCCGCCGCCGACGCCCATCGCGCGCTGGCGCTCGACGAGCGCCGCGCGGACGCCTGGCTGACGCGCCACGGTCGGTACCAGGCGATCCATTTCCGCGGTCCGGATGGCGCGGGTCACGTCATGCCCGTCGATCCGGACCACGCCACCGTCCACCACCAGCTCCGCGCGGGCGGCCAGCGCGGACACGGCGGCGTCGTCATCGAGCGGCAGGCCGTCGCGGTCGGCCTTCCACGCCACGGCGCGGTACATCGCTCCCGTATCGATGTGGCGGTACCCCAGCGCGCGGGCGACCGCGCCGGACACCGTGCCCTTCCCCGCACCCGAGGGGCCATCAATGGCAATAATCAGTTGTTTCATCCGAAGTATGGGATCGTAGCATCCGTTGCGTCACGCATCACGACGGCGGGCGCCAGGAAGGACTCGTGGAAGAACGTCTGCAGAAGGTGCTCTCGCGGGCCGGCGTGGCCTCGCGGCGCACGGCCGAAACCCTGATCGTCGCCGGCCGCGTCACCGTCGACGGCCAGACCGTGCGCGAACTCGGGTCGAAGGCCGACCCGTCCACCGACGACATCCGCGTGGACGGCCGGCGCATCAGAACCGATACCCGCCGCCGCTACGTCCTGCTCTACAAGCCGCGCGGCGTGGTGACGACGCTGAGCGACCCGGAGCGGCGGCGGACCGTGATGGATCTCATCGGCGGCGTGAAGGAGTACGTCTATCCGGTCGGCCGCCTGGACTACGAGACCGAGGGGTTGCTGCTGCTGACCAACGACGGCGACCTCGCCGCGATGCTGACGCACCCGAGGCACGGCGTCGAGCGCACGTATGAGGCCCACGTGGCGGGCATGCCCGACGCGGACGCCCTGGCGCGCCTGCGGCGGGGCATCCCGCTCGACGGCCGCCGGACGCTGCCCGCTCGCGC
Source organism: Vicinamibacterales bacterium (assembly GCA_050183355.1). Lineage (GTDB taxonomy): Bacteria > Acidobacteriota > Vicinamibacteria > Vicinamibacterales > UBA2999 > CANKJK01. Next base: position 2,365 of record JBFXBH010000005.1, on the reverse strand, counting down.
GGAGGTGCTGAACCCGGGACGGAGGGCACCGAAGGCCGTCGTCCGTCTGGTCATCACTGAGGGCCGGAACCGGCAGGTGCGCCGCATGCTCGAGGCGGTGGGACATCCGGTCGACAGCCTGGTGCGCACGCGGATCGGCCCGATCTCGGACCATGCCCTGAAGCCCGGGCAGTGGCGGGACCTGACACCGGCAGAGGTGGCCTCGCTGCAGCGGCACGCGAGCCGTCCCGCCGTACCGCGTCCGGCCGGCGCGGCGGGCACGTCACGCGCGGACGGGGCGAGGCGGACGGCTCCCGGCCGCCCTGCCGGCCGGTCGGCTACCCGAGCGTCTCGTCCGTCGGCGCCGCGTCCGCGGAAGCCGGGGGCTCGCCGCCCAGGGCCTCCACGTCGCTCTCGGTGAGCGGCAGCAGGTCCTCGGCCGGCGCCAGTTCCATCAGCCCGGCCGGCGGATCGAAGCCGAGCGCCTGCGCCATGTCTTCAATCTTCGGCAGGTCGCCCAGGTCGTTCAGGCCGAAGCGGATCAGGAACTCACGCGTCGTCGCGTAGAGGAACGGCCGGCCGACGACGTTCTTCCGGCCGACGATCTTGATCAGGTGCCGCTCGAGCAGCGTCGAGAGCACGCCGGACGTGTTGACGCCGCGGACCTCCGTGATCTCGGCGGACGTGATCGGCTGTTTGTAGGCGATGACGGCCAGCGTCTCCAGCGCCTGCACGGTCAGCTTCTGCGTGGAGCGCTCGTGGAACAGCCGGCGCACCCACTCGTGCAGCTCCGGGCGCGTGACGATCTGGTGCCCGCCGGCCACCTCGACCCACGTCAGCCCGGGCCGATCCGCGTAGTCCGCCTGCAGCGCGGCCACCGCCGCGAGCACGTCCTCCTTCGGCTCGGTCGCGAGGATCTTGCACAGCACCTTCGGCGTCAGCGGCTCCGGCGACGCAAAGACCAGCGCCTCGACGATGGCCTTCAGTTCGGCCGACGGCAGCGCCGGCGCGGCAGGCGCGTCGTCCGGGGCCGGCCCGGCGGCGTCCGGCTCGACGGCCGGGATGTCGTTATCTTCGATGGACACTGGCTACTCCGTCGGCTTGACCTGGGCGGCGTGGCCCAGCGGATTCGGTGCATCGGCCGGGCGCGCGCGCTTGTACACGCGAATCTCCCCGAAGGCCCCGCTCTGGAACACGCGGATGACCTTGAGCCGGATCATCTCGAGCACGGCCAGGAAGGTCACGATCATGAACCCGCGGCTCCCGTCTCCGTCCGCGAACAGTTCGTCGAACCCGCACGCGTCCGTCTCCGACAGCCGGCCCAGCAGCTGCTGGATGCGGACCTCGATGGAGATCTGCTCCGGTGGGAGCACCATCCGCGGGCGGCGGTTCGCCCGCTCCAGCACGCCGCGGAACGCCGCGAGCAGGCTGAAGAGGTCGACCTCCATCTCGGGTTCGTAGGCATCGCCGGCCGCGGCCGCCACGGCGGCGTCGGGCCGCATCCACTGCGCGCTGCGGACCGTCTCCCTGTCGTGAAGCAGTTCCGCGGCGGCCTTGTACTTCTGATGCTCAAGCAGCCGGCGCACGAGCATCTCGCGCGGGTCGTCCTCCGGCTCGGGGTCGCCGGCGGCCGTTTCCGGACGCGGCAGAATCGCCTTCGACTTGATGTGGATCAGCGTCGACGCCATGACGAGGAACTCCCCCGCCACGTCGAGGTCGAGTTCCTGCATCAACTCGATGTAGCCGAGGTACTGCTCCGTGATCAGCGCGATGGGAATGTCGTAGATGTTGACCTCGTTCTTCCTGATGAGGTGCAACAGCAGGTCGAGCGGTCCTTCGAAGGACGCCAGACTGACGCGATACGCGTCCGGCGAGGACTCAAAGTCGGCGGCTTCCGTCACGGCGTGACTATGATAGTAGTCGATGAGCGAGCCGACGTCCGACTCCGCAGCGACCACGTTTGACGAGGCGCTGCGCCGTTCCGATCTGCTGCGCCGCGACTTCGTGGCCCACCCGAAGCGGTACCGGGTGCTGACCGGCGACCGCCCGACCGGCCCCCTCCACATCGGCCACTATTTCGGGTCCCTGCGGAACCGCGTGGACCTGCAGGCCCTCGGCATCGACACGTTCATCGTCATCGCCGACTACCAGGTGCTGACCGACCGCGATTCGGTGGAGTCGATTCCGGCCAACGTCCACGAGCTCGTGCTCGACTATCTCGCGGTGGGTCTGGACCCCGACTGCGGTCACACGCACATTTTCTGTCACAGCCACGTGCCGGCGCTGAACCAGCTGCTCGTGCCGTTCCTGACGCTGGTCGGCATGGGGGAGCTGGAGCGCAACCCGACGGTCAAGGAGGAGATCGAGGCCGCCGGCCTCAGTGCGG
>JBFXBH010000004.1:0-69879 GCA_050183355.1 Vicinamibacterales bacterium | reverse complement strand
GCCGCGGCTCGGCGACGCCGGCCTGCTCGTGGCCTGCGACATCCGCCCCCGGCGCCTGCGCACGCTCGCCTCCGCCGTCCGGACCGCACGCGCCGGGCGCATCCGGCTCGTCCAGATCGACGCGCGCGCGGCGTTGCCGGTCCGGGCCGTCTTCGACTGGGTGCTGGTGGACGCGCCGTGCTCGGGCCTCGGCACCGTGCGGCGCGACCCGGACATCAAGTGGCGACGCTCGCCCGGCGACCTCGCCGTGTTTGCCGGGACGGAGCGCGCCATCCTGGACCGCGCGGCGGCGGTTGTGCGTCCGGGTGGCCGGCTCGTCTACGCGACGTGCTCGAGCGAGCCTGAGGAAAACGAAGGGGTGGTCACCAGCTTCCTGGCCGACCACCCCGAGTACGGTCTCGTGCCGCTGGCCGCCTCACCGCCGGCCGGCATCGCGCCGGCGCTCATCGGCGCCGACGGCATGCTGCGGACGACGCCGCACCAGCACCGGCTCGACGCGTTCTTCGGCGCCGTCCTCGTGCGCCGGTAGCGGTCCGGCCTACTTCTTCGTCGCGGTGAACGCCCCCGACGGACCCGTGCCGGTCATGCTGGCGCCGGTGACCTTCGCCGTGTAGGTGGCGCTCCCGGCGGCCAGGCTCAGCTCGTCCCCGCGCAGCCGGCCGGAGACCGCCGCGCCGGCCAGCGTCCCGCTGACCTTCTGGAACGTCTGCGTGAGCACCAGCTCGCCCTGCGGCGTCTGCCACGTGCCCTGCACCTTGGCGGGCACGATCCACAGGAGCGCCGTGCACCAGCTCGTGCAGTCGCCGCCGGCGTTCTGTGTCTCGTCCGCCTCCCAGTCCTCCATGTCGAACGTGTTCGACACGATGCGCGTGCCGGGCTTGAGGTCCAGGATCTTCGGGCGCAGACGCATGTTGATCGACGGCAGCAGGAACATCGTGATGACGTCGGCCTTGCCGAGGTCCGTCTCAAAGAGGTCCGCCTTCACGAACGTCGCCTTGTCCGCCACGCCCGCGGCCTGCGCGTTCTTCCGCGAGAGCTCGACCATCTGCGGCTCGTACTCGATGCCCATCGAGGTCGCGCCGCGCCTGGCGGCCGAGATCACCGTGATGCCGTCGCCGGAGCCGAGGTCCATGTGGAAGTCCTTCGGCGTCAGCTTCGCCATGTCGAGCATCCGGTCGACCAGCGCCTGCGGCGAGGGCACCCAGACGACGTCCTTGCCCGACTGGCCGACGCGGGGTTCGAAGGGTTCGGCGGCGCCGGTGGCCGGTTTGGTCTGAGCCGGCGCGACAGAAACGAGCGAGAGCAGGAACGCGGCGGCGAGGGCCACCCGGAGAAAGTGTGTGCGCATGGTGGCTGATTCTAGTGGAAACCTGCGTGGTACGATGCCGGAAGATGCCGCTGGCGAGAGGACTGTGGAGCGCCGGACGCGTCCTGGCGCTCCTGGCCGCATTGGGCGTGACGTTTGCCGGCAGCGCCGTCCTCGGCCTGCGCCTCGCCCTCCGCTCCCGGGAAGTGCCCGTGCCGGACCTGATCGGGCTGTCCGTGGACACCGCCACCGAACGGCTGGCCGCCGACGGCCTCGCGCTGCGGCTCGATGCCAGCCGCCGCGAACATCCCGGTGTCCAGCCGGACCGGATCGCGCAGCAGGACCCGGCGCCCGGCGTCAGCACGCGCCGGCCGCGTGCCGTTCGCGTGTGGCTCAAGGCCCCCGCGCGCGCGACGCTCGTGCCCGACCTCACGGGCGGCACGGACCGCACCGCGCGGATCCGCGCCGGCCAGGCCGGCGTGCAGCTCGACCCGCCGGTCGTGGTGCCCGACGAACGCCCCGCAGGCACGGTGATCGCCCAGGCGCCCGCGGCCGGTACGCCCGGCGAGTCGGTCCGCCTCGTCGTCAGCGGCGGCCCCGGCGCCTGGCCCGTCCTCGTGCCCGACGTGACCGGCGTCGACGTGACCGCCGCGGCCGGGCGGTTCACCGCGGCCGGCCTTCGCGTCGTCCTCACACCCCGCCGCCGCCCCGCCGGGACCGCGGCCGGTCTGGTGGCGGCCCAGCACCCCCTGCCGGGTTCGCCGGCCGGCGGAACCGATACGATCACGCTCGAGGTGTATCGATGACCCTGTCCCTGTCCCCGACGGCCGTCCAGATCGCGCCGTCGATCCTGTCCGCGGACTTCGCGAACCTCGGCCGCGACGTCGCGGCGGTGGAGCGCGGCGGCGCGGACCTGATCCACGTGGACGTCATGGACGGGCACTTCGTCCCGAACATCACGATCGGCGTCCCGGTCGTGAAGTCGCTGCGGAAGGTGGCCACCCGTCCGCTCGACGTCCACCTGATGATCGAGCATCCGGATCGCTACATCGAGGACTTCGTGAAGGCCGGCGCGGCGATGGTCTCCGTGCACGTGGAGGCCGTGCCCCACCTGCAGCGGACGCTCGCGTTCATCCGGTCGACGGGAGCCCTGGCCGGCGCGGTGCTGAATCCCTCCACGCCCGCCGTGGCGCTGGAGGACGTGCTCGACGACCTCGACTTCGTCCTCGTGATGTCGGTCAATCCCGGCTTCGGCGGGCAGTCGTTCATCCCGCACAGCCTCGGAAAGCTGGCACGCGTGTCGGAGGTGCTGGCCCGCGCGGGCCGCCCCATCCCGATCGAGATCGACGGCGGGATCGGCGCGGACAACATCGCGCAGGTCGTGGCGGCCGGCGCGCGGATCATCGTGGCGGGCAATGCGGTGTACGGCGCGCCCGACCCCGGCGCCGCGGTCACCCATCTCAAGCAGGCGGGCTCCGCCGCGCTCTAGCAGCCCGTGGTGCAACCCCCACTGCATTCGACGAGCGAGGCATCCCCGGGAGCGTCGTTGCTCCTCCCTCGCATATTCCCGATATTCTCGGTCGTCGCGCCTCGCTCGCCCGGGGTCCCCGCCACGCGGACTGCGTGTGGTGGGGTGGACGGGGGCGCCTCGCCCGTCTCGGTGCAACGCGGGAATTGCACCACGGGCTGCTGGACGTGAGCGGGCTCCCCGGCGCCGTCCGGCACAGCACGGTTCGCGTCCGCTACGCGGAGACGGACAAGATGGGCGTGGTCTACCACGCCAACTACTTCGTCTGGTTCGAGGTCGGCCGGACCGACTGGCTCCGGCAGGCGGGCTGGAGCTATCGCGAACTCGAGGCCGCGGGCGTCTCGCTCCCGGTCATCGAAGCGCACTGCGAGTACCGGCAGCCGGCCCGCTACGACGACGACCTCGACATCCGCACGACGCCGACGCTGCTCTCCCCGGTACGCGTCCGTTTCGACTACGAGATCGTCTTACCCTCGGGCAGCCTGGCCGTCGCCGGGCACACCGTGCACTGCGCCCTGGATCCCTCCGGCCGGCCCTGTCGCCTCCCGGACCGGGTCCGTGCGATGCTGAGAGCGTCCGAATGACCACACTGTTCGATCGCGTCCTCCCCCGTCTGTTGCTGGTGGCCCTCTGCGCCGCCGGCGCGGCCGTTGCCGGCTGCGGCAGCAAGAATGTCATCCCCGAAGGCATCGCCGAAGCCGACAAGTACCTGTTCGACCGGGGCAACGAGGAGGTTCAGGCGAAGAACTGGATGAAGGCCCGGACCTACTTTCAGCGCCTGGTCGACGGCTACCCCCAGAGCACCTACCGGCCCGATGCCAAACTGGGCATCGCGGACACCTATCTCGGGGAGAACACCACCGAGTCGCTCGTGCTCGCGGTCAACGAGTACCGCGAGTTCCTGAGCTTCTATCCGACGCACGCCCGCGCGGATTACGCGCAGTACAAGATCGCGATGAGCCACTTCGGCAAGATGCGGGCGCCGGAACGCGACCAGACCGAGACCCGCGAAGCGCTGAAGGAGTTCGATCTGTTCTTCGAGCGGCATCCGGCCTCGCCGCTCGTGCCGGAGGTCCGCAAGAACTACCGGCTCGCCAAGGACCGCCTGACGCAGGCGTCCGTCAACGTCGGCGTGTTCTACTTCAAGGCCCGCAAGTGGTACCCGGGCGCCATTCAGCGCTTCAAGGAAGTGCTCGCGGAGGACCCCGAGTTCTCCGGCATGGACACGGTCTACTACTATCTGGCGGAGTCGCTGCTGCGGTCCAACAAGAAGGCCGAGGCGATTCCGTACCTGGATCGCTTATTGAAGGAGTACCCGGAGAGCCCCCTGGTGCCGGAGGCGAAGAAGACCTTCGACCTGGCGCAGGCGGCCGATCCGCCGAAGTAGCGTCCGGCCGAGGCCGGAGGGAGCCAGCTGATGCGCCGTGCCTGCACGATCGGATTTGTGATCCTGGCGACAGGACTGCCCCACGCGCAGCGGGGGCCTGCCCCTGCCGCATCGGGCCTTGACCCGGACCAGATCGCCCTTCTGTGCGCCCCGGCGCCAGCCGACCTGCCTGACCGGGCGCCGCTCCCGCAGGCGATTCAGGTGACGGGCGGACAGGCCCCCGTCGTCCGCCAGGCCTACGCGCCGGGCGACCTGGTGACGATCAGCGCCGGGGAACGCCAGGGCATCACCGTCGGGCAGGAGTTCATCACGCGACTGCCCGTGCCCGCCCCGACGAAGAAGCGGCCCGCCAGCCGCCACATCGTGCAGAACACGGGCTGGCTCCGCGTGTACGCCGTGGACGACGACCTGTCGCTCGCCACGATCACGCACGCCTGCTCCACGGTCAATCCCGGAGACGAACTGGCCCCGTTCACCGTCGCGGCCGTGCCCGAGCAGGACACCCGCGACCTGGAGCCGAAGCGGAACGATTACGCCCGCATCGTGGCCGGCGCGGGCCGTCGCACGACGTTCGCCACGGGCGACCTGTTCCTGATCGACCGCGGCAGCAGCAAGGGCGTGCACCCGGGCGCGCGGTTCGTGCTCTATCACGACCGCGGTGTGGCGAAGAACTTCCTCTACGAGGCGGGTGAGGCGGTGGCGGTGGCCGTCGGGGCGGACGCGTCCACGTTGCGGGTGATCGCGTCATCCACGGCGGTCGTGACCGGCGACTACGTGGGCCAGCGCACCGAGCAGCCCCGGCACCGCGCGCCCGCCACGAACTGACCGGCGCGTCTATCCCGCCCGGCGCCGGTCCGCCCGCCGCTCCCGGGCGACGGTGATGTCCGCGACGCGGGCGCTGGTGAGCTGCTGGAAGCGGCGGTAGTAATCGACGGCGGAGACCAGCGCCGCGGCGGCCACGACCCAGAGCGCGGCTTCCCCGATCGGACGGAACCACGGCAGCGGTCCCCAGCCCACCATCAGCATCAGGATGGCCGCCACCTGCGACGCCATCTTGAACTTGCCCATCTTCGAGGCCGGCATCGTGATCCCGCGTGCGTTCGCCACGCTCCGAAGCGCGGTGACGGCGATCTCGCGGCCGATGATGAGCGCGACCATCCACGCCGGCGCCGCGCCGAGCTGGACGAGGGAGATGAACGCGGCGGAGGTGAGCAGCTTGTCCGCCAGCGGGTCGAGCATCTGGCCGAGGGCCGTGACCTGACGCCGGCGGCGCGCGAGGTGCCCGTCCAGCCAGTCCGTGGCCGACGCGAGCCCGAAGATGGCGGCGCCAACCAGTTCCTTCGGAAGCCCGAGGACGAGTCGTCCCTCGAACTCGGTCAGCAGCACCACCACGAGCAGCGGCACGAGGAACATCCGCACGAGCGTCAGCGCGTTCGGGAGGTTCATGGGCGCGGCCATTCTACCCCACCGGTCCGCTGCGAGCGGAGCCCGGACCACGGGGCGCCGCTGACCCGCTCCGGAACGGTGACGTATCATGCGGAAGTCGGCATGAAAGCGATTCTGCTCGCAGGCGGCATGGGCACGCGCCTCCGCCCGCTCACCCTTCACGTCCCCAAGCCGGTCGTCCCGATCTTCAACCGCCCGTTCCTGCACTACCAGCTTGACCGGCTGAAGCACGTGTCCGAGATCGACGAGGTCCGCCTCAGCCTCAACTACCGGCCGGACGCGATCGAGCGCGTGTTCGGAGACGGATCCGGGGCCGGCATCCGCATCCGCTACTGCGTCGAGCCCGAACCGCTCGGCACCGGCGGCGCCATCCGCTTCTCCGGGCATGACCTGCAGGAGACCGTCGTCGTGTTCAACGGCGATGTGCTGACCGAGATCGACCTCGGGGACGTGATTCGCCTCCACCGCGCCCGCAGGGCCAGGGCCACGATCGTGCTGACGCCGGTCGAGAATCCGTCCGCGTACGGCCTGGTCGAGACGGACGCCGACGGCAACGTCCGGCGGTTCGTCGAGAAACCGGACCCGTCGCAGATCACGACCAACCTGATCAACGCCGGCATCTACGTGCTGGAGCCGGAGACCTTCGACCGGATTCCCGCCGGCCAGCCCTACTCGATCGAGCGCGGCTACTTTCCGTCCCTCGTCGAGCGCGGCGAGACGTTCGTCGCCTACGCGTACCGCGGCTACTGGCTCGACATCGGGACGCCGGCCGCCTACCGGCAGGTCCACCGCGACATCATGGACGGGCGCTTCCACGCGGCGCCGTTCCCGACGCCCGGTGGCGATCGCCGTGCGATCGACCCGGCCGCGCAGGTGGACCCGGCCGCGACGATCACCGCACCGTGCTTCATCGACCATGGCGCGCGCATCGCTGCCGGCGCCACCGTCGGCCCGCACGCCGTGATCGGCCGTGACGTGGTGGTCGAGGCGGGCGCCACCGTCACCAGCAGCATTCTCTGGCCGGGCACGCACGTCGGCGCGCACGCCCGCCTCACCGATACGGTGCTGGCGACGGGCAGCCGCGTGGGTGCCCACGCCGCCACCACCGGGCTCACGCTCGGCCCGGACACGCACATTTCCGATTACAGCCGCTGATGACCGTCAACCCCAGCATCTTCAAGGCCTACGACATCCGGGGCGTCTACCCCGGCGAGATCAACGAAGCAATCGCCCGCGATATCGGCCGAGCCTTCGTCGCGTATCTCGGCGCGACGCGGATCGGCGTCTCGCGCGACATGCGGGTGTCATCGCCCTCGCTCGCCGCCGCCTTCATCGAAGGGGCGTTGTTCCAGGGCGCCGACGTCATCGACTACGGCATGATGGCGACGGACATGCTCTACTTCGCCTCTGTCCGCGACGGCCTCCAGGGCGGCGCGCAGATCACGGCGTCGCACAACCCGGGCAAGTACAACGGCATCAAGATGATTCGCGAGCAGGCGCGCGCGCTCAGCGCCGACGCCGGCATCGGCGAGATCCAGGCGATGGTGACGAGCGACCGCTTCCCCACGCCGACGCGCCGCGGCTCGCTGACGTCTGGCACCGTCCTCGACGACTACGTCGAACGCATCCTCCAGTTCATCGACCCGGCCGTCATCAAGCCCTTCAACGTCGTCCTCGACGCGGGCAGCGGGATGGGCGGCCTCGTCGCGCCGAAGCTGTTCGATCGGCTCCCGTGCAGGACCACGCGCCTCTGCTTCACGCCCGACGGCACGTTCCCGAACCACGAGGCGAACCCGCTCATCGACGAGAACCGCGTCGACTCCACGAACGCCGTGCTGGAGACGAAGGCCGATATCGGCATCTGCTGGGACGGCGACGCCGATCGTTGCTTCTTCATCGACGGCAGCGGCGAGTTCATCTCGGGCGACTTCGTCACGGCGCTCCTCGCCGAAGCGTTCCTGATGAAGCACCCCGGGGCGACGATCGTCTATGACCTGCGGGCCAGCCACGCCGTGCGGGACACCGTCGCGCGCATGGGCGGCACCGCCGTCATGAACCGCGTCGGGCACGCCTTCATCAAGGCCCGCATGCGCGAGGTCGACGGCGTCTTCGCCGGCGAAGTCACCGGACACTACTACTTCAAGGACTTCGCCTACGCCGACAACGGCTTCATCCCCGCGCTGCTGATGCTGGAGCTGATGTCCGTGAAGGGCCAGTCACTGCGCGACCTGCTGGCCCCGTACCGCGAGCGGTATTTCATCTCGGGCGAGATCAACACGGCGCTGGGCAGCATGGCCGAGGTGCCCGCCCGGCTGGACGCGATCGAGGCGCGCTACCGGGACGCTGCGATCTCGAAGATGGACGGCGTCTCGGTCGAGTATCCGGACTGGCACTTCAACGTCCGTCCGTCGAACACCGAGCCGCTGCTCCGCCTGAACCTCGAAGCCGCCACGCCGGCCGAGATGGCACGCCGCCGCGACGAGGTTCTCAGCATCATCCGGGGGTAGCAGCTGGTGGCCAGGATCACACTAAACGTGCCGGAGGATCTCCTCCGCCGGGCCCAGGAAGCCACGGGAAGGAGCGTGACGGAAACCGTCTGTCTCGGCCTTCAACGCCTCGCTGCCGACCATGCCTGTGACGAGCTCCAGAAACTTCGAGGCAAGGTGGAGTTCCCCGTCGGCTGGAAAGCACTTCGGGCCCCGGGGCTGACCGCAGTTGCCCGGAGGGTGACCGGCCGCTAGAATGGCGGGGCACCTACCGGAACGCGGGAGTAGTTCAGCGGTAGAACGCAAGCTTCCCAAGCTTGATGTCGCGGGTTCGATCCCCGTCTCCCGCTCCACATTCAGCCGGAACGGCCGCGCTACTTCCCCGTCGCCCCCACGCGGAGCTCGCCGCGGCGCAGCCTGCGGTAGAGATCCAGCGAGCTGGTCAGAATCCGCACGGCGTCGACCGGGCCGAGCATCTCCTCCACCACGACCTCGGCGTCGTGCTCGAGGGCCTTGTACTCCTCGAAGAAGCGCTGCAGCTGTCGCAGTTCATGGGGCGGGAGCTGGTTCTTGTCCGTGTAATGCGAGACAGCGGGGTCGTTCACGCTGACGGCGATGATCTTGTCGTCGATGCCCTTCTCATCGCGCATCCGCATCACGCCGATGGCGCGTGCCTCGACGATGGTCAGCGGAAATACGGGCTCCTGGCTCAGGACGAGGATGTCGAGCGGGTCGCCGTCGTCGCAGTAGGTGCGCGGGATGAAGCCGTAGTCGGCCGGGTAGTGCACGGCGCTGTGGAGGACGCGGTCCAGCCGCAGCAGGCCGGTCTCCTTGTCCATCTCGTACTTGTTCTTGCTGCCCTTCGGAATCTCGATGATGGCCGGGAAGGACTTCTCGATGGACGTGTCGTCCAGGTACGTGTCGTGCCAGGGATGCATCCGGCGATTATCCCACGCTGGACGTGGGTCGCGGTCAGAGGGAGCCGACCCTCCCTCCTGGTTGCGTCCCGGACTACCCGCGCAGACCGAGGGACGGTCGCTCGTCGGCGTACGGGCCACGCTCACGATCCCTCCGAATCTCGATCGTCGTGAACACGATGACAAGACCCGAACACACCGAGGACACGACACGTTCCAGGAGCCCCGGCGGAATCAGATAGAACGCCGCAAAGCCCATCGTACTGAACAGGGCGATCAGCGCTCGATTCGTGCGGGACGTCGGCATCAGCACAGCCAGCGCCAGAGGTATACCACGATCACCGACACGCGGCACGCGACCTGGGCCTGGGCGCCGCCGACGCCCGTACTCGCCACGTCACAGATGATCTGACTGGCCAGCTGGATCTCCGGCTCGAACCGGCACGCCAGGTTCCACTCCAGCTGGGCGTTCCGGAAGGGCGGCGCGTTCCCGCTGCGCGCCATGCGGGCGGCCTTCGCCTCGGCCGCGTCGGCCATCCGCAGCAGCGTCGGGCCGATGCCCTCGCGGCCGAGCTGCTCCCGGACGCGCGCCTCGTCCTTCGCGGAGAGCGCCGCCGGCTCGGGCTCGTTCGAGATGTCGATGCCGAAGGCCTGCCGCACTTCCTCCGCCTGGCGGGCGCGCATCCGGTGGTCGTGGGGCTTCCGGGGCTTGCGGGCGGCGCCCCGCAGGTCCGGATGCACCACGGCGAGGAGCCGCAGGTTCGCGGCGAACGTCTCGTAGTGCTCGGCGAACAGGTTCTGGCGGCGATGCAGCCTGTACAGGCGCGCCAGCTCCTTTCCGACGTGGTGCATCACGGCTTCGTCCCGTGTGGGCGTCTGGCTGGACACGAACGCGGCGGGAACGGTCAGGGCGCCGGCGGCGCCGAGGCCGGCAGTGACGAAGAAACGTCGACGAGGCAGGGTCAGTGTCATCGGTGGGTCCTCCTTGGTGAACTCCGAGGACCCTGTCGCAACCGGCGAGCCACACCGTGAGCCGTGTTGTGCGACGTGCCGTGCGAGGTGTCGCGCTCCCGCATTCCGGGCACATCTGCGCCGGAATCACGCAACGCGCGGCTCGTGCCGGGCTCTTGCGGCTTCGGCGCGGGTAGATTCCTCCCGCGGTGGCACGCAATCCGCGGGGGCGAGGAGTAGCCACTCCCCGTGCGCCGGCCTCAAGCGGGCGCAGCCCGGGCCGATTCCTCCCGGTGAGGGAGAGAGCCCGTGACTGCATTCTGGATAGTGCTCGGCCTGCTGGTCGTCGTCGCGGTGTACGACATCTCGCAGCGGCGTCACGCGATCCTGCGCAACTTCCCGCTGATCGGACACCTCCGCTATCTACTCGAGGCCTTCGGCCCCGAACTGCGGCAGTACATCGTCACGAACAACAACGAGGAGCGCCCGTTCAGCCGGACGCAGCGGCGCTGGATCTACGCGTCGTCAAAGCGCCAGAACAACTATTTCGGGTTCGGGTCGGACAACGAGCCGGAAGCCTCGGCGAACTATCTGATCGTCAAGCACAGCGCCTTCCCGAAGGCGACGCCGCACGCCGGCGAGCCAGGCTACGACGGGATGCACCCGATCCCCGCGGCGATCGAGATCGGCGCCTGGCGGGGCCGTCGGCGCCCGTTCCGGCCGGGCTCGGTTGTCAACGTCTCGGGCATGAGCTTCGGGTCGCTGAGCGGCGCGGCGGTCGAGGCGCTCAACAAAGGCGCGAAGCTGGCCGGCTGCTTCCAGAACACGGGCGAAGGCGGACTCTCGCCGTACCACCTGCAGGGCGGCGACCTGGTGCTGCAGATCGGCACCGGCTACTTCGGCTGCCGCGAGCTCGACGGCCGGTTCAGCCTGCCCCGGCTGAAGGACCTCGTGGCGGCCCACCCGCAGATCCGCGCGATCGAGATCAAGCTGAGCCAGGGCGCGAAGCCGGGCGCGGGCGGCGTGCTGCCGAAGGAGAAGATCACGGCGGAGATCGCGGCGATCCGCCACATCGACGCGACGCGCGACTGCGTCAGCCCCGCCTCGCACTCGGTCTTCCACGACGCCGATTCCCTGCTGGACTTCGTCGAGCAGGTGGCGCAGGAGACGGGCCTGCCCGTGGGTGTGAAGTCCGCCGTGGGCGACATGGGCTTCTGGCACGATGTCGCGCGGCTGTGCGCCACGACCGGCCGCTCGGTCGACTTCGTGACGATCGACGGCGGCGAGGGCGGCACCGGCGCGGCGCCGCTCGTCTTCGTGGACCACGTGGGCCTGCCATTCAAGATCGGCTTCAGCCGCGTGCACCGCGCGTTCGCCGAACAGGGCCTCACGCGGAAGGTGGCCTTCATCGGGTCTGGCAAGCTCGGCCTGCCCGACACAGCGCTGATGGCGTTCGTGCTCGGCGCGGACATGGTGAACATCGCGCGCGAGGCGCTGATGGCCATCGGCTGCATCCAGGCGCAGCGCTGCCACACGAACCACTGCCCCACGGGCATCGCGACGCAGAGCGCGTGGCTCGCGCGCGGCCTGGACCCGACGCTGAAGTCGGCCCGCCTCGCGAACTACATCGTGACGCTGCGGAAGGACCTGATCGCCCTCACCCACGCCTGCGGCAGGGAGCACCCGACCGCGGTCACGGCCGACCAGATCGAGATCCTCGACGATCGGTTCGGCGCGCGGACGCTGCGCGAGGCGTTCGGCGTGCAGGACGCCGGGGCGAGCCCGACGGACTCCGGCCGGCGCGCCGCCTAGAACGGGCCGGTCAGAAGCGAAGGCCGGCCGAGAAGCCGAGCCTCAGGTCACGGCCGTGGAAGTCCTCCGCCCGCGCGCCTCCGGCCGGCGTGAACGACGGGCCCGGATACCGGACGACGCGGCGGCTGACATCCAGCCGAGCGAAGGTCAGCGCACCCGGCAGGATCTCCAGTCCCCCGCCGATCTCGTAGGCCTGCAGCGTCCGGCCGGCCGCCAGCTCACACGAGAGCGGCGGCGGGAAGATCGCGATGCAGACGACCGGGCCGCCAGACCCACCGTAGCGGAGAAACCCGGCGCCGGCCTTCGCAAACGGCCGGAGACGCCCGATCGTCGGACCGGCCGACGCGCCGAACAACCCTTCGACGCGGCTCTGGCTGAAGCCGCGGTCCCCCGGAAACTCGCCCGCGTAGCGGATCAGCGCCGCCTCGGCCCACACGGGCCCCCACGCCCGCACGCCGGCCTGCACGCCGACACCGGTATCCCGGGCGTCGAACTCCCCCACGGACACGGTCGAGAGCTGCACGCCCGCCTGTACGCGGGACTGCGCCGCCAGAGGCGCCTGCACGGCCACACCCAGCACGGCCACGCCGGCCACCATCCACACGCGGCTTCGCGTTCTCATGAGCACCATCATCGCACCGAGAGTCCGACCGACGCGGCGAACCGCATCGTGGCCGGCGTCCGGTCACCGGCCTGCAACTGGTGCAACCGCACGTCGAAGCCGACGGCCAGCCGATCCGTCGTGAACCACCGGGCGCCGGCGCCGCCGTGGATTGCCAGAATCGCGCCGCTGGTCACCGGGTCGAGCGCCCGGCCGGCGAGCGTGGCGGACCCGGCGATGCGGGCCACGCCCGCCCCGAGGCTCAGGTAGCTCCAGCCGTTCCGGCCGCCGAAGTTGAACGAGAGATCCGGCGCCGCGCGGACGAACGTCTCGACGACGCGCGGCAGCGTGGCCGACCCGGGCGTGGTGCCACGGGCCCACGTGGCGTCGAGGCCGAGGCCGAGGCGCGACGGGCCCAGGCGCCGCCAGAACCAGCGAGCGCCGCCGTCGAACCCGAAGCCGCGGCCGGGCACGACACTCCCGGCGGGCAGCCCCGGCAGAAACGCCGGGTCGGACGGCAGGCTGACGGTGACCCCGCGCAGGTCCAGCACCCACGGCCCCGGCTGATCGGCACCCGCGGCCGTCTGCGCCCGCGCGCCGTCAGCGGCGGCCAGGAGCAGGCAGAGCGCGGCACACGCGCGACACAGCGTCATCCGGATCGCCGCTCAGTAGCCCCTGGCCACGGCCGTCACCGCTCCGCCCTTCGATTCCTGGACGATGCGGACGCCGGCACTGGCACCGATGCGCGTGGCGCCGGCCGCGATCATGGCCTTCACGGACTCGAGGTCGCGCACGCCCCCGGCCGCCTTCACGCCCATCTGCTCGCCGACCACGCGGCGCATCAGCGCCACGTCCGCCACGGTGGCGCCCCCCGGCCCGAACCCGGTCGACGTCTTCACGTAGTCCGCCCCCGCGGCCTTCGCCAGCGTGCAGGCCGTCACCTTCTCCTCGTCGGTCAGGAGCGCGGCCTCGATGATGACCTTGCTGACGGCCCCCGCCTCGCGGCAGGGCCCGGTGACCGCCTCGATGTCCCGCTCCACCGTACGCAGGTCTCCGCTCTTGAGCGCCCCGACGTTGATCACCATGTCGATCTCGCCGGCCCCGTCGAAGAGCGCCCGGCGCGTCTCGTAGTTCTTCACATCCGGCGTCGTGGCCCCCAGCGGGAAGCCCACGACCGAGGTGACCTTGACGGGCGTGCCGCGCAGCAATCGCGCACAGGTCGCCACCCACGTCGGGTTCACGCACACCGTCGCGAAGTGGAACTGCGCAGCCTCCCGGCACAGCGTCTCGACCTCGGCCAGCGACGCGTCGGGCTTGAGCAGCGTGTGGTCGATCATCGCGGCCACGCTGCCGGCCGCACCACCCGCGGCGTGGACGCCGAGGCGCGAGGCTCCCGCATCGAGCACGCCCTGCACCCGGTCCGGGCAGCAGTCCAGCGCCAGTGCGTGGCACGCACAGCGCGACGGCAGCGCGCGCGGTGTGCGCGCCACCTCCTCAACGATGATGCGGATGAGCCTCCGCAGGTCGTCCTGGTCCATCCCTATCCCCTCAGCTCCAGGTCCCGCACCTTGGCCAGCCGCCGCACGTAGCGCGCCTCGCGCATCGGGGTTTCCAGAAACGTCACGACGATCTCCGCCGCTTCGGCGTCGGTCAGCAGCGTGGAGCCGAGGGCGAGCACGTTCGCGCCGTTATGCTGCCGGGCGTAGCGCGCGAGCGTCACGGTGACGCACATGGCCGCCCGGATGCCGTCGATCTTGTTGGCCGCGATGGCCGACCCGAGGCCCGCGCCGTCGATCGCGATCCCGGCGTGCGCCTCACCCCTGGCGACCGGCCGCGCCACCGCAGCCGCGATGTCCGGGTAGTCCACCGGGTCGGCGCCGTCGGTCCCGACATCGTGCACGGCCAGTCCCCGGCCGCGGAGCAGCTGCCGCAGGTGGTTCCGCAGCCGGACGCCGGTGTGGTCCGAACCCAGCGTCACGATGCGCACGTCGGCCACCGGCGCGAGGCTGTCGGCGGCCACCGTGGCGCCGACACGCACCACGTCGACCCGCCGGGCGCGCAGCGTGTCCTGGGCGAGCGGCGTGATGATGCCGTTGGCGGCCAGTTCCACGGTGCTGCCGGGGTCGAGCACGCGCGCGTCCGTCTCCGTGATGATGTCGAACCGCTTCATGGGCCGCGACGCTATGTTACCCTCGCCACAGTCGCCGCCGACCCTCGCCCCCACGCGCGCTCACCCCATGCAGACCCTGTTCTCCGCCGAGACGATTGCCAGCCGCGTCCAGGCCATGGCCGCCGAGATCCGGCGCGACCACCCGGACGACCTTCATCTCATCTGCGTGCTCAAGGGCTCGTTCATCTTCGCGAGCGACCTGATGCGGGCCATCCCCGGAACGGTGACCGTGGACTTCATGGCGCTCTCCAGCTACGGCACCGGCACATCCACGAGCGGCGAGGTGCGGCTGCTGAAGGATCTCGACTCGGGGATCGAGGGCCGGAGCGTCGTGATCGTCGAGGACATCGCCGACTCCGGGCTGACGCTCACCTACCTGCAGGACGTCCTGCGGACGCGGGCGCCGAAGTCCCTGAAGACGGCCTGCCTGCTCAGCAAGCCATCCCGGCGCGTCGTGCCGGTGCAGGTGGACTACATCGGCTTCGAGATCGAGGACCGCTTCGTGGTGGGCTACGGCCTCGACCACGCAGGCGTCCACCGCAACCTGCCCTACATCGGCGTCATCGAGTAGGGCGTCGAGCCGCAGCGCCGCACGGCGCCCTACGGCGCGACGGCGGCCCGCACGGCCCCGGCCGCGAGGCGCGCATCGGCCAGCACGGACGGCTCGTTCAGCGTCAGCACCCGCCGGTCCTTCATCAGCACCCGCCCGTTGACGACTGTATGGCGGACGTCGCCACCGTGCGCCACGTAGACCAGATGCGACAGCGGGTCAAAGAGCGGCGTCTGCGCGGCCCCGTCCACGCCGACCACGATCACGTCGGCCCGTTTGCCGGGCTCCAGCGAGCCGGTCACGGCCTCCAGACCCAGCGCCCGGGCGCCACCGAGCGTCGCCATCTCGACGACGGCCGTCGCCGGCACGACCCGCGGGTCCTGCTGCTCCACCTTGTGCAGCAGCGCCGCGAGGCGCATGGCCATGAACATGTCGAGGTCGTTGCTGCTCGCCGCGCCGTCCGTGCCGAGCCCGAGCGCGACCCCGGCCGAGAGATACGCGGGGACGGGCGCCACGCCGCTCGCCAGCTTCATGTTGCTGGCCGGATTGTGGGCGATGCCGACGCCGCGCGCCTTCAGCACCGCCACCTCCTCGGGTGACACCCAGACGCCGTGTGCGCCGAGCACGCCACGGCCCAGAACGCCGAGGCCGTCGAGGTACGCCACGGCCGAGGCAGCCCCCCGCTCCCGGGCCGTCTGCGCCTCGGCTTCCGTTTCCGCCAGATGGATCAGCATCGGCACGTGCTGCTCCACGGCCAGCCTCCGCGCCGCCTGCAGCGTGGCCGCATCGAGCGTGTAGAGGGCATGGGGCGCCACCGCGGGTGTGATCAGCGGGTGGCCGTTCCACTGGCGGATGAACGCCTCCGCCCGGGCCAGCCCTTCCTGCGGCGTCCGCGCGTCGGCGACCGGAAACTGAATGACCGTCTGGCCCAGCACGCCGCGGAGCCCCGCCTGCGCGACCTCCTCGGCAATCGTGCTCTCGAAGTAGTACATGTCCGCGAAGGTCGTCGTGCCGGACTGAATCATTTCGAGCGCGGCGAGCCGCGTGCCCGTGCGGACAAACGCCGGCGACACCGTCTTCGCCTCGGCCGGGAAGATGTACTTCTGCAGCCAGTCCATCAGCGCCAGGTCGTCGGCGAGGCCCCGATAGAGCACCATCGGCGCGTGCGTGTGCGTGTTGATCAGGCCGGGCATGATGATGCCGCCGCCGGCGTCAATCGCCTGCTCGGCACGGAAATGCCGGGCAAGCTCTTCGGTGGACTCCACGGCCACGATCCGGTCCCGGTCGATGGCCACGCCACCCGACGGCAGCACGCGCCGCGAGCCGTCCATCGTCACGACCTGGCCGTTGGTCACGACGAGCGAGACGCTGCGCGTCCCTTCCCCCGCGCAACCGGACACCACGAGCGCCGCCAGCAACCCACCGAGAATCCGCATGGCCCCATCTTAGGACGCTCGGCGGGCCGGCCCTGAGCGAGGTTTCACTTTCCACGAACCGGGCCGAAGGGTACGATTCCGCTCGTGCCTGTCCGACTCGTCGACCATCCCCTCGCCCACGACGCCCTGATGACGCTGCGCGACCAGCGCACCGTGGCCGCGGACTTCCGGAGCACGGCGCGCCGCATCAGCGTGCTGATCGCCTCCGAGGCGCTCCGCGACGTGCCCACCGCGCCCGCCACGGTCCAGACCGTGCTGGCGCCGGCGACCGGCCGGCGCGTGGCGTCCGACATCGTGATCGTGCCGGTACTGCGCGCCGGGCTCGGCATGCTGGAAGCCGCGCTCGAGATCGCCCCGACCGCCCGCGTCGGGTACATCGGCCTGCGCCGCGACGAGAACACGGCCGTGGCCGCGCGCTACTACATGAACCTGCCGGCCAAGCTGCACGACAGCTTCGTGCTGCTCGTGGATCCGATGCTCGCCACGGGCGGCAGCGCCGCGGACGCCATCGACGCGATCAAGGCCGCGGGCGCCACGCACATCCGCCTGGCCTGCATCGTGGCGGCCGCGGACGGCGTGGCGACCATGGCCGCGCGGCATCCGGACGTCGACGTCGTGACGCCCGTGGTCGACCCCCATCTGAACGACCGGAAGTACATCGTGCCCGGTCTGGGCGACTTCGGGGATCGGTTGTACGGCACGCTGTAGGCCCCGCGTGCGGCCGGGGACCGCGATTCGCTGTGATAGACTCGCGAGACGGGCTGGGCGCTTGGCTCAGTGGTAGAGCATCGCCTTCACACGGCGGGGGTCGGAGGTTCGAATCCTCCAGCGCCCACCATCCAGTTCCGCGAACCGGGTCTCGACTCCGCCAGACGGGAGCGAGCACCCGGTTTTCTACGTACGGCCGGCGGCGCTCGTCAGAACAGGCTGACCTTCACGTTCAGGTATCGCTTCGGATCCTTCCGGATGTCCGACACGAGGCCCTGCACCTCGGTGACCGTGCTGTTCAGCCGGTCGTAGAGCCGCTTGTCGTACAGCAGCTGGCCGGCCGTGCCCTGTCCGGCCTGCAGGTCGCTGACCACCTTGTCGAGACGCCCGGTCACCGAATCCAGCTTCTTGAACAGCGCGTCGTCGTTCAGCAGCTTCCCCGCCGTGCCTTCGCCGCGGTTCAGCTTCGCGGTCATCGTGTCGAGGTTGGACGTCGTGCTCTTCAGCGACCTGCTCAACTCGTCGTTGTTCAGCAACTGACCCAGGCTGCCCTTGCCGGCCCGCAGGTCGGCGGTGATGCCCTCGAGGTTCTTCAGCGAGCCCTCAAGCGACTTCGCCAGCGCCGGGTCCTGCATCAGCCGGCCGATCGAGCCCTTGCCTGAGTTCAGGCCCCGCGTGATGGCCTCCACGTTGGAGAGCAGCTTGTCCAGATCCTCGTACAGCGCATCGTCCGTGAACAGGCGGCCCACGGTGCCCTTACCAGCGCTGATGTCGCTCATCAGCGTCTTCACCGCCTCGATGCTGTCGCCCGCGCGCGCGGCCACGTCGGAGATGGAGCCCGCCGCAGGTCCCGTCTTCACGTACCCGTAATCGGGCACCGGCGTGCCCTTGCTCGCCGCCGTGATATCGATCGCGGACTCGCCGAGCAGCGACACCGACCCGAGCGACGCGACCGACCGGTCCGTGATCCGCGACTGCATGTCCTCGGTGATCTCCATCTCGAGCTCGACCTGATCGTCCTTGAAGGTGATGGCCGTCACGGTGCCCGTCTCCACGCCGGCCACGCGCACCGGCGCTCCTGTCTTCAGGCCCGCGATGTCGTCGAACATCGCCTTCACCGTGTAGCGCTCCCACGGGAAGCCGCTGTCGCCGCTCAGCAGGAAGATCATCAGGGCGGCCATGCCGATCGCGAAGATCGACACGACGCCGACCTTCAGCTCGGTCCAGGCAAGGGATCGCGTGCGTGGCATATCAGGTCCTCAGGACAGAAAGCTCGTGATGTACGGGTCGCGGCTGGCCCGCAGTTCCCGTGAATTGCCCTCGAAGTGCACCACGCCCTCCTTGAGCATGATGAACTCCGCTTCGTCCAGCTTGGCGGCACCGGCCGCCCGAATCTCGATGCCGGCCCCACCGCGGACGGCCTCGTGGTCCGAGACGAAGAACGCGTCGCGGAGCTGGTGCGTTACCATGATCGAGGTGACCTCCTCCAGGTCCCGCAGCTTGACGATCTCCCGGTCCACCGTGAACGCCGTGATCGGATCCAGCCCCGTCGTCGGCTCGTCATAGAGCAGGATACGCGGCCGGGAGGCCATCGCCCTGGCGATGGCCACACGCCGCCGCTGTCCGCCGGAGAGTTCCGCCGGCATCCGGTCGATGAAGTCCGCGAGGTCGATGAAGCCCAGCACCTGCTCGACGCGCTTCCGGACCTCGAGCAGCGGGGCGTCGGTTTCCTCGTAGAGCTTGAAGCCGACGTTCTCCGCCACCGTCAGCGAGTCGAACAGCGCGCCTTCCTGGAACACCATGCCCAGGTCGGCCCGGACCCCCATCATCTGGGCCTCCGTCATCTGGTCCACCCGCACGCCGCGCACCCAGATCTCGCCGCCGTCCGGCTTCAGCAATCCCAGGATCAGCTTCAGGATCGTGGACTTGCCCGACCCGCTGGCCCCGAGCAGCAGCTTCGTGTGCCCTTCGAGCAGCGTGAAGCTCACCTCGCGCAGCACGACCTTGTCGTCGAAGGCCAGCGACACCCGGTCGAACACGAGCATCGGCGGCTCGTCCGCGAGCGCCACCGCGCCACCACGCGCCGCCGTGTCCCTCTGCCCCATCAGTAGATCAGCGAGAACAGCAGCCGCGTCACGAAGAAGTCGACGGCGATGACCATCACGGACGAGGCCACGACGGCGTTCGTGGTGGCGCGGCCCACGCCCTGCGTGCCGCCCTTCGTCTTCAGACCCACGTAGCAGCCGATGCTGACGATGACGAAGCCGAGGATGAACGGCTTCATCAGCCCCATCCAGACGTCCTGGATGTAGAGCCCTTCCGTGACGGACTTCCAGTACAGGCTCGACGCCACGCGGAGCTGGTAGACGGCGATCAGCCAGCCGCCCAGGATGCCGACCGTGTCCGCGACGATCGTCAACACCGGCGCCATCAGCGTGCCCGCCAGAATCCGCGGCACGACGAGCTTCCGCACCGGGTCCGTGCCCAGGGCCCGGAGCGCGCTCACCTGGTCGGTCACGACCATCGAGCCCAGTTCCGCCGCGATGCCCGAGCCCACGCGCCCGGCCAGCATCAGGCCGGTCAGCACCGGGCCCAGTTCCTTGATCATCGACGCACTGATCAGCCGCCCGACGAACGGCCGCGCGCCGAACTGGTCCAGCGTCATGCCGGACTGCAGGGCCAGCACCGCGCCGGTGAAGAAGCCGGTCAGCAGGACGACCGTCAGCGACCCCATGCCGATGGAATCGAGCTGCTCGATGAAGTCGTGCCGGTAGAACGGCCGCGAGAAGCAGTTCCGGACGGCGGCGCCGCAGAGCTGCACGTACTCCTGCACCTCCTGCACCATGGATTTGAGTACGCGTGTCAGCACGTCAGCCCGTCTCGCCGCCGGCGGCCGGCCCGGGCGCCACACCCAGATCCCGCGTTCGGAGCGCCTTCAGGATATCCCGGAGTGAGGCCGCCTTCTCGAACTCCAGGTTGGCGGCGGCCGCCTTCATGGCCTTCTCCACCTCGCGGATGCGGGCATCCAGCTCGGCCCGGGAGTGGAACACCTCGGTGTCGGCCTCCGGAACGTCCACCGTCGAGAAGTCCCGGTCGTAGACGCTCAGGCGGGCGTCGTCGATGCCGCGGATGACCGACGTCGGCGTGATGCCGTGCGCGGCGTTGTAGGCCGCCTGGGCCGCCCGCCGGCGCTCCGTTTCCGCCAGGCAGTGCTTCATCGAGTCGGTCACCGTGTCCGCGTACATCAGGACCCGACCCTCGACGTGGCGCGCCGCACGGCCGGACGTCTGGATCAGCGACCCCGCCGAGCGCAGGAAGCCCTCCTTGTCGGCGTCCAGGATCGCCACCAGCGACACCTCCGGCAGGTCCAGGCCCTCGCGCAGCAGGTTGATGCCCACCAGCACGTCGAACACGCCCTTGCGCAGGTCGCGGAGAATCTCCACGCGCTCCAGCGTGTCCACGTCGGAGTGCAGGTAGCGGACCTTCACCCCCAGCTCCTGGAAGTAGCTGGTCAGGTCCTCGGCCATCCGCTTGGTCAGCGTGGTCACGAGCACCCGCTCGCGCCGGGCGGCCCGGATGCGGATCTCGCCCAGCAGGTCGTCCACCTGGCCCTTCACCGGCCGGATCTCGATGGGCGGGTCCATCAGCCCCGTCGGCCGGATGATCTGCTCCACGACCACGCCCTTCGACTGCGTCAGCTCGTAGGGTCCCGGCGTCGCGGACACGAAGACCACCTGGCCGACGCGCTGCTCCCACTCGGCGAAGTTCAGCGGGCGGTTGTCCAGCGCCGACGGCAGGCGGAACCCGTAGGACACGAGCACCTCCTTACGGGAGCGGTCCCCGGCGTACATGCCCCGGATCTGCGGGATGGTCTGGTGGCTTTCGTCGATGATGACCATCGCGTCGGCCGGCAGGTAGTCCAGCAGCGTCGGCGGCGGCTCACCGGCCGCCCGCCCGGTCAGGTGCCGTGAGTAGTTCTCGATCCCGTGGCAGTAGCCGATCTCCTTGATCATCTCGAGGTCGAACATCGTGCGCTGGTGCAGCCGCTGCGCCTCGAGCAGCTTGCCCTCCCGCTCGAGGTCGGTGCGCCGCTCGACGAGCTCGGCCTTGATCGTCTCGACGGCCTGGCGCGTCCGGTCCCGCGACGTGACGAAGTGCGACTTCGGGTAGACGGCCACCTTGTCCAGCCGCCGGATGGCCTTGCCGGTGATCGGGTCGAAGACAACCAGCTCGTCGACCTCGTCGCCGAACAGGCCGATCCGCAGCGCGCGCTCCTCGTAGGACGGGTACACCTCCACGACATCGCCGCGGACGCGGAACGTGCCGCGTCCGAACTCCGTGTCGTTCCGTTCGTACTGGATCTCGACGAGCTTCCGGAGAATCTGGTCCCTGGGGATCCGCTGGCCCGTCTCGAGCGGCAGCAGCATCCCGTAGTAGGCCTCCGGCGAGCCGAGGCCGTAGATGCACGAGACGCTCGCGACCAGGATCACGTCGCGCCGTTCGAACAGCGACCGCGTCGCCGAGAGGCGCATCCGGTCGATCTCGTCGTTGATCGTGGCTTCCTTCTCGATGTACGAGTCGGTCGACGGAACGTAGGCCTCGGGCTGGTAGTAGTCGTAGTAGCTGACGAAGTACTCGACGGCGTTATGCGGGAAGAACCGGCGGAATTCCTGATAGAGCTGGGCCGCCAGCGTCTTGTTGTGCGCCATCACCAGCGCGGGCCGGTTCACGTTGGCAATCACGCGCGCCATCGTGAACGTCTTGCCGGAGCCCGTCACGCCCAGCAGCGTATGAAACCGGTCGCCCCGGTTCAGGCCGTCCGTCAGCTCGGGCACGGCGCGGACCTGGTCCCCGCGCAGCTCGAAGTCGCTGACCAGCGAGAAGCGCCCCTGTGTGCCCTGCGTCGGTGTCATGCGTCCACGGGACGCGCTGTCGCGCGTCGCCGAACAGAGCATGGTACTACGTCCCTCACGCGCGCCGGTATAATCGCCGCTGCGATGCGTTGCCTCGCCGTGTGCCAGAACGAGATCGTGATCCGGATGCTCAACGAGGCGTTGAGCACGGGCTACGACCTCGAGTTCCTCGTCCCGAACGCGGCGGTCGCGCGGAAGATTCGCGCCGCCGGCTTTCCGGTCGCCGTGGGCAACCCCGAGAAGGCCGCGCTGTTCATCAAGGCGGATCTGATGCCCGGCACCGCCGTGATCATCGAGGACGACGGCCACCAGCGGCTCATTCCGATCATCGAGGCCGCGCACCACGCCGGGGGCACGCTCGTCTACGTGCTCGGCGCGTCCGGAGGGCCGGCGGCGCACAAACGGGAGGAGCAGCTCAAGAAACGCTTCCCGGACGTCAGCTACCTGACGCCCGGCGAACTGTTCGGCTCCGCCCTCGCCACCGAGTTCAGCCGCTCCCTCACCCGCCTCCGCGTCCAGCAGTACCGGCACTACTTCGAAGACGCCAGTCGCATCCTGATCCTGCTCCACAACGACCCCGACCCGGACGCCATGGCCAGCGGCCTGGCCCTGCGTGCCGCGCTGCGGCGCACGCGCAGCACGGCGAAGATCGGCGCGTTCCGCGGCGTGACCCGCCCCGAGAACCAGCGCATGCAGCAGATGCTGGACATCTACGTCGAGCCAGTGACGCCGGACTCGCTCGCCAACTACGACCGCGTCGCGATGGTGGACGTGCAGCCCGCCTACTTCGGCGACAAGGTCGGACACGTCGATCTGGTCATCGATCATCACCCCGAGCAGCCCGGTTACCGTCCCGTGTTCAAGGACGTCCGCACCGACTACGGCTCCACGTGCACCATCCTGACCGAGCACCTCCGGGCCGTGGACGAGAAGATCTCCGAGCGCACGGCCACGGCGATGCTCTACGCGATCAAGAGCGACACGCTGTTCTTCAACCGGCAGGCCAGCCGCGTCGACATCGAGGCGTTCTCGTACCTCTATCCGCTCGCCGACGCGACGCTCATCCGCAAGATGGAGGGCGCCGAGATCACACCGGAGCGGCTGGACTTCATCGTGACGGCCCGCACGAACGGCCGCTTCGCCGACCAGGTCTTCTGCACGTTCCTCGGCGACGCCCCGCGCGACGACGTGGTCCCGTACGTGGCGGACTTCTACCTGCAGCTCGAGAACGTCCGCTGGACCGTCGTAGGCGCCCGGGTCGGCGACGTGATCACGATCTCCGTCCGGAACCTCGGCTACACGCGCAACGCGGGCGAGTTCGTCAAGCAGGCGTTCGGCGGCATCGGCAGCGCCGGCGGCCACCGGGCGATGGCCAAGGCCGTGATTCCGGTGGCCAAGTACAAGGACATCTACGGCTCACTCGCCCCCGAGGACGTGACGGCCCGGCTCGACCACCTCGTCCGTCACTTCCTCAGGAACCAGCCCGAAAAGAAGAGCCGGTAGTCTCCCGGGATCGGGTGCTACGACGCGGAGGCGAACAGGCTCCTGCAGGCCAGCGCAATCTGCTCGATGTGGCGGGGATCGGTGCCGCAGCAGCCGCCCATGACGTTCAACTGCGGGTGGGCCCGCTTGAGCCCGGCATACTGCCGCCCGAGCTCCGCCGGGTCGCCGATGTCGAGTTCCGTGGACTCGTTCAGCTCCGCATGGGAGCAGCGGGAGGCGTTCGCACGCACGCCCCGAATCCGCCGCGACCACGGCTGCCCAGGTTCGAGGACGTGCTCGAAGTGATCCGGGTGCGCGCAGTTCAGCATGTAGTAAGCCGGATACCCGTCGGTCTCGGCCTCGACCTGTTCGATCGCCGCCTGGAGCGACTGCCCCGTCGGCAGCCGGCCGTCCGTCTCGACCGTGAACGAGATCGCCACCGGCATCCCGGCGTGCCGGGCCGCGCGGGTCACGCCGAGCGCCTCTTCCACGTAGTTCATCGTGATGGCGCCGACCAAGTCGGCCGCGGACTCGCTGAAGACGCGAATCTGGGCGCCGTGATAGGCCTCGGCCTCGTCCGCGGACATCGTGTGCCCGGGGACGTAGCCATCACCCCGCGGACCCACACAGCCGCTGATCACAATGGGCACGCCTGTCTCCCCCGCAGCCGTTCGGAGTTCATCGAGCATCGCGATCGCGGCGCGATTCGCTTCCGCCAGTTCCGCAGCGCTGTAGCCACGCCGGGCGCCCCAGTCCGCACTCGCCCGCCACGTCGCGCTCTCCAGCACCAGGCCCGTGCGGAATCGGGCCGCAAGGTCGACATAGCTCCGGAAGTACCGCTGCAACGCGCCCCGGCCCTCCTCGGAGCCCAGGAGCGTGAACGCCGCGAAGTCCGGCAGCTCCAGCCCGTCGAGAAAGATCAGCGTCGTCTCGATGCCGCCGTCCGCCAGGAACAGTCCCCCGCCGAGCTGCGGCAACGCCGTTCGATGCCTCGCCATGTCTAGTCCTCATCCGCCGTCGGGCCATACGAACCCGGCACGGCCACGTCGAGCAGCCGCAGGTAGACCGAGAACTGCCCGCGGTGATGCACCAGGTGGCTCAACGTCATGTCGCGAAACACCGCCTCCCGGGGCTTCTCGAACCACACCTTCCCCTGCACCGTGAGCCGCCACGGCTGCGTGGCACTCGTGTCGGCCGAGTTCGCCATCACCTGAGTGGCCCGGGCCACCTCGCCGTCGAAGCCTTCGATCAGCGCGGCCACCGAGCTGGCGCTGAAAGGCTTGTAGTCGCCCGGATTCATCTCCAGCTCGTCCGCGCCGAAGATCGGCTCAATCCAGCGGATGCAGTCGACGATGTGCGACCCCAGTTGCCCCGCCGTGAACGACTTCGCGTGTGGCCGCCACTCGAACTGGCCGGCGGGCAACCGTTCCAGATGCGTCCGCGCGGTCGCTGTTTCGTGCGCGAACTCGGCGAGCAGCTGCTCGATCCTTGTCATCGTGTGATCTCCAGGTCTCCGGGTATGACGTCAGACCGACGGTCCGCAGTCAGCGACGCACAGCACAAGGCTCAAGAGCCCGCCGGGCGGCGGGTGGCAGATCCGCAAACGGGAAGTCCACCTGCTCGCCCGGGAACAAGTCCCGAACCAGGAAGGAGCGCATCGGCAGCGCCAGCGAGGGCAGCGACACCGCGGCCAATCCCTTGCCCGTCCCCGAGCCATTCCCCATGGCCTCCCTCCCCTCCACAGCGTGGCGGCCGTGCGGGGTGCCGTCGACCACGGTCGCGAGCACACCCGTGGTTGCGACGGGCGACCACGCGACCTGCATCTGACCGCGCCCGGTCGCGCCATCGCAGGTCAGCAGCAGCCGGTACGATTCCACGACGTCGGCCTCTCGCGGCACCTCGCGCACGATGCTCACCGTGGTGTGCCGGGGCGCGGTGGTCGCGCCTCCGACCTGGCTCAGGTGCCACGATGTGGCCCCGGCGGCGCGTTCCGCCAGCGCCGCGGTCAGCGCGAGACTCACGCCGGGCTCGGGCGGCGCGATGCCCGCCGCCATGATGGCGCCGCCGTAGATCCGCTTCGTGAGGTGCCCCCGGGCTGTCTCGTCCGTCGCGGCCTTCGCGATGGCCGCAAGCGGCAGACCGGAGGTGAGCTTGGAGAGCATCATGGCCGCCAGGCCGGGTGTGACCGACGCGGCGTCGAACCCCTGCAGGGACAGCCCGCCATTCGGCGTGCGGTCCGTGTGGCATACCGCGCAGTGTTTCTCGACAACGGCGTTCTGCTGCGCGACCGGCAATGGCTCGGCCGACGCTGCCGCGGCGACCGCCAACGACGCGGCCAGCCAGATGACAGGTCCGACGAGACGAGCCATGGTCGAGTGCAACGAAGGGTTAAGCCGTGCTGTAGCGCTCATGGGTTGGGTTTGTATCCCAGTGCGCGCGCGGGTAGCAAGAGGACGGCGCCCAGCAGCGCAAACACTGCCTCGAAGGTGATGCCGATGAGGCGAAACGGGAGAGAGACCAGCCAGACGATGGGCCACAGCAGTAGCGCGAGCAGAGCAAGAGGCCAGCAGACCACGAGGAGAAGCAGCCAGAGAAGGAACTTGAGCATTGCGATCTTCGCTGCGTCGGCTCCAGCGCGTGTCAGGCCGCTGCTCGGTTCTGGTCCGTGATTAACGCACCCACGATTCCGCCGGCTACGAGACCCTTCAGCCACCCAGCCACGAGCCAGCCCCAGGCCAGCGCAAGCGGAATCGGCATGTGAATGAATGTGCCAAACCCCGACGAGACTCCCAGGGCAAGGCCCACAAAGGCACCAAGAGCCAGACCCGCCCCCAGCGACTTTGGTCTGACGAGCAGCGAGTACACGCCGACGAAGACTCCTATCAGGACGACCGTCACCGTGTAGATCAGCACGACGTTCATCTGATCGAACGGCCGCCACAGCACAGCGTCGGCTTCGTAGAGATCGGCCAGGAAGAAACGATGTGTGACCAGGTCGAGCAGCATCCAGGCGAGAAGCACTGCGGCGCCAGCGATGAGCGAACGTTTCATCATGCGCGGCACAACTCCGGCGCCCCGCACTACTCCACCGCCTGACGCAGGTCGGCGAGGACGTCCGCCGCGTCTTCGAGTCCCACAGACACGCGGAGCATCCCGCGGGTCACGCCCCTTTCGGCGAGCTGCGCATCCGTGAAGCCGTAGTGCGAGGTGAGAACGGGGATGCTGGCGATGGACTCCACGCCGCCCAGGCTGGCCGCGCGTTTGACGACTTTCATGCGGTCGTAGGCGCGCACGACGGCCTCCTGCCCGCCCGTCAGATCCAGGCACACCATACCGCCGAAGCCGCGCATCTGGGCCCGTGCCACGGCGTGGTCCGGGTGCGAATCCAGCCCCGGGTACCACACGCGGGCGATGGCGGGATGCCCCTCGAGTCCACGGGCCACGGCGAGGCCGTTGGCGTTGTGCTGGACCACGCGCACGCTGAGCGTCTTGAGCCCGCGCATCAGCGCATAGGCCGGCTGCGGGTCAAGGATGCCGCCGAGGAGCCGCCGCGTCTTCGAGAGGCGCTCGATGAGTGCGCGGGCACCGGCCACGGTGCCGGCCACGACGTCGCTGTGCCCGTTCAGGTACTTCGACGCGCTCTGCATCGTCAGGTCGACGCCCAGCGCGATCGGCTGCTGGTTGACCGGGCTCGCGAACGTGTTGTCGATGACGCTCATCACGCCGGCCGCGCGACAGGCGGCGGTGACCCTCGCGATGTCGACACAGCGCAGCGTCGGATTGGACGGCGTCTCGAACCAGAGCAGCCGCGTCCGCGGCCCGAACACGTCACCGAGGTCGGCCATCTGCTCCGGGCTGACGAACCGTGCGGTCACGCCGAAGCGCGCGAGCAGGCCGGTCAGCAGATGGTGCGTGCCGCCGTAGACGGCGGCGCCGCACACGATCTCGTCGCCAGGCGACGTGAGCGCCATCAGCAGCGTGGACGACGCAGCCATGCCGGAGCCGAATGCCAGCGCGGCCTCGGCGCCATCGGCCTCGGCGAGCTTGGCTTCGAGCGCCACGACGGTGGGGTTCTCGTAGCGGGAGTACAGATACCCGCCGCCGCCATCCTGATACCGCTGCAGCTCGGCGGCGCTCTCGAACGTATAGGTGGTCGTCTCGTAGATCGGCGTGGTCAGCGAGCGTTCGCTGCCCTCACCCGCGTGGATCAGCCGTGTCGAAAACCCCGTCCCCATAGGTTGCTCCCAGTTCTGCCGCATCGGGCACGCGCAGATACTCACCGCTCTCGCCCAGCACGGGCGCGATGAACCGCGTGTGGGCATCCTCGTACCCGCGGCTCAGCAACTCCGCCACGGTCTCCTGCCGGTCCGACGCCCGGTCGTACGCGCCGTCGAGGTCGAACGGACCGATGGCGCTGTGGTCGGGGACGATCACGTAGACGCCGGCGAACCGGCCCCGCACCGCCAGCGCGGCGTCCCGCATCGCGGACGCCTCGTCGAGAGCCAGCGCGTCGCCGAGACGGTCCGTCAGTCCGAGTCCGGCGGTGGGCAGCGCATGCGGCCGGGGACGCGAGGCGGGCCCGCCGACCAGAATCACCTGCTCCACGCCGGCCGATGCCAGCTCCTCCAGCAGGCGCACGATGGCGCCTCCGCGGTCGCACAGCCGGCGGGCCTCCCCGCGCCAGTAGCTCTCGGGGGCGAAGCGGACGAGGTGCGGCTCCACGCCGACGGCGGGCGTCAGCGCCGCGGCCAGCAGTTCCGGGAGCAACTCGCCCGCGGGTCCGGCGAGGTCCACCGCCTCGGCCTGGCGCTCGGCTCCGGGCCTGGGTGCGAAGAACGGTGCCCGGTGCGGCTCCCGCAGAAACGCGGCCACGACGTCCTGCCGGGCGTCCACGTCGGACACCACGACCATCAGCTCGCAGACACCGGGCTGGCCCATGCTCTCGGCCAGCACCTCGCTGTAGCGCCGGCCGACGGCGCGGGCCTCGGGCTTCTCGCTCGCGGCCGCGCCGCGAATCAGGCTCCACAGCGTGTCGATGAACACGCGGCGCACGAGCGTGGCGTCCAGCGGTGCGGCCGCCAGCGCCCACCACCACCCCCCGCGCACTTCCCGCCGCGCCGGTGCCCCGAGGCGCGCGAGGACGGTGCCGATGCCGACCGTCAGCACAATCAGCCCGCCGACGAGCATCGCGGCCCGCGGCACATACGTCGGCAGGTTCGGGCCCGCGAAGGCCTCGGTCAGCCATCCGGCGTACCCGCCCACGAGCGCGGCCCCGGCGGACGACCCGAGCATCTCCAGCAGAAACCCGAGGGGATAGACCAGCAGAGCCGCCGCGAGCAGCAGCACCGGGAACGCGACGACGCCGGCGAGCAGCACGGTCAGCCATCCGGCGATCCGCAGGGCCGGACGCCATTGATAGGCAGGGCGGTCCGCCTCGCGCAGCCACGGGCTCGCCGCGCCCCAGAGCCCGGCGGCGCCGTCGATCGCGGCCAGCGCGGCGGTGGCACCGCCCACGCCCCGGCCGGCCATCACGTCAATCTTGACGCCGGCCTCGTGCAGCGCCCGGAGCACGCCCGCGTGGTAGGCGCCGTGCGCACCGGTGCCCGCGAGCACCAGGGCCGTGCGCCTGCGCGGCGAGTAGTCGCTCACGCCTCGTCGTCGTCGTGAATGGTGACCAGCTTCAGGAGTTCGAATTCGCGCGTGCCGTTCGGCGTGACGACGTTGATCTCGTCGCCCGCTTCCTTGTTGAGCAGCGCGCGCCCGATCGGAGACGCCGTGGAGATCAGCCCCTTCTCGGCGTCCGCTTCCTCCGGCATCACGAGCTGGAAGACGACCGTGGCGCCGGTCTCATCCTTGAGGTGCACCGTGGATCCGAAGCCGGCCTTGCCGTGCGGGATGCGGTCCAGGTTCATCAACTGGATCTCGGCCACGCGGCGCTTCAGCATCGCGAGGCGCGCGTCGACGATGCTCTGCCGGTCCTTCGCCGCCTTGTATTCGGCGTTCTCGCGCAGGTCGCCCAGCTCGCGCGCGCGCTGGATCTCCTTCGGGAGCTCGACGTGCAGCTCGCGCTCCAGCGCATTGATCTCGTCGTGAAAACGCTTGAGGATACGGTCCTTCATCGGGGATTAGCGGCATGGTAGCACGTGCTATCCTCGCGCCCGGACCCCTCCATGCGCGCGATCTCGAGCCGACAGAATCCTCTGGTGCAGCAGTTCCGGGAGGTCGCGACCGGGCACGCGCGCGGCGACCTCGTGCTCCTCGACGGCGCCCACCTCGTGGCCACCGCACTCGACGCCGCCCTGCCGATTCCGGCCGCGGCGATCACCGACGCCGAGCTCGACGACCCGGAGTTCGCGGGCCTCGCGTCCCGGCTCGAGGCCGCGGGCACGGACGTCGCCGTGGTGACGGGCAACCTGATGGCGGTCATCAGTCCGGTGCGGTCGCCCTCGGGCCTCGTGGCGTTGGTCGAGCGCAGGCTCGCGGCCGTGGCCGGCCTCCTCGGCGTTCCGCGGGCGCTCCTCGTCGTCGCGGCGGACGTGCAGGACCCGGGCAACCTCGGCGCGCTCGTCCGCTCGGCGGAGGCCGCGTCCGCCACGGGCGTCATCGCGTCGGGCGTCTCGGCCGACCCGCTCTCGTGGAAGGCGCTGCGCGGCAGCATGGGCAGCGCACTGCGCCTGCCGGTCGCCGTGGCACTGGATACCGAGGAGCTGCTGGCCGACGCCCGCAGGGCCGGACTCCGCACGGTCGCAGCGGTGGCCCACGGCGGCTGCGCCCCCGAGGAGGTGGACTGGCGCCTGCCGACGGCGATCTTCATGGGCGGTGAAGGGCCCGGCCTCGCCCAGGCGGTGCTCGAGGCCTCGGATGTCCGCGTCACGGTGCCGATGGCCGCACCGGTCGAGTCCCTCAACGTCAGCATCGCCGGAGCCCTGCTGCTGTACGCGGCCCGGCGGCAGCGCACGGCGCCCTGATCGCCGGCCGATGCCCTCGCTCTTCGACGACGCGCCCGCGCCCGGCGACGGCCCAGGCACCGCACCGGCCCCCGTGCCGGCCGGCACGCCGCTCGCCGAGCGGATGCGGCCGCGGACCCTTGACGACATCACGGGCCAGGACCACATCCTCGGCCCGGGCACGCCGCTGCGTGAGGCGATCCTGCGGGACAAGCTCCGGTCGCTCATCCTCTGGGGCCCGCCGGGCACCGGCAAGACCACGCTGGCCCGCGTCGTGGCCACCACCACACGCGCGCGGTTCGTGCCGTTCTCGGCCGTGCTCTCCGGCATCAAGGACATCAAGGACGTCATGTCCGCCGCCGAGGCACTCCGGCGGCAGACCGGCCAGCGGACGATCGTCTTCGTCGACGAGATTCACCGTTTCAACAGGGCGCAGCAGGACGCGTTCCTGCCCCGCGTCGAAGCGGGCGACATCATCCTCATCGGCGCCACGACCGAGAACCCGTCGTTCGAGGTGAACGCGGCGCTGCTGTCCCGGTCAAAGGTGTTCGTGCTGAAGGCGCTGGGCGAGGACGCGATCGTCGCGCTCCTCCGGCGCGCGCTCGCCGACCCCGCGATCGACGACGCCCCTCCGGCAGTCGAGCCCGACGCGCTCGGGGCGATCGCCCGTCACGCCAACGGCGACGCCCGGGCCGCGCTGAACCTGCTGGAGTTTGCCGTCGCGACGGCGCCGAGAGTCGAGGGTGGCGTCGCCCACGTCACGCTGGCCTCGCTGGCCTCCACGCTCGAGCGCCGGGCCCTGCTGTACGACAAGACCGGTGAAGAGCACTACAACCTGATCTCCGCGCTGCACAAGTCGATGCGCAACGGCGATGCCGACGCCTCGGTCTACTGGCTGGCCCGGATGGTCGAGGCCGGCGAGGACCCGCTCTACATCGCCCGGCGGCTCGTTCGCTTTGCGTCCGAGGATGTCGGCAACGCGGACCCCCGGGCGCTGAGCGTCACGATCGCCGCGAAGGACGCCGTCCACTTTCTCGGCATGCCGGAGGGCAACACCGCGCTGGCCCAGGCAACGATCTACCTGGCCAATGCCCCGAAGAGCAATGCCGTCTACGCGGCCTACAACGCCGCCGCGGCCGACGCGCACACGATGGTTGCCGAGCCCGTGCCGCTGCACCTGCGGAACGCGCCGACGAAGCTGATGAAGGAACTGGACTACGGGAAGGGCTACCAGTACGCGCACGACGCGCCGGGCGCCGTCACGGACATGGTGTGCCTGCCCGAGTCGCTGCAGGACCGCCGCTACTACCGGCCGACCGACCGCGGCGAGGAGCGTACGCTGAAACGGCCGGACGCGCCCAAGAGCGAATCCGGCCGCTAGTCTATTGGGCCGTGACGGCGCGCGAGCACGTCCGAGCAAAGCGAGGGACGCGCGCCGGGATCGCGTTTCCAGCGCGACTGGTTCTCAAGCCGGGTGCGGTTCACTGGCGCCCAGGGAGCGCAGGAAACGCGATCCCGGTGCGCGGCCCGAAGTAATCGCGAGGCTACGGAACTGGCGTCGTGAGCGGCTTCCCCTTCTCGACGATGTAGGTCACGACCGCGACCACGTTGCCCGTGCCGTGGTTCGTCGCGTTATGCACCTTGCCGGCCGGGATGTGGAACGCCTGTCCGGCCTGGATCATCTTCGACGGTACGCCCTCCACCTCGAGCATCAGCGTGCCCTCGGCCACGTAGCCGACTTCGTCACCGAAGTGCGTGTGCTTGCCGGTGGAGCCGGTGGGCGGGATCTCGGCCTTGCCCGTGACCGCCTCGCGGCCCGGCGTCGCCACGTCCACCGTCTGCAGGAGCGTCCGCTTCACGGTCGGCGCCTGCGCCAGCACCGACACGGCCACGCCCAGCGAAACCGCCATTCCCAGGCCCGTCAGGGCGAGCTTCCGAATCGTCATTCCGTCCTCCGTTGTGTCATCCAGGCGGACCGCCAGCCGAGTCCGTCGACCGTGGCGCCCAGCGGATTGTATTCACAACCGACCCATCCAGCGTATCCGGCCCGATCGAGCGCCGCAAACGCCGCCGCGAAATCAAGCCTCCCGGTGCCCGGCTCGTGCCGCCCGGGCACGTCCGCGATCTGCACGTGGCCGATGCACGACCCGACGCGCTCGATCGTCCCGACCAGGTCGTCGCCTTCGCGAGCCGTGTGGTAGAGGTCGAGCTGCAGCCGCAGATTCGGCGCGCCGACCTCGCGGATGATCGCCACGGCCTCGTCCGCCCGGCGCAGGAAGAACCCGGGGACGTCGAGCCCGTTGATGGGCTCGATGAGCAGCGTCAGCCCGGCATCCGCCGTGACGCCCGCCGCGTACCGCAGGTTCTCGACGAACGTGGCCCGGGCCTCGCCGTCGCTCACGCCCGCGGGCACGAGTCCGGCCAGCACGTTCACATTCGGACAGCGCAGGCCCGTGGCGTAGCGGACGGCCCGGCCCACGCCGGACCGGAATTCCCCGACGCGGCCGGGGTGGCAGGCGATGCCCCGCTCTCCCGCGGCCCAGTCGCCGGCCGGCATGTTGTGCAGCACGAGGCCGACGCCGGCCCCCCGCAGCGCATGCGTGATGTGTTCGATCGGGTGGTCGTACGGAAACTGGCACTCGACCGCCTCGAATCCGGCCGACGCCGCGGCGCCAATCCGTTCCAGGAACGGCAGCTCCGTGAACAGCAGCGTCAGGTTCGCCGCGAACATCGGCGAGCGGCTCGATTCACGCACGTTCGAAGCTCCGCTCGATCTCCCGGCGCGTCAGCCGCAGCATCACGGGCCGCCCGTGGGGGCACACGGTCGAGTGCGCCGTCTGCCGGAGTTCGTGGAGCAGGTGCACCATCTTCTCGTGCGTCAGCGGATAGTTCGCCTTCACGGCGGCATGGCAGGCCATCGTGGCGGCAATGAGCCGCACGGCCTCCTGGGCCCGGTCGCCCGTGTCCAGGCCGTCGAGGTCGTCGGCCATCGCGCGCAGCGTGGCGTCGGCGTCCTCGCGCTTCACGATGGCCGGCACGGCGGACACGCGGACCACACCGGGGCCGAACACGTCGACGTCAAAGCCGAGGCGATCGAGATCGGCCGCGTGCGTAGCCAGGGCCTCCTGCCCGGCGGCCGACACGTCGACGAGCAGCGGCTCCAGCAGCCGCTGACTCGCCAGCGGGCCGCTCGTCAGCCTCGCGGCGATCTGCTCGTAGAGGATCCGCTCGTGCGCGACGTGCTGGTCGATGATGGCGAGGCCGAACTCGTCGATGGCGATGATGAAGGTGTCGCGATACTGCCCGAGCGGCATCAGCGCCCCGAAGGTCTCGGGCGTCCCGGCCGGCGCCGCGGCCAGCGCGTCGGCCGCCTCCCGGACGCCGGCCATGTCCGGTCCCGACCACGACGACGGCGCTGACGCCGTCGCGTCGCCGGCGGGCACATCCGCATAGCCGGGGACACCCGGGCCGCCGGGACCGCCCGGCCGCCACCGGTTCGCGAACACACCCGCGTACGCACCGGGTAGCGGCACGTTCACCGGCAGCGGGGCCACACCCGGAATCTCACCCTGCCCGCCGTGCAGGCGGACCTGCGGCACCGGGCTCTGGCCCAGGCTGTCGGCCACGGCACGCTTGACAACCTCGTGGACGTGGCTCTGCTCGCGGAAGCGGACCTCGGCCTTGGTCGGGTGGACGTTCACGTCGAGGCTGTCCGGCCGCATGTCGAGGAACAGATGTACCTCCGGGGCCCGTTCGCGAATCGAGGCCTCGCCGTAGGCGTCGAGGATGGCGTGCCCGATCGTCCGGTCCTTGACGATGCGCCGGTTGATGAACACGTGCTGCGGGCCACGGACCGGGCCCTGCTCGGCCAGCGCCGCCACGAAGCCCGTCACGGTGATGTCGCCCTCCCGATGCACCTCCACGAGGTCCGGACGGTCGCCGTAGACCTGGTAGAGCCGGTCACGCAGCGTGGCCGCCGGCGGCGTCTGCAGAAGGGTCCGGGGACCGGAGGTCAGCGAGAAGCCGACCTCGGGGTAACAGAGCGCGAACTGCGTGACGACCTTCGAGATCTGCGCGGACTCGGCGCCGTCGGACTTCAGGAACTTCCGGCGCGCGGGCAAGTTGTAGAACAGGTCGCGGACCTCGATCGACGTGCCGGTGGGCACGCCGACCGCCGAGGGTGCCGCCATCGTGCCGCCGTCGACGCGGATCTCCGTGCCGGCCGGGGCGCCGGCCGTGCGCGTCTTCAGCGTGAAGTGCGAGACGGACGCGATCGACGGCAGCGCCTCGCCGCGAAAGCCGAGCGTCGTGATGGCTGCGAGGTCCTCGGCCTTCCGGATCTTGCTGGTGGCGTGCCGGGCCAGGGCGAGCCTGGCATCCTCCGGCGACATTCCCTCGCCGTCATCCTCGACGCGGATCAGCGCCTTGCCGCCGAGTTCGACCGTGACACGGATCCGCCGTGCCCCGGCGTCGATGGCGTTCTCGACCAGCTCCTTGACGACCGACGCCGGCCGCTCGACGACCTCGCCAGCCGCGATCTGGTTGGCCAGTTCGACCGGAAGCTGGACGATCTTCCCCACCGGCGCTGGCTCCTGGCCGTCCGCCCGTCTACTTCGCGTCCAGCAGGGCCGCCTGCGCCGCGGCGAGCCGCGCCACGGGCACGCGGAACGGCGAGCAGCTCACGTAGTCCAGGCCCACCTTGTGAAAGAACGCCACCGAGGCCGGGTCCCCGCCATGCTCGCCGCAGATGCCGAGCTTCAGGTCCGGCTTCACGGACCGCCCCCGCTTCACGGCAATGTCGACGAGCTGGCCGACGCCGGCCTGGTCGATGGTCGCGAACGGATTCCGCGCGGCGATCTCCAGCTCGGCATACGGCGCCAGGAACGACCCGGAGTCGTCGCGCGACATGCCGAGCGCCGTCTGCGTCAGGTCGTTGGTCCCGAAGCTGAAGAAGTCGGCTGTCTGTGCGATCTCGTCCGCCGTCAGTGCCCCGCGCGGCACCTCGATCATCGTGCCGACCAGATAGGAGAACTTCACCTTCTGCTCCGCCTGCACCGCCCGGGCCTGGGCGTGCACCACGGCCACCTGCAGGTCCAGCTCCTTCCGGAAGCCGACCAGCGGAATCATGATCTCCGGCCGGACCTTGATGCCTTCCTTCTGCACCATCGCCGCCGCCTCGAACACGGCGCGGGCCTGCATCTCCGAAATCTCGGGGTGCACGATCCCGAGGCGGCAGCCCCGGAAGCCGAGCATCGGGTTGAACTCGTGGAGCTGCTCCACCCGCTGGTGGATGCGCGCGACGGGCACCCGCATCTTCTCGGCCAGCTCCGCCTGCTGCTCCGGTGAGTGCGGCAGGAACTCGTGCAGCGGCGGGTCGAGGAAGCGGATGGTCGCCGGGTAGCCCTTGAGCGCCCGGAAGATCCCGGCGAAGTCGTTGCGCTGGTACGGCAGCAGCTTCGCGAGCGCCGCACGGCGCTCCTCGACGGTCTCCGCGAGGATCATCTCGCGCATCGCGTCGATCCGGTCGTCCTCGAAGAACATGTGCTCCGTGCGGCACAGCCCGATGCCGACGGCGCCGAACGCCACGGCATTGGCGGCCTGCTCCGGCGTGTCGGCGTTGGTCCGCACGGCCAGCCGGGAGGCCCGCGCGCACCACGTCATCAACTGCTGGAAGCTCCGGAACTTCTCGGTGGCCCGCGCCGCGGCGTCGCCGTCGATGATGCCCGCGACGATCTCGGACGGTGCCGTCCGCAGCTTGCCCGCGTACACCTTGCCGGCCGTGCCGTCGATCGACATCCAGTCGCCCTCGGCGTAGCGCACGCCGTCGACCGTGACCACGCGGGCCGCGTAGTCGACCTCGAGCGCCGCCGCGCCGCACACGCAGACCTTGCCCATCTGGCGCGCGACCAGCGCCGCGTGGGATGACACGCCCCCGCGGGCCGTCAGGATGCCTTCGGCCGCAATCATGCCGCGCAGGTCCTCCGGGGAGGTCTCGACGCGCAGGAGCAGGACCTGCTCACCGCGCTCGGCCGCGACGACGGCGCGGTCCGCGTTCAGGTAGATCCGTCCCGACGCCGCGCCGGGACCGGCCGGCAGCCCCGTCGCGATCGGCGTCGCCGCGGCGACATCCTTCGCATCGAACACCGGCGCCAGCAGCTGGTCGAGCTGGTCGGCCGGGTTGCGCAGCACGGCCGTCTTCCAGTCGATGAGCTTCTCCTTCACCATGTCCATCGAGAACTTCAGCGCGGCCATGGCCGTCCGCTTGCCGTTTCTCGTCTGGAGCATGTAGACGACGCGGTCCTCGATCGTGAACTCGAAGTCCTGGACGTCCCGGAAGTGGCGCTCGAGCGTCTGCCGGATCCGCTCCAGCTCCCGGTAGGCTTCCGGCATCTGCGCCTGGAGCGCGGCGACCGGTTCCGGCGTGCGGACGCCGGCCACGACATCCTCGCCCTGCGCGTTGATCAGGAACTCGCCGTAGAACTCCTTCGCGCCATTCGCCGGGTTGCGCGTGAACGCCACGCCGGACCCGGAGTCGTCCCCGGTGTTGCCATAGACCATGGCCTGGACGTTGACGGCCGTGCCCCACTCGGACGGGATGTTGTACTTCCGCCGGTAGACGATCGCGCGGTCGTTCATCCACGAGCCGAACACGGCGCCGACGGCCCCCATCAACTGGTCCCACGGGTTCGACGGGAACGCCACGCCCGCCCGCTCGCGCACCAGTTCCTTGAACCGGACCACGAGCAACTGCAGGTCCTCGACGCTGAGCTTCGTGTCCTCGATGTCTGCGTGGTACCGCTCGTGCTTCAGCGCGTGGATCACCGTCTCGAACGGCTCGTGGTCCTCGTGCGGCCGCTTCTGCACGCCCAGGACCACGTCGCCGTACATCTGGATGAACCGGCGATAGCAATCCCACGCGAACCGCGGGTTGTTCGTCTTCGCGGCGAGGGCCTCGACCGTCTGGTCGTTCAGGCCGAGGTTGAGGATCGTGTCCATCATGCCCGGCATCGAATCGCGGGCGCCGGAGCGCACCGAGACGAGCAGCGGATTCTTCAGGTCCCCGAAGCGCTTGCCGGTCTGCTTCTCGATCGCCGCGAGCCCCGCCTGCATCTGGGCCTTCAGCGCCGGCGGGTACGACCGCCGGTTGGCGTAGTAGTAGGTGCAGACCTCGGTCGTGATGGTGAACCCCGGCGGCACGGGGAGCCCGATCCGGCACATCTCGGCCAGGTTCGCGCCCTTCCCGCCGAGCAGCGGCTTCATGGAGCCGTTGCCGTCGGTCCGCTTGCCGAACTGGTAGACGAACTGGCCGGGCTTCTTCGCCTTCGACGCCGTCTTCTTCGGTGCCGCCTTCACTGCGGTGGTCTTCTTCGCGCCCTTCGCCCCGGTTGCCTTCTTGGCCATCTCTCCTCCGCTACTCCGCCACGATCTCGGAAATATCGGCGATCCGCACGACCAGGTCGCGCAGCCCCGCCATCACCTGCAGCCGGGTGTCGCGCACGGCGGCATCCTCGGCCATGACCATCACATCGTCGAAATACTTCGCCACAAACGGCTGCAGCCCCGCGATGTCCTTCAGCGCAGCGAGATACTGCCCCGTCCGCTCTGCCTCATCGATCACGGAGACGCGCGACGCCACGTAGCCGATCAGGTCCCGCTCCGCGGCGTCCGCCGCCGCCGGCACGTAGGCCTGCAGCGCGTCCCATCCCCGCGTGAACACCACGCCCTTCGAGATGTTCTTGACGCGCTTCACGGCCTCCGCCAGGAGCCGGAACTCCGGCTGCGCCGCGAACTCGGCGAGCACGGCGAGCGTCCGCTTCGCCCGTGCCACGTCGAGCGCGTCGAGCGACCTCACCGCGACCGCACGGGCGTTGCGGATGTCGAACCCGCGCTGCTCGAACAGATGCAGCACCCGTTCGACGAGAAACGCCTGGATGGCGTCGTGCGCGTCGGCGTCCAGCGTCCACGGCTCGCCCGCCTTCGCGACGAGCTGCCCCAGCGTGACGCGCGCCGAGATGCCCGTGACCTCGTGCAGGTCCGCCAGGATCTTGACGGCGCCCTGCGCCTGCCGCCGCAAACCGAGCGGGTCGCGCGAACCCGTCGGCCGCTCACCGGCCGCCAGCATGCCCACGACCGAGTCGAGCTTGTCGGCCAGCGCCACGGCCGCCCACGTGACGGCCGCCGGGCCCAGGTCCGCAGCGGACGGCGCCGCGGCGGCGTCCACGCCGATGGGCAGGTAGTGGTGGTAGATCGCCTTCCAGACGGCCTCCGGCATCCCCTCCTGGCGGGCGTAGATGCCGCCCATCGTGCCCTGGAGTTCCGTCAGCTCGCGCACCATGTCGGTGCCGAGGTCCGCCTTGGCCAAGCGTCCGGCCGTCCGCGCCGCGTCCGCCTGATCCGGCCTGCCGAACACGTCGGCGGCGATCCAGCCCGCGAGCACGGCGATGCGTTCGGCCTTCTCCTTGTAGCTGCCGAGCTTCTTGTGGAAGAGGATCGTCGACAGCCGTTCGATCCGCGACTCGAGCGTCGCCTTGCTGTCCTCCTCCCAGAAGAACTGCGCGTCGCGCAGCCGCGCGACGAGCACGCGCTCGGAGTTGCGGGCCACGACCTCGGGCTTCTCGGACTCGATGTTCGTCACGGCGAGGAAGGCCGGCTTCAGCGCGCCGGCGTCGTCCACCACCGGGAAGTAGTGCTGGTGGTGGATCATCGTCGTCGTCAGCACTTCTTCCGGCAGCTTCAGGAACTCGGGCGGATAGTGCCCGGCCACGACGCACGGGTACTCGACCAGATCCGGTACTTCCTGCAGCAGGCTGGACTGGGCTGCCACCGCGTGGCTGACCCGCCCGCCAAGCCGGCGCGCGTGGCTCTCGAGTTCGCGCTTGACGCGCTGCTCGCGCTCCCGGCGGTCGAGGATCACGAAGTTCTCCAGCAGCCGCTTCTCGTAGTCCTCGAAGGTCTTCACCTTGATGGCCCGGCCGGCGCGGCCGCTCGTCGTCTGGAAGCGGTGGCCGTACGTGTTCGCGCCGGAGGCGACATCCTGCACCTGCGGACCCTGCGCGTGCTCGGTCCGGCGGATCACAAACGGCACGACGCGGCCGCCGTAGAGCAGTACGAGCCAGCGGATGGGCCGGGCGAACACGAGGTCGCCCTTGCCGTCCTCGAGGTAGGCGTCCCAGCGCATCTGCTTCGGGAAGCTGAAGTCGCGCAGCAGTCCGGCCATCACATCGCCGAGCACGTCCACCGTGGCCTTGCCGCGCTGCTGGAGCCGGCACGCGAGGTAGGCGCCCTTCGGCGTCTCCTCACGCAGCAGCGCCGCCACGTCGACGTTGTTCTTCTTCGCGAAGCCGATGGCCGCCGGCGTGGGCTGTCCCGCCGCGTTGAAGGCGGCCGAGACCGGCGGCCCCATCACCAGTTCTTCCTTGTCCGTCTGGCGCTCGGCCAGGCCGCTCACCCGCGCCGTCAGCCGCCGCGGCGTGCTGAACGCCTCCACGGCCGCGGCATGCACGAGACGCGTGTCGGCCAGGCGCGCCGTGAGGTGCTTCGCCATCTGCGCCGTGAGCCCCGGCAGCCAGCCCGCCGGAATCTCCTCGCAGCCGATCTCGATCAACAGCTCCCGGTCCACGTCAGCGTTCTCCGGCGGGCGCCTGGATCGAGTCCGCGTAGGCGCGCGCAATCTTCACCGCCAGTTGCCGCACGCGCAGGATGTACGCCGTGCGCTCGGTCACGCCGATGCTGCCGCTGGAGTCAAGGATGTTGAACAGGTGCGAGCACTTCAGCGCGTGCTCGAGCGCCGGCAGCACGAGGCCCGACTCCAGCAGCGTGCCGGCAAAGCCGTAGTACTTGTCGAACAGGTCCCGGTGCAGCGCGGCGAACTCGGCCTCCGGCATGTTCACCTGGCCGAACGCGTACTTCGACTGCTCCACTTCCTCCCGCAGCCGCACCTCGCCGTACTTCACGCCGCCACCCCACTCGAGGTCGTAGACGTTGTCGACCTTCTGCAGGAACATCGCGATGCGCTCGAGCCCGTAGGTGATCTCGCACGAGATCGGCGACAGGTCGATGCCGCCGACCTGCTGGAAGTAGGTGAACTGCGTGATCTCCATGCCGTCGAGCAGCACCTGCCAGCCGATGCCCCACGCGCCGAGCGTCGGCGACTCCCAGTTGTCCTCCTCGAAGCGGATGTCGTGCTGGCGGGGATTGATGCCGCACGCTTCGAGCGACTCCAGGTACCGCTGCTGCACCTCGTCCGGCGAGGGCTTCAGGATCACCTGGAACTGATGGTGCTTGAAGAGCCGGTTCGGGTTCTGGCCGAAGCGGCCGTCGTCGGGCCGGCGCGACGGCTGGACGTAGGCGACGCTCCACGGCGTGCCGCCGAGCACGCGGAACAGCGTCTCCGGGTGCGACGTGCCGGCGCCGACCTCCAGGTCCAGCGGCTGCTGCAGCAGGCAGCCCTGGGAGGCCCAGTAGGCCGAGAGCTTGAGGATGAGGTCTTGCAGGGTCACAGGGTTCCGCCTCAGCCGTGCCGGCGCAGTTCGCGCAGCACGCGATCCGACTTCAGTGTCTTCTCCAGATGCATCGAGATCAGCGCCCGATGCGCGCCTTCCAGTTCCCGCAGCACGCCGGCATCCGCGGGCAGACCCGCGACCTGCCGGGGTGCCACGTTCCGCGACGCGGTCAGAAACGCCTGCGCCCCGGCCGAGAGCCCCCCGCGCGCCTCCGGATAGAGACCCTGGAGCCGCAGCAGCCAGCACTCGAAATAGCGGGCCAGCGGCACGACCGGCACGCCGGCCTGCAGCGCGTCCAGGATCGACGTGCCGAGCCGGAAGAGCCGCTCGTCGGCGTCGGCCTCCTGGGCCCATTCGTCCAGCAGTTCCGCGAAGTAGCCGACGTGCTCCAGGGCGCTGCCGGCCAGCGCCAGCGGCGATCGGACCGTGTCAGCGTAATTGATTCCGACCAGTTCGCGTCCTTCCTTCTCGAAGTACGCAACGTTCACCTCCGTCAGCGGCTCCAGCGCCCCCGTGAACCGCGATCGCGGCCGCCGGGCCCCCTTCGCCACGCCACGTTTCTTCCCGCGGTCGCGCGTCAGGAACACCACGATCCGGTCCGCTTCCGAGAGCTTGTAGGTCCGGAGAATCAGCGCGTCGCCGGAGTACAGCGGCACGGGGGGCTCAGCCCACCTTCCCGGTCATCCGCAGGTAGATCGTCGCCAGGCCCAGGAACGACGCGAATCCGGCCACGTCCGTGAACATCGTGATGAACACGGCCGAGGCCAGCGCCGGGTCGATCTTCAGCGCCTTGAGGCCGAGCGGAATCAGCGTGCCGGCCGTCGCGGCCACGAGCAGGTTGAACAGCATCGCCACGCCGAGCAGCCCGCCGATGATCGGATCGCCGCGGAAGAGCGCCACGACCGCGGCCGCGATGAGCCCCGTCGCGAGGCCGTTGCTCACGCCGACGGTCACTTCCTTGATCAGCGCCTTCCGGGCGTTCGCCCAGGTGAGCTCGCCGAGCGCGATGCCCCGCACGATGACGGTCAGCGTCTGCGTCGCGGCGTTGCCACCCATGCCGGCGACGATCGGCATGAAGATCGCGAGGACCGTCAACTGGCTGATCGTGCCCTCGAACAGCGCGACGACGGAGGCCGCCAGGAACGCCGTCGCCAGGTTGACGGCCAGCCACGGGAACCGCAGCTTCAGCGACTCCCGGGCGGGCGTGAACACGCGCTCATCGCCGGACACGCCGG
The DNA here is from genome assembly GCA_050183355.1 of Vicinamibacterales bacterium. GTDB lineage: Bacteria > Acidobacteriota > Vicinamibacteria > Vicinamibacterales > UBA2999 > CANKJK01. The sequence continues at coordinate 27,502 of JBFXBH010000004.1, read as the reverse complement.
CCAGGCGGAGGATGTCCTCCGTCGCTTCGTCCTTGATGACGTCGATGACGTCGTCCACTGTGATGACGCCGACCAGCTTGTTCTCCTGGTCGACGACGGGAATCGCCAGCAGGTTGTAGGACGCCACCTGGCGCGCGACTTCTTCCTGGTCGGTGTCGACCCGCGCGCTGATCAGGTCGGACGTCATGATCCGCTTGAGCGGCGTCTCGGGCGAGACCAGCAGCAGCCGGCGCAGCGACGTCACGCCGACCAGGTGCCGGCGCTCGTCGACGACGTAGAGATAGAACACCATCTCCACGTCCCGCGCGCCCTGCAGTTCAGCGATGGCCTGCCCCACCGTCATGTCCTCGCTGAGTGCGAAGACGTGCGGGTTCATGATGCGGCCGGCCGTCTGCTCGTCGTACTCGAGCAGGTTCTCGACGACGCCCGACTCCTTCGGCCGCATCAGGTCGAGGACGGCCGCCGACAGTTCCTCCGGCAGGTAGTCGATCAGCGCGGCGGCGTCGTCGGACGGAATCTCCTGCGCGAGGCGCGCGATGTCTTCCGCCGACCGCGTGCCGAGCAGCGCCGCGCCGGCCTCTGGCCCGAGTTCGGACACGGCCTCCATCGCGAGCCGGCCGTTCCGGTCCGCCAGCACGGAGAACGCGGCCTCACGGTCGCGGTCGGTCAGTTCACTGAAGAGCTGGGCGAGGTCGGCGGGGTGCTGCTTCTGCAGCAGATTGAGCAGGTTCGCCGTCGCCCCAATGCGCAGCAGCCGCTTGACGGAGTCGAGGACGAGGTCGATTCTGCGCTGCGCCATGAGAAAAACCGCTTGGCCACCTTAGCACGATTCTTGCCTCGGCCGGGTGACGGTTTTCCCACTGGCACCGGCTCAGTGCAGCCCGAGATCGTCGAGCATCCGCTCGTCGTCGCGCCACGACGGGCGCACCTTCACGTGCAGGTCGAGGTACACCTTGCAGCCGAAGCGCGCCTCGAGCTCGGCGCGGGCGGCCGTGCCGATGGTCCGGATCATCGCCCCACCCTTGCCGACCACGATCCCCTTCTGCGAGTCGCGGTCCACGAGGATGGTGCAGTACAGCCGGAGCGTCCCCTTCGGGCCCTCGGCCTCCTGGAACTGGTCCACGACCACGGCGGTCGAGAACGGCAGTTCGTCACGCGTGCAGCGGAGGACCTGCTCGCGCACCAGCTCGGCGGCCGTCTGCCGCTCCTGCTGGTCGGTCAGGTAGTCCTCGGGATAGAGCGGCGGGCCCTCGGGCAGCCGGGCGAGCAGCAGGCCGGCCAGCGTCTCGACGTTGGTCCCGTCCCAGGCCGAGAGGGGCACGATCTCGGCGAACTCGCGCTGCCGCCGGTACGCGTCGATCAGCGGCAGCAGCTGGTTCTTCTCGACGCGGTCGACCTTGTTCAGCGCCAGGAACACGGGCACGGTCAACGGCGCCACGCGATCGAGCATGAACCGGTCCCCCGTCCCCGTCTCCGCCGATGCGTCCACGACGAGCACGACCACGTCCACCTCGCGCATCGCGTCCAGCGCGGCGTCGACCATCCGGACGTTCAGGCGGTGCGTGGGGCGATGCACGCCGGGCGTGTCCACGAAGACGATCTGCCCGCCCGGGTCGTTCCTGACGCCGAGGATCCGCGTCCGCGTCGTCTGCGGCTTGTCCGACGTGATGGCGACCTTCTCCCCTACCAGCCGGTTCAGCAGCGTGGACTTGCCGGCGTTCGGGCGCCCGACCAGCGCGACGGTGCCGGACCTCACGGCGCCACTTCGGCGTCGTCGGCGCCTGGCAGGCGCCGCAGACGCACCTTCGTGATCCGCCGCCGCTCGACCTCGACGACCTCCACCTCGAGCCCGTCCGTCTCGAACGTCTCGCCGACATACGGCATCCGGCCCAGGCGTGCGAGCAGGAATCCGCCGACCGTGTCGAAGCCCTCGCGGAGGATCGAGACCGCAAGACGGTCGGCGACGTCGTCCACGGCAGCCTTGCCCTGCACGAGCAGCGCGCCGTCCTCCTCCTCGATGATGGCGTCGCTCTCGGTGTCGTACTCGTCGCGGATCTCGCCGACGATCTCCTCGATCAGATCCTCGACGGTGACGAGCCCCGCCGTGCCGCCGTACTCATCCACCACGATCGCCATGTGGGTCTGGCGGCGCTGCAGTTCCTTGAGCAGGTCCGTGGCGCGCTTGCTCTCGGGCACGAACTGGGGCGTCCGCATCAGCGTCGTCAGCGGCGGCTCCGCGCCGGGCGGCAGCGCGACGAGGTCCTTGACGAACACGATGCCGACCACGTTGTCGAGGCTGTCGCGGTAGACGGGGATGCGCGAGTACTGCTCCTCGCGGAACAGGTTGCGGAGGTCCGCCAGCGACGCCGTCACCGGGATCGCGACGATGTCGGGACGCGGCGTCATCAGCTCCTTGACCAGCGCGTCGGTGAAGTCGACGACCGACTTCAGCAGCTCCCGCCCTTCCGCGTCGGAGATCGTCGCCTCGTCCGCGCCCTCCGTGGCGCCGGGCTGGCCGGTATCCTCGGCGCCGTCGCCCGATTCCGGCGACCGCTCGGACGCCCGCATGCCGGCCACCAGGCCGACCAGCGGACGGGTGACCGCCGCCAGCGGGCGCGCCGCCGCGTCGAAGAGCGGCAGCAGCAGCGTCAGCGCCTGCTCGGGGTCGCGCCGCACGATCAGCACCGGCAGCGCGTACTGCAGCCCCAGCGTCCAGGTGCCCATGGCCAGGAAGATGATGAGCGCCGCCTGCCAGCCGGCCGCGCCCGTCGCGAGCTGGATCAGCAGCGCCGCCAGCACGAGACAGGCCGCCGAGAGCAGCCGCACCGGCACGAACAGGGACAGCGGGTCGGCGAGGTACGCGGTCAGCCGGTCGTTCTCGTCATCCCGCTCCGCCATCAGCCGGAGCGAGAGCCGGAGCATCGCGGAGAACGCGGTCTCCACGCACCCGAGCGCCACCGTCAGGCAGGCCAGCACGAACAGCACCAGCGGCATCATGGGCGGGCCCTCTCGATGAGCCCGGCCGGCAGCCCGTGGCGCGCCCGCAGCCGGCGCTCGACGCGGGCCATCTCCCCGTCGTCCGTCTCGTGGTCGTAGCCCAGCAGATGCAGCAGGCCGTGCAGCGCGAGCACGCGCAGCTCCGTCGTCAGCGCGTGGCCCGCCTCCCGTGCCTGCCGGCGCGCCACGCCGGTCGCGATCACGATGTCGCCGAGCGCCCCGTCGAGCGGCGCGGACGGGAACGAGAGCACGTCCGTCGCCGCGTCGACCTTCCGGAACTGCCGGTTCAGTGCCCGCACGCGGGCGTCACTCAGCAGCGCGACGCACACCGCGCCCTTCGCCCGCGCCGGCCCCGCGGTGGCCAGCCACGGGCCGAGTCCCCGGGCCGCCGTCACGCCACCGGCGACGACCTCCACGGTGAGGCGGGGCTTCGCGCGTCGTGCGGGCGCCGTACTTCGGGGGCGCGCAGGCACGTCAGTTCCCGGGCTCCGTCGTCACGGCACCGGCCGGACCGGCGTCCGGGCGGTCGTGGTCGAGCAGCGGCGCCGCCGCGCGCTCGTACGCGCGCACGATCTCCTGCACGAGCTTGTGGCGCACGACGTCGCGGTCGTCGAAGTCGACGAAGCCGATGCCGGCCACGTTGCGCACGATGCGCAGCGCCTCGACCAGCCCGGACTTGCCGCCGGGCAGGTCGACCTGCGTGACGTCGCCCGTCACGACGGCCTTCGACCCGAAGCCGAGCCGCGTCAGAAACATCTTCATCTGCTCGGACGTGGCGTTCTGGGCCTCGTCGAGGATCACGAACGCGTCGTTCAGCGTGCGGCCGCGCATGAAGGCCAGCGGGGCGACCTCGATCGTGCCGCGCTCGATCAGCCGCTCCGCCTTTTCGGCGTCGAGCATGTCGTAGAGCGCATCATAGAGCGGGCGGAGGTACGGATTCACCTTCTCGGCGAGGTCGCCCGGAAGGAAGCCCAGCTTCTCCCCGGCCTCGACGGCCGGCCGCGCCAGGATGATCCGGTTCACGCGCTTCGACAGCAGGTAGCTGACCGCCTCGGCCATCGCGAGGTACGTCTTGCCCGTGCCGGCCGGCCCGACGCCGAACACGATGTCGTGCTGTTCGATGGCCTCGAGATACCGGCGCTGGTTGAGCGTCTTCGGCGCGATCCGCTTGCGTCCCGCCTGCCGCTGCACGCCCTTCAGAAAGTAGTCGCGCAGGTCGAGGTCGTGGTTGTCCACGATGAGCTGGGCGGCCGTCTTCACGTCGCCATTCCCGAGCGTGTAGCCCTCGCCGGCCAGCAGCCCGAGCTGCTGGAAGATGCGCTCCGCCAAGGCCTCGGCCTCCCGGGGCCCCTCGGCGAACACCTCGTGCCCCTGCGTGCGCAGGCGGACGCCCAGCAGCCCCTCGATGTGCTTCAGGTTGCTGTCACGAGGCCCGAAGATCGCCTCCACGCCGTCGTCCGGCAGGACGATGCGCCTCATCGCGTGATCTGGATGTGGAGTTCCTTGAGCTGCCGCGGCTCGACCGCCGACGGAGCCTCCGACATCTGATCCCTGGCCGCCGCGGTCTTCGGGAAGGCCATGACCTCCCGGATGGACGACTCGCCGGCCAGCAGCGCCACGAGCCGGTCCAGCCCGAGCGCGATCCCGCCGTGTGGCGGCGTGCCGTACTCCAGCGCCTCGAGGAAGAACCCGAACCGGGAGGCGGCCTCCTCCGGACTGATGTTCAGCAGCGAGAACATCCGGCTCTGCAGCGCCGCGTCATGGATACGGATGCTGCCGCCGCCAATCTCGCTGCCGTTCAGCACCAGGTCGTACGCCTTCGCGCGGGCCTTGCCGGGGTCCGTCTCCATCAGCGGGAGGTCGGCATCCATCGGGGACGTGAACGGGTGGTGCATCGCGACGAACCGCTTCGCGTCCGGATCCCAGTCGAGCAGCGGGAAGTCCACGACCCACAGGAAGCGGAAGTCCTTCCCGTCGAGCAGCCCCTTCCGCTTCGCGAGGCTCAGCCGGATCTGGCCGAGCAGCTTCGACGCCGTGTCCGGCTCCCCGGCCGAGATCAGCAGCAGGTCACCGTTGCCGCAGCCGGCGGCGTCCAGCGCGCGGACGACCTCCGCCTCGCCGAGCGCCTTCATGACGGAACTCGTGACCGTGCCGTCGTCCGCGCGGCGGGCCCAGACCAGGCCGCTGGCGCCGAGCGCCTTGGCCTCGTCGACGATGCCGTCCACCTCGCTCCGTGAGTAGCCGCCAGCCTGCTTCACGACGAAGCCGCGGACCGTGCCGCCGCCGTTGACGATCTCCTTGAACACGCGGAACTGCGAGTCGGTGAACAGGTGTCCGAGGTCCTGGATGGGCATCCCCGGCCGCAGGTCCGGCTTGTCCGAGCCGTAGGTGGCCATCGCCTCGGCGTACGGCATCCGCAGGAACGGTGTCTCGACCTTGACGCCGATCAGGTCGAACACCTGGACCATCAGCGGCTCGATCAGGTCGAAGATCGTCTCCGGCCGCGCGAACGACATCTCCACATCGACCTGCGTGAACTCCGGCTGCCGGTCGGCGCGCAGGTCCTCGTCGCGGAAGCACTTGCAGATCTGCATGTACCTGTCCATGCCGGACACCATCAGGATCTGCTTGAAGAGCTGCGGCGACTGCGGCAGCGCGAAGAACTCACCCGGGTGCACGCGGCTCGGCACCAGATAGTCGCGGGCGCCTTCGGGCGTCGACTTGTTGAGGATGGGCGTCTCGATCTCCAGGAAGCCCTCGTCGTCGAAGTAGCGGCGGATCGCCGTCGTCAGCCGGTGGCGCAGGATGATGTTCGACTGGAGCCGCGGACGCCGCAGGTCGAGGTAGCGATACTTCAGGCGGACGTCCTCCGATACCGGCGAGTCGTCGGCGACAGGGAACGGCGGCGTCTTCGCCTCGTTGAGGATCGTCAGCGTGGTCACGACGACCTCGACGTCGCCGGTCTCGAGCTTCGGATTGACCGTCTCCTCCGAACGGCGCCGCACGCTGCCGGCCACGCCGACCACGAACTCCGACCGCAGCTTCTTCGCCTTGGCGAGCGTCGCGTCGTCATCCGCGTCGAAGACGACCTGCGTCACGCCGCTCCGATCACGGATGTCCACGAACAGGACACCGCCGAGATCGCGGACGCGGTGCACCCACCCGAGGAGCACGACGTCCCTGCCCACATCGCCCGTGCGCAGCGCGCCGCAGGTGTGCGTGCGTGTCAGGTCACCCAGTTGCTCAGCCACGTACCTCTCCTAGAAATCCTGCAATGACGCCGGCCGCGCCCGCCTGGGGCGCCGTCTCCTGCCGGCCGTCGGCGAGCTGCTTGATGGTGACCGTGCCGGCCGCCACCTCCGACTCACCCAGTATCGCGACGACGGGGATGCCGCACCCGCTGGCGTACTTGAGCTGTTTGCCCATCTTATCCACGTCCGGGTAGACGAGCACCCGGAGTCCGGCCTGCCGGAGCACGCCCGCCAGCTGCAACGCGTGCCCGGTGTCCTCGCCGCGGAACACGGACACCATGACGTCGGCGGGCGCCGTCGAGAGTTCCGGCGGAAACAGGTTCCGCTCCCCCATGACGACGAGGATCCGCTCCAGGCCGAGCGAGAACCCGCAGGCCGGCACCTGCTCGCCCGAGAACATGCCGACGAGACCGTCGTACCGCCCCCCGCCGCCAAGGCTGCCGGGCAGGTCGGTGACGGCAATCTCGAAGATCGCGCCGGTGTAGTACGAGAGCCCGCGGGCCAGCGACGCGTCGACCCGGATGTGGCCGGCCGCCGGGGTCCGCTCCGCGAGCACGAGGATCTCCCGCAGGTTGCCGATGAAGGCGGGCACGTCCCCACCGGCCGCCGTCACGAACGCCGCGAGCCGTGACAGCGCGGCGTCGTTGTCCGCGTCGGCCGCCGCGAACACGCCGAGCAGCGCCGCGGCGGCGTCCGCGGCCACGCCACGGGCCGCCAGTTCGGCGGTCACACCGTCCGCCCCGACCTTGTCCAGCTTGTCGACGGCGATCAGGGCGTCGCCGTGCAATGCCGCCGGCACGCCGGCCGACTCGAGCACGGCCCGCAGCAGTTCGCGGTGGTTCAGCCGGATCGTGAAATCCGTGAACCCCAGCCCGGTCAGCACCTGGCTCACCGCGCCGCACAGTTCGGCCTCGACGGCCGGCGACGTGGACCCCAGCGCGTCGACGTCGCACTGATAGAACTCACGGAACCGCCCGCGCGCGGGACGGTCGGCACGCCACACCGGCTGGATCTGATAGCGCCGGAACAGCCGCGGCAGCTTCGCGCGGTGCTCGGCGACGACGCGCGCCAGCGGCACCGTCAGGTCGTAGCGCAGCGCGAGGTCCGCCTGCCCGCTCGCCTCGTGCTCGCCGCGCTTGAGGATCTTGAAGATGAGCTGGTTGCCCTCCTCGCCGTACTTGCCGAGCAGCGTCTCGATGTTCTCGACGGCCGGCGTCTCCAGCGGCTCGAAGCCGTAGGACCGGTAGACGCGCGTCACGACATCGATGACGTACTCCCGGCGGCGGACGTCCGCCGGCAGGAAGTCGCGCATCCCGCGCGCCGGGCCGGTGTTGAGCTTCGGGGCGCTCACGAGGCCGGGACCGGCGCCGGCATGTAGTCGAGCCGGTACTTCACATAGCTCTCGGCGTACTTGTCGAGCGAGGCGTCCTCGTCCGGCGTCAGCGCGCGGCGCACCTTCGCCGGCGTCCCCATCACCATCGACCCGGGCGGGATCTGCATCCCCTCCGGCACGAGCGCGCCGGCCGCGACGATCGACCCGGTGCCGATCCGGCAGCCGTTCAGCAGGATGGCGCCCATGCCGATCAGGCACCGGTCCTCGATCGTGCAGCCGTGCACCATCGCCATGTGGCCGATGGTGACGGCGCTCCCGACGACGCACGGGTACGACGGCACGCGGTTCACATGCAGGATGGTGCCGTCCTGGATGTTCGTGCGGTCGCCGATCCGGATGCTGTTCACGTCGCCCCGGATGACGACGTTCATCCAGACGCTGCACTCCGCGCCGAGGTGGACGTCCCCGATGACCTGGGCGGACTCGTCGACGAAGGCGGACGGGGCGATGGTGGGCAGAACGGATCGGAAAGGCCGGATCACGGGCTCGATCTTATCGTGAGCGGAGCCCTGCCGGGGCGGCAGGGGCGGCCCCCGCGCCGCCCGCTACATCCGCGGGAGGGTGAGGCCGGTCTGGGCCTGGTACTTGCCCTTCTTGTCCTTGTACGAGACCTCGCAGACCTCGTCGCTCTGGAAGAACAGCACCTGGGCGATGCCCTCGTGCGCGTAGATCTTGGCGGGCAGCGGCGTCGTGTTGGAGATCTCGAGCGTGACGTTCCCTTCCCACTCGGGCTCGAACGGCGTCACGTTCACGATGATGCCGCAGCGCGCGTAGGTGGACTTGCCGAGACAGACCGTCAGCACGTCGCGGGGGATGCGGAAGTACTCGACCGTCCGGGCCAGCGCGAACGAGTTCGGCGGCACGATGCAGACATCCGTCTTGATGTCCACGAACGACCGGGCGTCGAAGTTCTTCGGGTCGATCACCGTGCTGTTGATGTTGGTGAAGACCTTGAACTCGTCGGCGACGCGGATGTCGTAGCCGTAGGACGACAGCCCGTAGGACACGACGCCCTCCCGCACCTGCCGGTCCTCGAAGGGCTCGATCATCCTGTGTTCGAGGGCCATCTTCCGGATCCACCTGTCGGACTTGATCGAGGGCATCGCGACTCCGGGTTCTAGCGGCGAAAGAGCCAGTTCAGCAGCAGCGTCAGCACGATGCTGGCCAGGATCGACGTGGCCAGCGGGAACGAGACGGTCAGGGACCCCCGGCGAAACGTGAAGTCGCCCGGCAGGCGTCCCAGCGGCACGCCGAGCGCCAGCAGCACGCCGACCCCCACCAGCACCAGTCCGGCGAGGATGAACAGGCGTGCCACCGCGGCCTCAGCGGAGTTCGAGACCCCGGAAGAAGTAGCCGAGCTCGAATGCGGCCGTCTCCGGCGCGTCCGACCCGTGGGTCGCGTTCTTGTCGATGGACTGCCCGAAGTCCTTGCGCAGCGTACCCGCGTCGGCCTTGGCCGGGTCCGTGGCGCCCATCAGCGTCCGCCACTTCAGGATCGCGCCCTCGGCCTCCAGCGCCAGCAGGATGCACGGCCCGGACGACATGAAGTCGGTCAGCGCGCCGAAGAACGGCCGCGCGGCGTGCACGGCGTAGAAGCCCTCCGCTTCCTGCTTCGTCAGATGCTGCAGGCGCATGGCCCGCACGGTGAACCCCGCCGCCTCGATGCGCGCGAGGATCTGCCCCGCCAGCTTCGCCTCGACGGCGTCCGGCTTGATGATTGCGAATGTCCGTTCGGTGGCCATGTGCTCCGTGTATCCGTTCTGAAAATGCGCCCCGGCCGCCGTCAGCGGCCGAGCAGCTCCTGCATCGCCCGGCCCATGTCGGCCGGGCTCTTGACGACGCGCACGCCGGCAGCCGTCAGCGCCGCCATCTTCTCGGCGGCGGTCCCCGAGCCGCCCGAGATGATGGCCCCCGCGTGGCCCATCCGGCGTCCGGGCGGCGCCGTCTGCCCCGCGATGAAGCCGACGACCGGCTTCGTGAACTCGGCCTTGATGTAGGCCGCGGCCTCCTGCTCGGCGCTGCCGCCGATCTCGCCGATCATGATCACGGCCTCGGTGTCGGGGTCGTCCTTGAACAGCTTCAGCGCGTCGATGTGGCTCGTGCCGATCAGCGGGTCGCCGCCGATGCCGATGCACGTCGTCTGCCCCATGCCGACCTGCGAGAGCTGGTGGATCGCCTCGTAGGTCAGCGTGCCGGACTTCGAAACGATTCCGATCCGGCCCTCGCGGACGATGTTGTGCGGAATGATGCCGGCCTTGCCCTTGCCCGGCGAGATGATGCCGGGGCAGTTCGGACCGATGAGGCGGGTCTTCGGGTGGCTCTTGAGGAAGGTCACCGCCTTCAGCATGTCGACCACCGGAATGCCCTCGGTGATGCAGACCACCAGCTCGATCCCGGCGTCGGCGGCCTCCATGATCGCGTCCGCGGCGAACGGCGGCGGCACGAAGATCACCGACGCGTTGGCGCCCGTCTGCGCCCGTGCGTCCGCCACCGTGTTGAAGATCGGGAAGCCCTCGTGCGTCGTACCGCCCTTGCCGGGAGAGGTGCCGCCGACGACGTTGGTACCGTAGGCCGCCGCCTGCTTGCCGTGGAAGGTGCCTTCCTTGCCCGTGAGCCCCTGGACGATGAGCCGGGTGTTCCTGTCGAGGAGGACCGCCATGACTACCGCCCCCCCTTCGCCAGCGCGACGGCCCTGTCGGCCGCCTCACCCATCGAGTCGGCGGTGGTGAAATTCAGGCCGCTCTCCTTCAGCATCCGCTTCCCTTCGTCCACGTTGGTGCCTTCCATCCGGATGACGATCGGCACCGGCACGCCCAGGTCCTTGACGGCGGCGATGACGCCGGACGCCAGCACGTCGCAGCGCAGGATGCCGCCGAAGATGTTGATCAGCACGGCCTTGACGTTCGTATCGGCCATCAGGATGCGGAACGCGTTCTTGATCTGCTCCGCGTTGGCACCGCCGCCGACGTCGAGGAAGTTGGCCGGTTCGCCGCCGGACAGCTTGATGATGTCCATCGTCGCCATCGCGAGGCCGGCGCCGTTGACCATGCAGCCGATGTTGCCGTCGAGCCGGATGTAGTTCAGGGAGTGCTTCGAGGCCTCGACCTCGAGCGGGTCCTCTTCGGACAGGTCGCGCAGGTCCTTCAGGTCCTGGTGCCGGTAGAGCGCGTTGTCGTCGAAGCTCACCTTGGCGTCCAGCGCCAGCAGGTCGCCGCCCTTCGTGACGATGAGCGGGTTGACCTCGATCATCGACGCGTCGGTCTCGATGAACGCGCGGTAGATGGCCTCCAGCAGCTTCACGAACCGGCCGGTCTGCGCGCCGTCCAGCCCGATGCCGAAGCCCAGCTTCCGCGCCTGGAACGGGATGAGGCCGGTCGCCGGGTTGACCGTCAGCGTCAGGATCTGCTCGGGCGTCTTCGCCGCGACCTCTTCGATGTCCATGCCGCCGGCGGCGCTCGCGATGATGACCGGCGCCTCGACGGCCCGGTCGATCACGATGCTCAGGTAGAGCTCCCGGGCGATGTCGAGGCCCTGCTCGATCAGGAGCTTCTCGACCTTCTTGCCTTCGGGGCCCGTCTGGTGGGTCACCAGCGTCATGCCGAGCATCTGCTTCGCGAGCTGCTCGGCTTCGTCGACCGATCGCGCCAGCTTCACGCCGCCGCCCTTGCCACGGCCGCCGGCGTGAATCTGCGCCTTGACGACCACCACGCTGGTGCCGACCCTCTGGGCGGCCGCGCGGGCCTCGGCGGGGGTGAAGGCGACTTCGCCCTGCGGAACGGGAACGCCGAACCGCGCGAGCACACTCTTGGCCTGATATTCGTGGATTTTCAAAACAGTCAATCGTAGTCAGCGCGTTGGCAGGCGGTCAAGCGCGGGTTGCGTGGGTTCGGCGCGCACAACTACAATCAGAAGGTTTGTGACGGTGGCGCGGGGCTCGCCGTCTGTGGAGTCTGCATGTCGTCACGTCCGTTCGCGTCGTCGGTCGGCACCAAGCTGCTGGTCGGCATCACGGGACTGTTCCTCTTCATCTACCTTCTGGTTCACATCGCGGGCAATCTGGTGGTGTTCGCCGGTCCGGACACGTTCAACCTGTATGCCGGCGCGCTCTCGGCCAACCCGATCATCATCGTCATCGAGATCGTGCTGCTCACGGCGTTCCTGACCCACGCGGTCCGGGCCGTGGCCATGACGCTCCGGAACCGGGGCGCCCGGCCGGTCGCCTACGTGGTGAAGAAGCCGGCCGGCGGGAAGAGCCGCAAGTCCTTCGCGTCGACGACGATGATCGTGTCCGGCGTCTGGCTGCTGGTCTTCGTCGTCCTGCACGTCTACGGCTTCAAGTTCGCCCCCGCGCCGATGACCGCCGACGGCCACCGGGATTTGTACGCGCTGGAGATGGGCTACTTCTCGAACCCCGCGCTGGTGGCCTTCTACGTGCTGACGATGGGCATCGTCGGCATGCACCTCTTCCACGGCATCTCGAGCGCCTTCCAGTCGCTCGGCCTGGACCATCCGGTCTGGACGCCGCGCATCCTCATGTTCGGAAAGGTCGCCGCCTCGCTGATCGCGGCGCTCTTCATCCTGATCGCCCTCTGGGCTTTCGTCACCGGAGGCGTGCAGGCATGACCCTCGACTCGAAGATTCCGTCCGGCCCGATCGCGTCCAAGTGGGACCGGGCCCGGTTCGAGAACAAGCTCGTCAACCCGGCCAATCGACGCAAGTACACGATTCTCGTCGTGGGCACGGGCCTCGCCGGCGCCTCGGCGGCGGCGTCGCTCGGCGAGCAGGGGTACAACGTCAAGTCGTTCTGCATCCAGGACAGCCCGCGCCGGGCGCACTCGATCGCGGCCCAGGGCGGGATCAACGCCGCGAAGAACTACCAGAACGACGGCGACAGCGTGTACCGCCTGTTCTACGACACCGTGAAGGGCGGCGACTACCGGGCACGGGAAGCGAACGTCTACCGTCTCGCGCAGGCGAGCGTCAACATCATCGACCAGTGCGTCGCCCAGGGCGTGCCGTTCGCCCGGGAGTACGGCGGGCTGCTCGACAACCGGTCGTTCGGCGGGTCGCAGGTCGAGCGCACGTTCTACGCGCGCGGCCAGACGGGTCAGCAGCTCCTGCTGGGCGCCTACTCCTCGATGATGCGGCAGGTCGCCCAGAAGGCGGTGACGCTCTACCCCCGTCGCGAGATGCTGGACCTGGTCGTCGTGGACGGCAAGGCCCGCGGCATCGTCGTGCGGAACCTCGTCACCGGCGAGCTGGAGACCCACGCGGGCGACGCGGTGCTGCTCGCCACGGGCGGCTACGGCACCGTGTACTACCTGTCGACCAACGCCGTGAACTCGAACGTGACGGCCGCGTGGCGCGCCCACAAGCGCGGGGCGGCCTTCGCGAACCCGTGCTACACGCAGATCCATCCGACCTGCATTCCGGTCAGCGGCGAACATCAGTCGAAGCTGACGCTGATGAGCGAAAGCCTGCGGAACGACGGCCGCGTGTGGGTGCCGAAGCAGCCGGGCGACACCCGGCCGCCGGAGCAGATTCCCGAGAGCGAGCGCGACTACTATCTGGAGCGGAAGTACCCGAGCTTCGGCAACCTCGTGCCCAGGGACGTCGCGTCGCGCAACGCCAAGCAGGCGTGCGACGACGGCCGCGGCGTCGGCGAGAGCGGCCTGGCGGTGTATCTGGACTTCGCGGACGCCATCAAGCGCGTCGGCGAGGACGTCATCCGGATGCGCTACGGCAACCTGTTCGACATGTACAACCGCATCACGGACGAGAACCCGTACAAGGTCCCGATGCGGATGTATCCGGCCGTCCACTACACGATGGGCGGGCTCTGGGTGGACTACAACCTGCAGAGCACGATCCCCGGGCTGCACGTGCTCGGCGAGGCCAACTTCTCGGACCATGGCGCCAACCGGCTGGGCGCCAGCGCGCTGATGCAGGGGCTGGCGGACGGCTACTTCGTCATTCCGTACACGCTGGCCCACTACCTGGGCAGCACCACCCTGCCGGCCGTCTCGACGGACCATGACGCGTTCAAGGAGGCGAAGACCTCCACGCAGGAGCGCATCAACGCGCTGCTCGCGGTGAAGGGCAACCAGACGATCCGGTCGTTCCACCGCCGGCTCGGCCAGATCATGTGGGACTACGCGGGCATGGCGCGCACCGACGTCGGCCTCCGCAAGGCCCTCGCCGACATCCCGAAGCTCCGCGAGGAGTTCTGGAACACCGTGTCGGTGCCGGGCGACCCGAACAACCTGAACCAGAGCCTCGAGCACGCCGGCCGCGTGGCCGACTATCTCGAGTTCGGCGAACTGCTCGTGCGGGACGCGCTGAACCGGACGGAGTCGTGCGGCGGCCACTTCCGCGAGGAAAGCCAGACGCCCGACGGCGAGGCGCAGCGCGACGACGCGAACTTCTCGTACGTCGCGGCGTGGGAGTTCCAGGGCGTCGGCAAGGAGCCGACGCTCCACAGGGAACCACTCGTCTTCGAGGAAGTGCATCCCACGCAGCGGAGCTACAAGTAATGGCGACCATCAGCATCAAGCTCAAGGTCTGGCGGCAGGCCGGCCCCAACACCCCGGGTCGTCTGGTCGACTACTCCGCGGACAACGTCAGCACGGACATGTCGTTCCTCGAAATGCTCGATGTGGTCAACGAAGGCCTCATCCGGAAGGGCGAGGAGGCGATCGCGTTCGAGTCGGACTGCCGCGAAGGCATCTGCGGCGCCTGCGGCCTCGTCATCAACGGCGTGCCGCACGGCCCGCTGCGCGGCACGACGACCTGCCAGCTCCACATGCGGAGCTTCAGGAACGGCGATACGGTCACGATCGAACCGTGGCGGGCGAAGGCCTTCCCCGTCGTGAAGGATCTCGTCGTCGACCGGAGTGCCTTCGACCGCATCATCGCGGCGGGCGGCTACGTGTCATTCAACACCGGCGGCGCGCCGGACGGCAACGCGCTGCCCATCGCGAAGGCCGTGTCCGAGGCCGCGATGGACATGGCGGCCTGCATCGGCTGTGGCGCGTGCGTCGCGGCCTGCAAGAACGCGGCGGCGCATCTGTTCACGTCCGCGAAGGTCACGCACCTGGGGCTGCTGCCGCAGGGGCAGCCCGAGCGCTATACGCGCGTGGTCCGGATGGTGGACCAGATGGACGCGGAAGGCTTCGGGAACTGCTCGAACGAAGGCGAGTGCGAGGCCGTCTGCCCGAAGGAGATTTCGATCTCAGGCATCGCCCGGATGTACCGGGACTACCACAAGGCCGCCCTCAAGGGCTGACGCCGGCGCGGGCCGCCGGGCCCACGCACGCATCGACCCGGTGCACCCGCAGGCGGGTGCCCGGGCTGACCTCGTCGTCGACCAGCCGCGCCATCGTGCACGTCCGCGCCACCGCGGCGTGATACGCCCGCGCCAGATCGGCCACCTCCTGCTCGTACGCGCCGGCCGATCGCTCCACGGACGCGATGTACAGCTCGCCCGTGCCACGCAGCAACGCGGGCAGGGCCTCCGGCGTCGCGATGTCGGCCGAGAGCAGGTTCCGGGGGCCCGTGCCGGGGTGCACGTACTTCTCGAGGTCGGCGGACACCGTCACGACCGTCGAGCCGGGCGGCGTCGCCGCGATGATCTGCCCGCCGATGCGGGCCTGAGTCCGGTCCCAGGCCCCGAGCACCGGGTGCACCGCGATAGCGCCTCCGATAACCCCCGCCATCCACAGACGGGCGCCCCAGGCCCACGCGGCGGCGGACCGCCCGGCCGCCCGCCGCTCCCACCACGCCCCGAGCGTCGGCGCCGCGCACCAGACGAGCAGCGGCACGAGCGGCACGAGAAACCGTCCCAGCAGCACGAGCTGGCGCGGACCGGCCGCGGGCACCGTCTCGTAGTTGTAGACCAGGAAGAACGCCACCGTGCCCCACACCGCGGCCTGACACTCCGGCCAGCGCCAGCCCCGGTAGCGCGGCATCCAGAGCAGGCAGCCGGGCACCAGGACGAGCAGCGAGAACAGATAGACGGGCGCGGTGCGTGCCACCGCGTCGAGCGCGAAGCCGAAGCCCACGGGGTTGACCGTCAGGGGATCGCCGTAGAACACCTGGCCCGTCAGCAGCCGGAGCGCCACGCCGGCCACCACACCGGCGCCAAGCACCGCGCCGTGCGGGTCCCGCCGCAGCCACGCCCCCGCGGCGAACGGCCCGAGGATCAGCAGCAGGGGCTCGCGCAGCAGCAGGGACCCACCGGTGGCCAGGCCCGCAACGGCCCACGGCCGCCACGTCGCACCGGGCTGGCTCCCCCTCCAGAACGCGTACAGCCCCAGCGCCACGCACGCCGCCGCCGGCACGTCGCTCATCGCGAGCCGTCCCATCGCGAGCGCGGGCGGAAATCCCAGCCAGAGCCAGATCGGGGCCGGCGAGGCGCCGGCCTCCCGGAGCCATCGCCACAGGACGGCCGCGACGGCGAAGAGCGCTGCGACCGACGCCAGCGCCGCCGCGCGCCAGCCGAAGAGGCCGACAAACGGCGCCTGCAGCAGCGCCGTGCCGGCGGGATACGTGGTGGGCGCCTCGCCGACCATGGACGCGCCGGTGACGCCGTCGAGCACGCCGGTCGAGGCGGCCCGCACCAGCGCCAGCGCGCCGGCCACGTAATGCGCCTCGTCGGTAATGGAGAGCGCCGCCGGAAACCAGACCAGGAATCCGGCGGCGTAGAGGACCAGCGCCGAGGAAAGCAGCAGGCCGTGGAGGCCCGGCTTCACCTTACATACCGATGACGTCGACGAGCTCGCGCACCGCACCGGCCGACTTCTGCAGCGCGGCGTGCTCCTCGGCCGTCAGCGTGATCTCGATGATCTGCTCGACCCCGCGCGCCCCGACCTTCACCGGCACGCCGACGAACAGGTCGTTGATGCCGTACTCGCCGGTCAGGTAGACCGAGCACGGCAGGATCTGCTTCTTGTCCTTCAGCACGGCCTCGACCATCTGCGCCGCGGCGGTGCCCGGCGCGTACCACGCGCTCGTACCGACCAGCTTCGTAATTTCCGCGCCGCCGTTCGCGGTGCGCGTGCAGATCGCGTCAATCTTCTCCTTCGACAGCAATTCCGTAATCGGAATGCCGGCGCAGGTCGAATAACGCGGCAGCGGCACCATCGTGTCGCCGTGGCCGCCGAGCACGAACGAGTGGATGTTCTGAACGGAGACGCCCAGTTCCATCGCGACGAACGTGCTCATGCGGGCCGAATCCAGCACACCGGCCATGCCGAGGATGCGCTCCTTCGGGAACTTCGTCAGCTTGAAGAGCGCCTGCGACATCGCATCCAGCGGGTTCGCCACCGGGATGATGACCGCGTCCGGCGTGTACTTCACCAGGTTCGGCGCGATGCTCTTCATGATCTCGAAGTTGTCCTTCACGAGATCGTCCCGGCTCATGCCCGGCTTGCGCGGCTTGCCGGACGTGATGACCACCACATCGGAGCCTTCCGCCGCGCTCCAGTCCGCCCCGCCGATGACGCGGGCGTCGGACCCGAGAATCGGCTGCGCCTGGTACATATCCAGCGCCACGCCGGCGGCCTTCTGATCCGCGATGTCGATGATCACGACATCGGCGAGCTCCCGTTCCGCGACCGACCGCGCCACCGTGGCACCGACATTGCCGGCGCCGCCCACTACCGTCACTTTGCGATTCATGCCGTTCTATCCCTTAGGGGACTCGCCCCGACGTCAGACACACTGCGTTCACAGATTCTGTGGAAAAGCCTGTTGAAATGACCCGGCCCGTGCAGGAAATTCCTCGCGATGTCGAACCTTTTAGCGGTTTGCACCATGATGGTGCGACAGCGAGGAGCTGCAGAAAGTTTATACTGAATTGTCGTCAACCCATCACGTCTGAGATCCCGAATCCCCTGCCAATGAAAATCGTAATCGCTGATGATCTTCCGGCATCCGCCGCGGACCTGCTGCGCGCGGAAGGCTGGACCGTAGATGCCACGTCCGGTCGTCCCGTTGAACAACTGAAAGCGGACCTCGCCGATGCCGACGCGATCATGGTGCGCAGCGCCACCAAGGTCACGGCCGAGCTGATCGAGGCCGCGCCGAAGCTCCGCGTCATTGCCCGCGCCGGCACCGGCGTCGACAACGTCGACGTCAAGGCGGCCAGCGCGCGCGGCATCGTCGTCATGAACGCCCCCGGCGCCAACAGCATCAGCGTCGCCGAGCTGGCCGTCGGCCAGATCCTCTGCCTCGCCCGCCACATCCCCCGCGCCGACGCCACGATGAAGCAGGGCAAGTGGGACAAGAAGTCGTTCATGGGCGAGGAGATCCGGGACAAGGTCCTCGGTCTCGCCGGCCTCGGCCGCATCGGCCAGGAAGTGGCCCGCCGCGTGGCGCCGTTCGGCATGCAGGTGATCGCGCACGACCCGTTCATCGCCGCCCAGGTGGCGTCGGACCTCGGCGTCGAGCTCGTCTCGCTGGAGGAGCTGTTCGCGAGGGCCGACTACGTCTCGCTGCACATGCCGTCGACCGCCCAGACCCGCGGCATGGTGAACACGGCGCTCCTCGCCAAGGCCAAGAAGGGCATCCGCATCATCAATACGGCACGCGGCGACCTGATCGACGAGGCCGCGCTGGCCGACGCCATCGAATCGGGCCACGTCGCGGGCGCCGCGCTCGACGTGTTCCAGAAGGAGCCGACCGTCGACCAGCGCCTGCAGATGCTGCCGCAGGTCGTCGCCTCCCCGCACATCGCCGCCTCCACGCGTGAAGCGCAGGAGCTCGCCGGCAGCGAGACGACCGTCGCGCTCCGTGACTGCCTGCGCGACGGCGTCATCAGGAACGCCGTCAACTTCGCGTCCGTCTCCCCCGAGGAGTACGCGCGGATGTCGCCGTTCCTCTCGCTGGGCGAGCGGCTGGGCTCCGTGCTCGCGCAACTGGCGTCCGATCGGATCGAGACCGTCGCCGTCCGCTACTACGGGGAATCGCTCGGCAAGACGGACCTGGTCGTCAGTGCGGTGCTCGTGGGGCTCTTCAAGCAGATCCTGTCGACCGGCGTCAGCGCCGTCAACGCGCGGAGCGTCGCACAGGAACGCGGGATCGAGATCGTTGAGTCCCAGAGCTCGAGGCCGCGCGACTACACGCGCCTCCTGTCGGTCAAGCTCAAGACCAGCGGCGGCGAGCACTGGGTCGAGGGCGCGGTCTTCGACAAGGCCGCTCCGCGCCTCGTCCTCGTCGACGGCGTCCCGGTCGAGGCCGTGCTCGACGGGTCGCTGATCGTGCTGTCCAACACCGACCAGCCGGGCGTCATCGGCGAGGTCGGCACCGTGCTCGGCAGGAACGGCATCAACATCGGGACGTTCGCCCTCGGCCGCGACGGCAACCGGGCGGTCGGCGTGGTGAGCATCGACGAGACGAAGCCCGTCGGCGAATCGGTGCTGGAGGAACTGCGGGCGCTGCCGGCGGTCAAGACCGCGCGGCTCGTCAGGGTCTGAACGTCAGCCGGACGGCGGTGCCGGTGTCGGCGCGGATGAGTTCGACCGCGTCGGCATCGACCGCCGTCACCTCGAACTTCCCTTCCACTTTCTCTCCCGCCTTCACCAGCCAGAGGTCGCCACCGCCGGTGACGACCGCCGTTCTGACAATCGCATCCCCCTGACGGTCCTCCGCGATGCCCGAGAGGGCAAACGGCGGCGGCTGCACGGGTGGAGGCGCGGGCGCGACCTCGGCCGCCGCCGGCGGGGCCGCGGGCACTGACGCGCGCGGCGCCGGCGCCGCCTTGAAGCGGAACGGATCACGCTCCGGCGCGGCGAAGGCGTCCTCGCCCGACAGGCGGCGGGCCAGGCGTTCAGCCTCGCTGCTGAGCTCCTGCATCTGGACCACGACGGCCTGCGTGTCGGCGGCGTCGAAGCGAGCCTGGGGCGCCAGCCGGTCATCGCCCGGGGCGACCACCGCCGGCGCCGAGGCCAGCCACGTCGCCATCGCCGTCGCGCCCGACCAGACGAGCGTGCCCTTCCACGTGCCCGGAAGCATGGGCCGATCATACAACCGCACGGATCCGGCGCCGTATCGGCGCGATCCGCCCGGCAATGGCCCGTGTTAGGATTCGACGTGCACCCTGATTCGTTCCGAAATCCCTTCGATCGGACGTCTCAGCCCCTCCGCACGGTCGCCCTCATCCCCGCCAGGTACGCCTCGACCCGCTTTCCCGGCAAGCCCCTCGTCGAGCTGGCCGGCCGCACGATGATCGAGCACGTCTACCGGCGGGCGGCGGAGGCCTCCACCGTCGATGCCGTGGCCGTCGCGACCGACGACGCGCGGATCGCGGACGCCGTGACGGCGTTCGGCGGCCACGCCGTGATGACCGGCGCACACCATCCGAGCGGTTCCGACCGCATCGCCGAGGCGGCCGGGGGGCTCGCGTGCGATGTCGTCGTCAACGTGCAGGGAGACGAACCGCTCATCAGTCCCGACGCGATCGACGCGGCCGTGGCGCCGCTGCTCTCCGACCCGGCCGTCCTGATGAGCACGCTCGCCGCGCCCATCGGTGACCCGCACGACGCGGACGACCCGAACGTCGTGAAGGTCGTCCTCGACCGCCGCGGCGACGCGCTCTACTTCTCGCGGGCGCGCATCCCGTTCCCCCGGCAGCCGGGGACGGCGCCCCTCCGCCACATCGGCCTCTACGCGTACCGGCGGCCGTTCCTGATCGAGTTCGCCGGCTGGCCGCGGTCGCCGCTCGAAGAGACGGAATCCCTCGAACAGCTCCGCGCGCTCGAGCGCGGCGTCCGCATCCGCACCCTCGTCACCCCGTACGAATCGATCGGCGTGGATACCCCCGGCGATCTGGCCCGCGTCCGCGCCGCACTCGAGCGGCGGATCCTCCAGCACACATGACCAAATTCATCTTCGTCACCGGCGGCGTCGTCTCCTCGCTCGGCAAGGGTCTCGCGGCCGCCTCGATCGGCCGCCTCCTCGAAGACCACGGGCACCGGGTCGCGCTGATGAAGTTCGACCCGTACATCAACGTGGACCCCGGCACGATGAGCCCGTACCAGCACGGCGAGGTGTACGTCACCGACGACGGCGCCGAGACGGACCTGGACCTCGGCCACTACGAGCGCTTCACCAGCATGGTCGCCACGCGCAACAGCAACTGGACGACCGGCAAGATCTATCTGTCCGTCATCAACAAGGAGCGGCGGGGCGACTACCTCGGCCGCACGGTCCAGGTGATTCCGCACATCACCAACGAGATCAAGGACAACATCCGGGCCGCGGCGAAGGACGTCGACGTGCTGATCGTCGAGATCGGCGGCACGGTCGGCGACATCGAGAGCATGCCGTTTCTCGAGGCCATCCGGCAGTTCCGGCTCGACGTCGGCCGCGAGAACGCCATCTACATCCACCTGACGCTCGTGCCGTACATCGGCACGGCCGGCGAGCTGAAGACCAAGCCGACGCAGCACAGCGTCCGCGACCTGCGGTCCATCGGCATCCAGCCCGACATCCTGCTCTGCCGGACCGACCGGTTCCTCGACGCCGACATCAAGCGCAAGATCGCGCTCTTCTGCGACGTCGCCGAGGAGGCCGTCATCACCGCGAAGGACGTCGAGACGATCTACGAGGTACCGCTGGTGCTGAAGGCGGAAGGCCTCGACCGCATCGTGCTCAAGCTTCTCGATCTGCCCCAGACGGAGGCGAAGACGGCGGCGTGGGAGGAGCTGGTCGACCGGATCAAGCACCCCACCGATGAGCTCACCATTCACGTGGTCGGGAAGTACACCGGCTACGAGGATTCGTACAAGAGCCTGAACGAGGCGCTCTTCCACGGCGGCTTCGCGAACCGCCTCAAGGTGCACCTCCACTGGATCGAGGCCGAAGCCCTGGAGAAGGAGGGCGGCTCGGCCCTCCTCGAAGGCTCGCACGGCATCCTCGTCCCCGGCGGGTTCGGGCTGCGCGGCACGCGCGGGATGATGAAGGCCGCGCAGTACGCCCGCGAACACGGCGTGCCCTACTTCGGCATCTGCTACGGCTTCCAGTGGGCCACGGTCGAGTTCGCCCGCAACGTCTGCGGGCTCGACGGCGCCGACTCGACCGAGTGCAACGAGAACACGCCGTACAACGTGATCTACAAGCTGCGGGATCTCCTCGGCGTGGACGAGCTCGGCGGCACGATGCGCCTCGGCCAGTACGCCTGCGCGCTGGCGCCGGGGTCGCGCGCCCGGGCCATCTACGGCACGGACCTGATCCACGAGCGCCATCGCCACCGGTACGAGTTCAACTGTCTCTACGAGGAGGCGATCGCGACAAAGGGCATGAAGATTTCCGGCCGCTCACCGGACGGCAAGTTCGTCGAGATCGCCGAGATCCCGGACCACCCCTGGTATGTCGCCGTCCAGTTCCACCCGGAGTTCCAGTCCCGCCCGCTGAAGCCGCACCCGCTCTTCGCGAGCTTCGTGGAGGCGAGCTACCGGCGGAAGACCGGCACCGTGCAGGCGGCCGTCGCCGGATAATGGCGCCCGTGCAGCGCGTCTCCGCGGGGTCCGTCACGTTTGGCGACGGCTCCCTCCCCTTCATCCTCGGCCCGTGCGTCATCGAGAGCCGGGCGCACGCGGTCGAGATGGCCCTGGCCATCCGCGAGATCGCGGCGCGCGCGGGTGTGCCCGCCGTCTTCAAGGCGTCGTTCGACAAGGCCAACCGGACCTCGGTGACGTCGTTCCGGGGCCCCGGCATCACCGACGGTCTCCGGGTCCTGGCCGAGGTCCGCGAGCGGAGCGGCCTGCCCGTGCTGACCGACATCCACGAGGCGGCGCAGGCCGCGCCGGCCGCCGAGGTCGTCGACATCCTGCAGATTCCGGCCTTCCTGTGCCGCCAGACGGATCTGCTGCTCGCGGCCGCCGCCACCGGCCGGGCGGTCAACATCAAGAAGGGCCAGTTCCTCGCGCCGAACGACATGCGGCACGCCCTCGCGAAGGTCGCCTCGACGGGCAATCAGGCCGTCACGGTGACCGAACGCGGCACCACGTTCGGCTACAACAACCTCGTCGTCGACATGCGGGCGTTCCCCATGCTGCGGGCGCTAGGCTACCCCGTCATCTTCGACGTGACCCACAGCCTGCAACTGCCGGGCGCGGGCGATGGCGTCACGATCGGCCTGGCCGAGTACATCGAGCCGCTGGCCTCGGCCGGCGTCGCGGCGGGCGTCGACGGCGTGTTCATGGAAGTGCACGACGACCCCCGGCGCGCCAAGAGCGACGCCGCCAACGCACTCCGCCTCGACCGGCTGGAGCCGCTGCTGACCCGTCTGCTCGCGCTGCACCGCGTGCCTCCCTGCCCGGCGGAGACGGCGCCATGACGCCCCCGCCGGCGCCCCAGCCCGGGGGACGCGACCTCGCCCGGAGCGTGCTCGAAACGGAGGCCGCCGCCATCCGCGCGCTGGTCGACCGCATCGGCCCGTCGTTCGACGAGGCCGTGCGGCTCGTCGCCGCCTGCCGGGGCCGCGTCATCGTCACCGGCATGGGCAAGTCCGGCATCATCAGCCGCAAGCTCGCCGCGACGCTGACCGGCACGGGCACGGCCGCCTTCTTCCTGCACCCGGCGGAGGCCCTCCACGGCGACCTCGGCGCCATCCAGTCCGACGACGTCGTGGTCGCGCTCTCCCATAGCGGCGAGACCGACGAAATCCTCCGCCTGCTGCAGACCATCAAGCGCCTCGGCGCGTCGCTCGTCGCGCTGACCGGCGCGCCGGCCTCCACGCTCGGCCGCGCCGCCGATGCCGTGCTGGACTGCGGTGTGTCGGCCGAGGCGTGCCCCCTCGGCCTGGCGCCGACGGCGAGCACCACGGCGGCGCTCGCGATGGGCGACGCGCTGGCGATGACGGTGCTCCAGGCGAAGGGCTTCCGCGTGGAGGATTTCGCCTCGCTCCATCCGGGCGGCAAGCTCGGCAAGCAGTTCATGCGCGTCGCCGACCTGATGCACACGGGTGACGCGCTGCCGTCGGTCGGGCCGGACGCGCCGGTGCCCGACGCGATCTACGAGATTTCCCGGAAGGGCCTCGGCATGACCTGCGTGGTGGACGACGCGGGCCTGCTCGCCGGCGTCATCACGGACGGCGACCTGCGGCGCCACATGGTCGGCACGGCGGACCTGCTGACCCGCCGGGCGCGCGACATCATGACGGCCCGCCCGGTGGTCCTGCGGCCGGACGTGCTCGCGGCGGAGGCGCTGAACGTGCTCGAGCGCCGCAAGATCACGTCCGTCGTCGTGGTCGGCGACGCCGGGCGACCGGAGGGCGTGCTGCACCTGCACGACCTCTGGGGCACCGAACTGATCTAGGCTGCAGGCATCCGCGGTGCAGTTCAGCGCGCAGTTCTGGCTCCTCGCGACCCTGCTGGCCCTGCTGGCCGGCATCTTCAGCGGCAAGGCCTGGGAACGCTACAAGCTCCGCGACGGACGGTGGCTCGACCGGCGCCGCCTGCGCGACACGCCCCACTACATGCTGGGCCTGCACTTCCTGGTCGCCGGCCGCATCGACGACGCCATCGACGAGCTGACCCAGGCGGCGTCGACCGAGCCCGACGCGCTCGAAGTGCAGATGATCCTCGGCAACCTCTTCCGCGAGAAGGGTCAGGTCACCCGCGCCATCAACACCCACCAGTCGCTGCTGCAGCGGGCCGGGCTCCGGCCGATCGAACACGCGCACATCCTGCTGTGCCTGGGGCTCGACTTCCGCCGCGGCGGGTTCGTGGACCGGGCGGCCGAGGCGTTCCGCGAGGTCCTGACGCTGGACCCGGCCAACCGGCACGCGCTCGTCAACCTCCAGAAGCTTCACGAGGACCAGCACCAGTGGGAGGACGCCGCGGCGGCACGCCGCCAGATCGCACAGATCGACGGCGCCTCCAGGCCGGGGAACCTCGAGATTCTCGCGTTCCTCGAGAACGAGATCGGCGAGGCGCACCTGCAGGCCGGCGCCGACGGTCCGGCCCTGCAGGCCTTCGAGCGGGCGATCGACATCGACGCACGCACCGCCCCCGCGTATCTGAACCTGGGGGACGTCCGGCGCCGCCGCGGCGACCTGCGGCCGGCCATCGCCGCGTGGGAGGCGCTGGCCGCCGCCGTGCCCGAGCGCGCGCACCTCGTCTTCGATCGGCTGGAGTCCGCCTGGCGGGAGGATGGTACGCCCGGCCGGTTTCCCGCCTTCTGCCGGGCACTGATCGACGCGCACCCGCAGGACTGGCGCGCCCGGCTCGCGCTCGCCGGCCACGACCTGGACGCCGGCCGTACGGTCGAGGCCTTCGAAACGCTGATGGATGCGCTGCCCCACCATCCGCATGGGATGCGCGTGCACCAGGCGATCTGGCAGGTGCTGGCGACCGTCGGCTTCGACCCGGCCCTGGTGGCCCGCTACGTCGTGCTGGCCCGCGAGGCCGTCTTCTACCTCGACCCCCACGTATGCACCCGCTGCCGGTACCGCAGCACGGAACTCCTCTGGCAGTGTCCCCAGTGCCACGAATGGAACACCTTCGTCGAGGAACGGGCCGGCCAGGCGCGCGGCGCCCTCTCCGAGTAGCGCGAAGTTATCCACGGCGGGCGCGGGATCTTTCGGCTTGGCCCGCGCCCGTAAGTTGGCTAGGCTGTGCGCGTTCTGATTGTTTCTGTCCGCGCGCACCGACGTTGTGCGCCTGAGGAGGACTACATGCGCCGGCTGTCTCTTGCCACCACCTGTCTGCTCATCGCCAGCATGATCGCGGCTGTCCGCGCTGCTGAGAAACCATCCGCCGAGTACCAGAAGGCCATGAAGGATCTGGGCGGCGTGATGGCGACCCTCGGGAAACCGGGTGCGTCGGAGGACTTCGAACTCGCCAAGAAGCAGGGCGAGGTCGCGAAGGAGGCGTTTGCCGTCACGCTGCGCTTCTGGAACGGCAAGGGCGCGCCCGACGCCATCAAGCTCGCCGACGCCGGCGCGAAGGCCGTCGCCGATCTGAACGTCAGCGCGAACCTGTCGAGCGCCGAGGGCATCCAGGCCGCCCTGAAGGACATGGGGGGCACCTGTCAGGCCTGCCACATGGCGCACCGCGAGAAGACCGCGGACGGGTTCGAAATCAAGTAACGGCCGTCGGCTGAGCACGCCGCGGTGGCCCCCGCTGCCGCGGCGCTCCCGCTCCGCCCGTCTCTACCGGTCTGCCGGCACGAGCGCGGGCAGCCCCCACGCGCGCCACACGGCCGCGAGGTTCCCGATGGTCTCGTCCGGCGTGCCGGACGTGTCGACGACGGCATCCGCCCGGCGCCGGCGCTCCGGCGCCGGCATCTGCGCCAGCACCCTCGCCCGCACCGCGTCCGCCGCCAGCCCGTCCCGCGCCATCACCCGGGCGACCTGCGTCTCCACCGGGCAGTCCGTCAGCAGCACGCGATCGAAGCGGGCCTCCGCCCCGGTTTCGAACAGGAGCGGCACGGCGACCACGCCGGTCGCGGGCTGTCCGGCAAACCACGTGTCCACCGCCTGCCAGACGGCCGGATGGACGATGGCCTCGAGGTCCCGGCGGGCCGCCGCATCAGCGAAAACCACTCGTGCCAGTTCGGCCCGGTTGAGGGCGCCGCCGGCCTCCAGGACCGCCGGACCGAACCGCGCGACGACCGCCGCGAAGGCCGGGGTGCCCGGCCGCACCACGTCACGCGAGACGTCGTCGGTATCAAGGGTCGGTACGCCGCACCGCGCGAGGTGGCGCAGCACGAATGATTTCCCGGTACCGATGCCGCCCGTCAGGCCGATGCGCGCCGGGGCCGCCACGCGTCCGTCCGTCAGGCCGGATGCCGGGCCAGGGCCGCGGCCATCGTGTTGCGCATCAGCATCGCGATCGTCAGCGGCCCGACCCCTCCGGGCACCGGCGTCAGCGCACCGGCCACCTTCGCCACGTCCGGGTGGACATCCCCCACGAGCACCGAGCCGTTCTTCTCGAACAGCGCGAAGCGCGGGTGCGCGGGGCCGAGGATACGCTCGGCTTCCGCGCGGTCCGTGACGCGATTGACGCCCACGTCCACGACCGTGGCGCCCGGCTTCACGAAATCCGGCGTCACCAGGCCGGCCCGCCCGACGGCGGCGACGAGGATGTCCGCCTGCCGGCAGAGTCCCGGCAGGTCCGTCGACTTCGAGTGGCAGATCGTGACCGTCGCGTGGCGATGCAGCAGCAGCAGCGCCATCGGCTTGCCGACGATGTCGCTGCGGCCGATGACCACGGCGTGCCGGCCCGCGATCGGGATGCCTTCGCGCTCCAGCAGCTCGATCACGCCGGACGGCGTGCCGGCCACGATCGTCGCGCGATTCTGGACGAGCATGCCCACACCCGCCGGGCTGAATCCATCCACGTCCTTGCCGACGTCGATCGCGTCAAACACCTGCTGCTCCGCCCGCTTGCCCAGGGCCGCCGGCAGCGGCGACTGCACGAGGATGCCGTCGTAGCGGTCGTCGGCGTTGAGCCTGGCCACCAGACCCAGCACCTCGGCGAGGCTGGCCGTGGCGGGGAGACGCTCGAGGTCCACACGAAAGCCGACGTCCTGCCCCGTCCGCACCTTGCTGCGCACGTACACTTCCGACGCCGGGTCGTTGCCGACCAGCACGATCGCCAGCCCCGGCGGCTGCCCGACGCGCGCCGTGTACGCCGCCACCGCCGGACGAATCTCGTCCTGGATCGTGGCCGCCAGCTTCTGGCCGTCCAGCAGCCGCGCGCTCACGCCGCTCCGTTCCGCCGGCGCAGTTCGCTGTGCGTCCGGCTGTACGCGAAGTAGACCACCAGCCCGAGCGCGAGCCAGCCGAACAGCCGGTACCAGTTCTCCACCGGGAGCGACAGCATCAGCAGCAGGCACGAGAAGATCCCGAGAATCG